>CAZCFA010000086.1:0-9294 GCA_964497825.1 uncultured Conexibacter sp.
GGCTCGCCCGCCGCGGCCGCGGCGGGGCTGGCGAGGCCGGCTGCCTCGGCCGCGGGCGAGACGGCGGCGGGCGGCTGCGGCTGCGGCGCCGCGCCGCCCTTCTTGGCGGCCTTCTTCGCCGCCTTCTCGGCGGCCCGGCGCTGCTTCAGCTCCTCGCGCTGGCGCGCCCGCTCGGCCTTCTGCTCCTCGCGCTCCCGCTTCTTGCGCTGCCGCGGGGACTCGTCGGCCGGCGCCGAGGCCGGCTGCCCGCCCGGCGGCGGGCCCTCGACCGGCGCTCCGGCCGGCGGCGCGCCCTCGACCGGTGCTCCAGCCGGCGGCGCGCCCTCGACCGGGCCCGAGGACGGCGGCGGCATGCTCGCGGGCGCGGGAACGGAGGGGTTCTGCTGTGGATCCTGCTCGCTCAAGACGGCTCCTCGTCGCTTCGACGCTCAGCCGACATTGAAGCAACCGGGCCCAACCCTGGGCAAGGCCCCATTCCCGCATGAACGGCGGCGTTCAGCGATATCGGCCCTTGAGCTCGCGGGCGACGTCCCGGGCGACGTCGCGATCGCGGATCGCGCGGCGCTTGTCGGCCCGCTCCTTGCCGCGCGCGAGCGCCAGCTCGACCTTCGCGTTGTTGCCGCGGAAGTAGATCCGCGTCGGGATCAGCGTCAGGCCCTTGCGCTGCATCCGCCCGACCAGGCGTTCGATCTGCCAGCGGTGCAGGAGCAGCTTGCGGGGCCGTTCGGGCTCGTGGTTCTCGCGCGCCGGCGGGTAGGGCGGGATGTAGGAGCCGCGCAGGTACAGCTCGCCGTCGTCGATCAGCGCGTAGGCGTCCCGTAGCCGCGCCTTGCCGTCGCGCAGCGACTTCACCTCGGTCCCCTGTAACACGACCCCCGCCTCGAACGTCTCGACGAGCTCGTAGGCGAAGCGCGCGGCGCGGTTGGTCGCGACGTCGGGGCCGCGGCCGCCCTCGCCCGCGGTCGGCTTCGGGCTCATCGCCGCGTCCCCGCCCGGCGCCGGCCGCCGCCACGCTGCGCTCGCTCCTGCTTGGGCTCGGCGGCGGTCAGGTCGACGCGCCCGCGCGGCGCCTCGACCGAGTCGACGCGAACCTCGATCCGGTCGCCGTAGCCGAGCCGCCGCCCGCTTCGCGTCCCGATCAGCGCCGATTCGACGTCGTTGATCTCGTAGCGGTCGCCGCGGATCCGCCGCGCCGGCAGGAAGCCCTCGTAGATGTCGGAGCGCTCGCCCGCGAAGGAGACGAAGACGCCGGCGCCGATCACGCCCGAGACCTCGCCCGCGAACGCGGTCTCGCGGCCGCGCTCGAACAGCTCGCGCTCGAGCAGGAAGCCCGCGCAGACGTCGTCGGCGTCGCGCTCGACCTTGATCGCTTCGCGCTCGCGGTCGGAGCAGTGCAGGGCCGCGGCCGCGACCTCGGCCGCGGCCGGCGCCGGCTCGTCGCCGGCGACCGCCGCCAGCAGCGCCCGGTGCGCGATCAGGTCGGGGTAGCGCCTGATCGGCGAGGTGAAGTGCGCGTAGGCGAGGCTGGCGAGGCCGGCGTGGCCGAGGTTGCGCTCGCTGTAGCGGGCCGGGCGCATCGCCCGCAAGACGAGCGAGGAGAGCGCCGCCGCCCCGTGGCCGCGGCGCTCGGCTTCGGCGGCGACGAGGCGGCTCGCCTCGACCGCGACCGCGCCGGCCTCGGTCGGTCCGGCGAGCTCGCCGATCGCCGGCGTCGGCACGTCGAGCGAGGCGAGCTGCTCGAGCATGAACCGGACCCGCTTCGGATCGGGCTGCTCGTGGACGCGATACAGCGCCGGCACGCCCTTGCGCTCGAGCAGCGTCGCGACCTGCTCGTTGGTGAGGATCATCAGCCGCTCGATCAGCCGGTGCGCCTCGGTCGCCTCGACCCGGCGTGAGCGCTCGGGCGTGCCGTCGGCGGCGAAGACGAACTCGGGCTCGGAGCCGGCGACGCTGAGCCCCGACCCCCCCGCGGCGGCGGTCGCGGCGGCCGCCGCCCGCGCCGCCTCGATCGCGATCGCGACGGGCTCGGCCGCGCGCGCGGCGCCGGCGAAGATCCGGTCGAGGTGGTCGTAGTCGAAGCGCTCGTCGGAGCGGATCAGCGAGCGGTAGAAGCTCGCCGAGCGCGGCTCGCCGCCGGCGCCGAGAACGAGCTCGGCGGTGACCGCGAACCGCTCGGCGCCGGGCCGCAGGCTGCAGGCGTCGCCGCTCAGCGACTGCGGCAGCATCGGCACGACGACCCCCGGCGCGTAGGTCGAGTTGGCGCGTGCCAGGGCCTCGCGGTCGAGGCCGCTCTCGGGCGCGACGTGGGCGGCGACGTCGGCGATGTGGATCCAGAGCCGGAAGCCGTCGCCCTCGCGCCGGGCCGAGACCGCGTCGTCGAAGTCGCGGGCGCTCGCCGGATCGACGGTGAAGGTCGGCTCCGCGGTCAGGTCGCGGCGGCCGCCCGCGTCGCCCCGCAGCCGCTCGATCGCCCGCCTCGCCTCCTGCTCGTGGCGATCGCGGAAGGTCGGCCGCAGCCCGCGGTCGGCGAGCAGCGCGGCGATCACGTCGCGGGGACGGTCGGCGCGCCCGAGGTCGGCGATCGGCTGGGCGCTGCGGGGGCCGATCCGGCAGAGCGCGATCCCGCCCTCCCCGACCCGGACCCGGCCGCGCCCCAGCGCGATCTGCGGGGCGCGGTCGAAGAGCGGCTCGCCGACCCAGAACCGGCCGCGCCGGGAGACGACCAGCGCCCGCGGCCGGCTGGCGTCGAATCGCTGCGCCGGCATCGGCTAGCCGCCCGCGTCGATCCGCGCGGCGACGTCGCGCAGGCCCGCGTCGAGCACGCGGTCGTCGCCGTCGCCGGGATCCCTGTCGACAACCTTCTCGTCCGGGCTGACGCCGGTGCCGAGGATCGAGCTGCCGTCGGCCGTCAGGTACTCGCCGACGGTTATGTCGAGGGCGCCGCCGCCGTCGAGCTCGATCACCTCCTGGAAGACGCCCTTGCCGAAGGTGGTGGTGCCGATGATCTTCGCCAGGTCGTTCTCCTGTAGCGCCGCCGAGGTGATCTCCGAGGCCGAGGCGGTGTCGCCGTCGACGAGCACCGCGACCGGGCCGAGGCCATCGAGCGCATCGCCCGCCGCCTGGAACGTCTTGCGGTCGCGGTCGCGACCCTCGATCGTCACCACCGGCCCGTCCTCCTGGAAGATCGAGGTGACGAGGACGGCCTCGTCGAGCAGGCCGCCGCCGTTGCCGCGCAGGTCGAAGACGAGGCCCTCGGCGCCGCGCTTGCGCAGCTTCTCGATCGCCGCCCGCAGCTCGGCGTGGGCGCCGCGGCTGAACGTCGACAGGTGGACGTAGCCGATCTTCTCGCCGTCCTCGCGCCGGATCCTGCTCTGCACGACCGGGACCTTGACCTCGGCCCGCTCGACGTCCAGGGTCCGCCGCTTGCCGCTGGCGCCGTCGACGACAGTGAGCTCGACGTCGGTCCCCGGCGGGCCCTTGATCCGCGCCGAGGCCTCCTCGGCGGAGACGCCGGCGATCGAGTCGCCCTCGACGGCGACGATCACGTCGCCGACTCCGATCCCCGCCTGCTCGGCCGGGCTGCCGTCGAAGACCGCGGCGACCTTGAGGCCGCGCTTGCTCGCGGCGACGCTGAGCCCGACGCCGGAGAAGCGGCCCGAGTTGGCTTCCTGGAACCGCTTGTAGGCGGCGGCGTCGAAGTAGTGCGAGAACCTGTCGTCGTTCTGCTTCGAAATCTTCCGCACCATCCCCGCGATCGAGGCGTCCTCGAGCTTGTCGGGATCGGTCGCGCGGAAGTAGGACTCGCCGATGATCTCGCGCGCCTCGTCGGTGCGGCTCTGCTGCTCGACGCCGGGCAGCGCCTCGCGAACCGGATCGACGAACGCGACGAGCGCGAGCGCGACGAGGAGGCCGGCCAGCAGGCCGAGCAGGAAGGCCGGCCTGCGAGCGCTCAAATGCGCAGGAACCGGCGCAGCGTGACGCCGCTGCCAAGCGCCGAGAGCGCCATCGCGCCGACCACCAGCGAGGCGATCAGGGGTCCGAATGCGATCGTGTTGAAGTTGTCAATCAAGGTCAGGTCGTCCGACAGCGGGTCGACGATGATTGCCTTTGCGACGATCATTATGCCGACGGCGATGCCGGCGCCGACCATGCCGACGACGATGCCCTCGATCACGAACGGCCAGCGGATGAACCAGTTGGTCGCGCCGACGAGCTGCATCACCTCGACCTCGCGCCGGCGCGCGTAGATCGAGAGCCGGATCGTGTTGCCGATCAGGAACAGCGAGGCGAGCGCGAGCAGGATCGCGATCGCCAGCAGCAACACCTTGACGGCGCCGGTGACCGAGCGGATCGCCTGCGTCTGCTCGCCGCTGACGATGTCATCGATCGCCGAGCTGATCGGCTGCGGCTTGCCGGTCGAGTCCGGCGGCGAGAGCGCCGTCTGAACCGACTCGAGATTGTCGGGATCATCGAGCTTGACGTTGAACGCCGGCGGCAGCGGGTTCGAGTTGAGCTGGTCGAGCAGGCTCTTGTCCTCGAGCCGGTCCTCGAGGATCTTCAGCGCCTTCGCCGGCGGCACGTACTCGACGCTCTCGACGTGCTGGATGCCCTCGATCCGGTTCTGCAGGCTCTTGATCTCGGACGGGGTCGCATCGTTGAACAGGAACACCTTGAGCTCGAGCTGGCTGCGGACGTCGTCGGTCTTCGACCCCGACGCCTCCAGCACCGGCACGAGGACGCCGACGAGCAGCACCGTGACCGCGATCGTCACGACCGCGGCGATCGAGGGGGCGGCGTTGCGGCGCAGCGCCCGGTAGGCCTCGCCGAGGAAGAACGGGAGCCGGCTCACAGCACCGTGCTCACGTCGTCGCCGCCGTCGCGCTCGTCGTCGGGCTCGACCCCGAGCTCGTTGCGAACCCGGAGGCCGAACTCCTCGGTCGACTCGTCGCTGGCGTACAGGCCGGCCGACTGGTCGCGGATCACGCGGCCGTCGTAGAGCTGGACGACGCGGCGCCGCATCTTGTCGACCATCTCGCGGTCGTGGGTGACGACGACGACGGTGGTCCCGGTCCGGTTGATCCGGTAGAGCAGCTGCATGATCCCGATCGAGGTCTCGGGGTCGAGGTTGCCGGTCGGCTCGTCGGCCAGCAGCAGCGGCGGGTGGCTGACGAACGCGCGCGCCACCGAGACGCGCTGCTGCTCGCCGCCGGAGAGCTGGTCGGGGTAGTTGTGGATCTTCGCCCCGAGGCCGACCATGCGCAGGATCTCGGGGACCTGGCGCTTGATCTCACCGCGGGGCGTGCCGGTGACCTGCAGCGCGTAGGCGACGTTGTCGTAGACGGTCCGGTTCGGCAGCAGCTTGAAGTCCTGGAAGACGGTGCCGATCCGGCGCCGCAGCATCGGCACCTTCGAGCGGTCGATCTCGTTGATGTCCTTGCCGGCGACCATCACCCGGCCGCTGGCCGGCTCGAGGCCCCGCAGCAGCAGCCGGATGAACGTCGACTTGCCGCAGCCGGTCGGGCCGACGAGGAAGACGAACTCGCCGCGGTCGATCTTCAGCGACACGCGCTCGAGCCCGACGTGGCCGCCGGGATAGACCATCGTCACGTCGCTGAGCTCGACGAGCGGGGGCCGCGACGGGCGTGGGTGGGACTCCTCCATCCGCGAGCGGCGGGTCCGGAGGCGGCTACGGGTGCGGGCTCTGGCCATGGCGCGAAAGTGTGCTTCCTCTCCGGACGGTCGCGCCGGGGTCGCGGGCCGCCTGAACGAGGGCCTGCATCCTGGGCGATCGGTTGCAGTTGCGGGGCCGCGCTTGACGACTCCCCTGTTAGTCCATGCTAACGAACTGCACACAATCCTTTCGCAGTTGCGCCCTGCGCCTCGGGGCGGCGTAGGATCGCTGCGTGGTCCACCTGCGGATCGTTTCGCCCCGCCGTCACTCCCCCAACGTCCTCGAGCTGCTCGACGACACCGACGCGGTCGTCAACGTCGTCCACATCGCCGACGTCGTGATGAAGCCGCCCGGCGACCTGATCCTCTGCGACGTCGCCGCCCGCGACGCGAGCCTGCTGATCGCCGACCTGCGCGAGCTCGACATCGACCGCGACGGCTCGATCGCGATCGAGGAGATCGATGCCGAGATCGGCGGCGTAACCTCGGAGATGTTCCGCCGCCGCCGCGACGACATCGGCTCCGACCCGGTCGTCTGGGAGCACGTCTCGCGGCGCACCTCCGAGAGCGTCGAGCTCTCGCAGAGCTTCCTGATCTTCATGACGCTGGCGATGCAGATCGCCGCCGTCGGCATCTACTTCAACCAGCCGATCCTGATCGTCGGCGCGATGGTCGTCGGCCCCGACTTCGGCCCGATCGCGGGCGTCTGCGTCGCGCTCATCGAACGCAACTGGAAGCTCGCCCGGCGCTCGGCGAAGGCGCTCGCGGTCGCGATCCCGCTCGGCATCGTGATCTGCCTGCTGACGACGCTGCTGCTGCGCGCCGGCGGCGCGCTGCCGGGCACGATCAACTTCGACCAGCACTCACTGACCCGGTTCATCTCCAACCCCGACTTCTTCTCCGTCTACGTCGCCGTCGTCGCCGGCGTGATCGGCGTGCTCTCGCTGACGACGGCGAAGTCGAGCGTGCTCGTCGGCGTCCTGATCTCGGTGACGACGATCCCGGCCGCCGCCAACATCGGCGTCGCCGCCGCCTACGGCGACTGGGCGACGACCTGGGGCGCGGCGCTGCAGCTCGCCGTCAACCTCGTCTCGATCTTCACCGCCGGCTTCCTGACGCTGTACGTGCAGCGGCGGATCTACGTCAAGCGCCGCCGCCGGCACCTCAGCGACGAGTCGCGCCGCGACGCCGGCCTGCCGATTGGCAGGAGCCGCCGCGAGGGCGACAAGCGCTACGAGCCGTCGGTGCACTGAGGCCCGGCGCGCGAGCGGGGACGACCCAGCGTGGTAGCTGAGCCCGAGATACCGGGCTCAACCGCCCACGACGGCGCGAGGATCCCGCGGCCGCGCGAGCGCTGAGGCGCGGGGCCCCCGCTCGAAGCTAGCGGCCTAGATGATTGATTCCGAATCCGCGTGCGCCCGGGGACGCTCCGGACCAAGCGGATCGAGGACGCAGCCGGCGTAGCGGCCCTGCGGGCCGTGAGCCGGCGAGGACGATGAGCCGCGCAGCGTCCGGGGCGTCATCCGGGTGTGCGGGGGTTTGGAATCAGTCATCTAGACCCACTCCGGTCCGTGCAGCGGCGGGTGGCTCACGATCGGCTTCAGGACGAGCGCCTCGCGGGCGCGGTCGGCGATCCCGCGCGCGGTCAGGCCGAAGTGCTCCATGCAGGCCTCGCCGGTGCCGGAGAGGCCGAACTCGTCGCTCATGCCGACGGCGAAGATCGGCACCGGGTGCTGCTCGGCGGCGACCTCGCGAACGGCGTCGGCGAGGCCGCCGACGACCCGGTGCTCCTCGGCGGTGACGGCGACGCCGGTCTTCGCCAGCGACTCGATGATCGGCTGGCTGGCGAGCGGCTTGACGATCGCGACGTTGACGACCTCGGCCTCGATGCCGTCCTCGCGCTCGAGCGCGTCGGCGGCCTCGAGCGCCCGCCAGACCATGTGGCCGGTCGCGATCAGGCTGATGTCCTTGCCCTCGCGAAGCACGTCGACGCCGTCGCCGAGGCCGTCGGGAACCTGCTCGTAGACGACCGGCGTCGAGGGGCGGCCGAACCGCATGTACATCGGCTCGGGCCGCTGCCAGGAGTGGATCACCGCGGCGTAGGCCTGGTTGTAGTCGGCGGGGACGACGACCTGCATCCGCGGCATCGCCCGCATCAGCGCGATGTCCTCGATCATCTGGTGCGAGGCCCCGTCCTCGCCGAGCGAGACGCCGCCGTGGCTGGCGCCGATCCGGACCTTGAGCTCGTTGTGGGCGATCCCGAGCCGGACCTGGTCGTAGGCGCGGCCGGAGGCGAAGATCGCGAACGTCGAGCAGTACGGGACCTTGCCGGCGGCGGCGAGCCCGCAGGCGATCGACATCATGTTCGCCTCGGCGGCGCCGACGTTGAAGAACCGATCGGGGAACTGCTTGCCGAACTTCGCCGCCTGGGTCGAGACCGAGAGGTCGGCGTCGAGGGCGACGACCTCCTCGTGCTCGCCGCCGAGCGCCAGCAGCGCGTCGCCGTAGGCGGCGCGGGTCGCCTTCGGCTCGCCCGCCTTCGTCGCCGACGCCATCAGCGGGCGCTCCCGCCCAGCGCCGCGGTCTGCCGCTCGAGCGTCTCCTCGAGCTCGGTCAGCGCCTCCTCGGCGAGCTCCGGCGTCGGCGGCTTGCCGTGGAACCCGAACCGGCCCTCCATCGTCGCTACGCCGCGGCCCTTCTTGGTCTGGGCGATGATCGCGGCGGGACGGTCGAGCGTCCGGCTGCGCTCGAGCGCGTCGACGACCGCGCTCATGTCGTGACCGTCGATCTCGACCGTGTCCCAGCCGAAGGCGGCGAACTTGGCGGCCATGTCGGCGATGTCCATCACCTCCTCGGTGCTGCCGTCGGTCTGCAGGTGGTTGTAGTCGACGATCGCGGTGACGTTGGCGAGGCCGAAGTGCGGCGCGGCGGTCGCGGCCTCCCAGGTCTGGCCCTCCTGGCAGTCGCCGTCGGAGAGCAGGCAGAACACGTGCGAGTCGTCGAGCCCGTCGAGCCGCAGCGCCAGCGCGATCCCCACCGACATCGAGAGGCCCTGCCCGAGCGAGCCGGTCGAGACCTCGACGCCGGCGGTCCTGTTCATGTCGGGGTGGCCCTGGAGCTGGGCGCCGATCTTGCGCAGGCCCATCAGGTCCTCGAGCGGGAAGTAGCCGTGGCGGGCGAGCGCCGCGTACTGGATCGGCGCCGCGTGCCCCTTCGAGAGCACGAAGCGATCGCGCTCGGGCCAGCCGGGGTCGGCGGGGTCGTGGCGCAGCACCCGGTCATAGAGCGCGGTGACGATGTCGGCGGCCGAAAGCGAGCTGTCGAGGTGGCCCGACTTGGCGACCGCGAGCATCCGCACGCAGTCGATCCGCAGCACCGTCGCCCAGCGCTCAAGCTGCTCGATCGTGGCGGGCTCGCCGTTGATCGGTGCGGCCGGCGGCTTCGGGTCGGGAACGGGCCGGAGGTGGTTCACGGCCGGGACTGTAGAGCGATCCGGGGCCGAGGCAGCTTCCATCGCCGTTGATTGTCGCCGCGGCGGCGACGGAACCGCGGCCGCGGGCGGCCGCAAATAGCGGCATCCGCGCCGGCGGCCGCCCCGCCGACGCCCCGCCGACGCCTACGACG
>CAZCFA010000087.1:0-9105 GCA_964497825.1 uncultured Conexibacter sp.
CCGCGCGCCGCGATCCTCGCGACCAGCGCCCGGGCGGCGCGTCGCTCGGCGTCGGAGTAGTCGGCGAAGTCCTTGTCGAGCAGCAGCTCGACGTCCGACCACGCGGCGGGCCGCGGCTCGACCTCACCGTCGAGCCGGACCGGTCCGGGCCGATCGGCGGGCATCGCCACCCGCGGCAGCGCCGCCGTCGCGACCGGATCGATCGCCGGTGGCTCGGGGCGCGGCTCGCCGGCCAGCGCCCAGCGCGCGAAGGCGGCGTCGAAGGCCTCCAGGTCCTCCCTGCCGGCGCAGAGCGTCGCCCGCAGCGCGTGCCGGGCCTGCGCCCGCGATCCCGGCTCGATCGCCGCCAGCGCCCGCTCGGCGGCGATCAGCTCGCCGGTGCCGACGCGCGCGCCCCGGCGCCGCAGCTCGCCGGCGAGGGCGACGAGCCGGCCGCTGACCGTCGCCCGCTCAGACACCCTCGAGCACCCCATCCGAGCGCACGCGGTCGATGTCCTCGCGGACCTTGAGCGCCACCCCGAGCGTGCGGTCGAGATCGTGCTCGCTCGGACCGAGCGCGCCCAGCGCCCGCGCCCAGGCGATCGTCTCGCCGACCCCGGGCGCCTTGTACAGCCCCGCGGCCCGCAGTCGCTCGACCGCCGCGCAGACCCGCTCGGCGATCCGCTCGTCGACCCCAGGCAGCCGCGCGCGCACGATCTCCGCCTCGCGCGCCGGCTCCGGGTACTCGATCCAGTGGTAGAGGCAGCGGCGCTTGAGCGCGTCGTGCAGCTCGCGGGTGCGGTTCGAGGTCAGGACGACGAGCGGGCGGCGGCCGGCGGCGATCGTGCCGAGCTCCGGGATCGTGACCTGGAAGTCCGACAGCAGCTCGAGCAGGAACGCCTCGAACTCGTCGTCGGCGCGGTCGATCTCGTCGATCAGCAGCACCACGGGGCCATCGTGCTCGAGCGCCTCGAGCAGCGGCCGGCGCAGCAGGAACTCGCGCCGGAAAAGGTCCTCGGTGACCGCGGCGCCGGGCTCGGCGGCGCGCACGGCGAGCAGCTGGCGCGGGTAGTCCCAGTCGTAGAGCGCGCTGTGCAGGTCGATCCCCTCGTGGCACTGGAGCCGGATCAGGCGCGACCCGGTGGCGGCGGCGAGCGCCTTCGCGGTCTCGGTCTTGCCGACCCCCGCCTCACCCTCGAGCAGCAGCGGCTGCTCGAGGTCGAGGGCGAGGAAGACGGCGACCGCGAGCGCCTCGTCGGCGAGGAACCGCTCGCCCGCCAGCGCCGCCGCGACGGCCTCGGGATCGGCCGGCCGAGCGCTCATCCGACCGTGGCGCCGGCCGCGCTCAGGCCGCCGCCCGCTCGAGCGCGCGCCGGGTCAGGACCCGCGCCAGATGGCGCTTGTAGTCGGGCGTCGCGTTGAGGTCGCCGGGCGGATCGGTGCCGTCGGCCGCGCGCTCGGCGGCGGCGGCGATCGCGTCCCGGTCGAGCGCCGAGCCGCGCAGCGCATCCTCGGCCGCGGTCGCGCGCAGCGGCGTCGCGCCCATGTGGGTGAGCCCGATCCGCGCGTCCTCGCACTCGCCGCCGGGGCCGGTGCGAACCAGGGCGCAGACGCCGACCATCGCCCAGTCCTCGGCCCGGCGCGTGAACTTCTCATAGCCCCAGCCCCAGTCGGCGAGCGCCGGCAGCTCGATCGCGGTCAGCACCTCGTCGTCGGCGAGCGTCGTCGTCAGGTAGCTCTCGAACAGGTCCTCGGCCGCGATCGTGCGCGAGCCCGACCGTCCCTGCGCCGTCACCGAGCCGCCCGCGGCGAGCAGCACCGTCGGCGCGTCGGAGGCGGGATCGCCGTGCGCGAGCGAGCCGCCGATCGTGCCCCGGTTGCGGACCTGCTGGTCGGCGACCAGCGAGGCGGCGCGCGCCAGGCAGCCGAGCTCGGGACGCGACTGCAGATCCGCATGGCGGGTGCCGGCGCCGATCCTGAAGCCGCCGTCCCGCGCCTCGATCCCGCGCAGCTCCTCGAGCGCGGAGATGTCGACGAGCAGCTCGGGCGCGGCGAGGCGCAGCTTCATCAGCGGCAGCAGCGAGTGACCGCCGGCGATCAGCTTCGCGCCGGCGCCGCCCTCGGCGAGCGCCGTGACCGCGTCGGCGACGGACCCGGCCCGGTGGTAGTCGAACTCGGCTGGGATCACGACGCACCTCCGTTGCTCGCCGCCTGAATCGCGTCGTACACCCGCATCGGCGTCAGCGGCATCTCGATGTAGTCGACGCCGAGCGGCCGCAGCGCGTCGACGACCGCGTTGAGCACGGCCGGCGAGGCGGCGATCGTCCCGGCCTCGCCGACGCCCTTGACCCCGAGCGAGTTGACCGGTGACGGCGTCTCGGTGCGATCGGTCTCGAAGTCGGGCAGCTCGGCCGCGGTCGGCAGCGCGTAGTCGACGAACGAGCCGGTGACGAGCTGGCCGTCGGAGTCGTAGTGGATCCGCTCGTACAGCGCCTGACCGACCCCGTGGGCGATGCCGCCGTGGACCTGGCCCTCGATCAGCTTCGGGTTGATCGCCGGGCCGCAGTCGTCGACCGCGACCCAGCGCACGACCTCGACCTTGCCGGTCTCGACGTCGACGTCGACGATGCAGGCGTGGGCCCCGAACGGGAACACGAAGTTCTCCGGGTCGTAGAACGCCGACTCCTCGAGCCCGGGCTCGATGTCGGCCGGCAGCTCCTGCGGCGGGATGTGCGCGGCGCCGGCGATCTCGGCCATCGTCATCGCCTTGTCGGGCTGGCCCTTGACGCGAAAGCTGCCGTCGGCGAGCTCGATGTCCTCGGGCGCCGCCTCGAGCAGCGCCGCGCAGACCTTCTTCGCCTTCTCCTGGACGCGCTCGGCGGCGCGCGCGATCGCCTCGCCGCCGACCGCGAGCGAGCGCGAGCCGTAGGTGCCCCAGCCGAACGGCCCCTGGGCCGTGTCCCCGTGCAGCACCTCAACCTGCTCGAAGTCGATCCCGAGGCGGTCGGCGGCGATCTGGGCGTAGCTGGTGTCGAGGCCCTGGCCGTGCGGTGAGGCGCCGGAGTAGATCGTCGCCGAGCCCGAGGGGTGAACCCGGACCGTCGCCGACTCCCAGAACGCGGCCTGCAGCCCGACGCCCTGCGGGCCGACCGCGCGCGAGGGCGCGAGGCCGCAGACCTCGGTGTAGGTCGAGAACCCGATGCCGCGATGGACGCCCTCGGCCCGGCCCCGCTCCTGCTCGGCGCGGAACGCGTCGAGGTCGAGCATCTCCAGCATCCGGTCGAGCGAGCGCTCGTAGTCGCCCGAGTCGTAGACGATGCCGAGCGGCGTCTCGTAGGGGAACCGGTCCTTGGGGATGAAGTTCCGGCGCCGGACCTCGACCGGGTCGAGGCCGACCTCGCGCGCGAGCCGGTCCATCATCACCTCGATCCAGTGGGTCATCTCGGGCCGGCCGGCGCCGCGGATCGCGTCGGTCGCGAACTTGTTCGTGAACACCCCGGTGAAGTGGAGGTCGATCGCGTCGAACTTGTAGCAGCCGCCGGCGACCGGGAAGCCGAGCTCGGGGATGAACGGCGTCAGGATCTGGAAGTAGGCGCCGAGATCGGCGACGATCCGCGCCCGCACGCCCTTGACGACGCCGTCGGAGCCGGCGGCGATCGTCACGTGCGCGATCTGGTCGCGACCGTGGTGGGTGTAGGCGAGGTTCTCCGAACGGGTCTCGATCCACTTGACCGGGCGCCCGAGCTTGCGGGCGATGGCGCACAGCAGCGCCTCCTCGACGCAGGTGTTGAGCTTCGCCCCGAAGCCGCCGCCGACGTCGGGCGCGACGACCCGGAGGCGATCCTCGGAGATCCCGAGGACGCCGGCGAGGATGAACCGGGTGATGTGCGGGATCTGGGTCGCGGTCGTCAGCGTGATCGATTCGCCCGCCGGCTCGGCCAGCGCTCCGCGCGGCTCGATCGGGGCCCCCGCGGTGCGGTGGTTCTTGATCCGGTGCTCGACGACGACGTCGGCCTCCGACAGCGCCGCCTCGATGTCGCCGCCCGAGACCGCCCACTCGTGCGTCTTGTTGGTGCCGAACTGCTCCCAGACGAGCGCGCCGCCGTCCAGCGCCGCCTCCGGGTCGACCACGGGCTGCTTCGGGTCGTACTCGACGACGACGAGCTCGGCCGCGTCGACGACCCCGTACTTGTCGGTGCCGATCACGACCGCGACCGGGTCGCCGACGCACTTCACCTCGCCGCTCTTCAGCGGCATGTGGTCGGGGACGTTGATCTCGACCCCGGGCGGGTCCCAGACCATCGGGATGCCGCCGGCGAACTCGAGGTCGTCGGCGGTGTAGACCGCGACGACGCCGGGGTCGGCCGCCGCCGCGGAGGTGTCGATCGAGCTGATCCTCGCGTGCGCCTCGGTCGAGCGCACGACCGCCATGTGCAGCGCTCCCGCCACCGTCACGTCGTCGACGTAGCGCCCGGTCCCGGTGATGAAGCGCGGGTCCTCCTTGCGCTTGATCGCCTGACCGACGAAGCCGCTCGCGGACTCCATCGCGATCACCCCGCGTTCCCGGCCGCGACCTGGACGGCCCTGACGATGTTCTGGTAGCCCGTGCAGCGGCAGAGGTTGCCCTCGAGCCCCTTGCGGATCTCCTCCGGGCTGGGGTTCGGGTTGCGTTCGAGCAGGTCGGCCGCGGCCATGATCATCCCCGGCGTGCAGTAGCCGCACTGGAGCCCGTGCTCGGACCAGAACGCCTCCTGCAGCGGGTGTAGCTCGCCGTCGCCGCCGATGCCCTCGATCGTCGTCACCTCGGCGCCCTCGGCCTGGGCCGCGAGCACGGTGCAGCTCTTGACCGCCTCGCCGTCGAGCAGCACCGTGCAGGCGCCGCAGCTCGACGTGTCGCAGCCGACGTGCGAGCCGGTCAGCCCGACGACATCGCGCAGGTAGTGGATCAGCAGCAGCCGGGGCTCGACCGAGTCCCGGCGCTCGTCGCCGTTCACGCTGGTCCGCAAATCGACCCTGGTGCTCATCGGCTTGCCTCCTCCGGCGTCGAGCCCGCCGCCCGGCGGGGATTCGCGATGCCGTTGAGGTTATTCCCCCGATGCGCCGGCCACAACCCCGATCGGCCGGTTCGCGAGCGGCGGCGCTAGCCGCGAGGCCCGTGGCCGAGCGCCGCGGCCTAGATGTGGTACATGCCGGCGCCGCGCTCGGCGTCCTCGCGGCGGGCGACGTCGGCGATCGTGGCGCCGCTGAAGACCGCGCGCAAGGACTCGACGCCGTCGGCCCAGATGCCGCCCGCCTCCCTGCCCTCCTCGCCGAGCCGGCCGTCGAGCGCCTGCACGACCTCGAGCACGGTGATCCGCTCGGCGTCGCGGGCGAGCCGGTAGCCGCCCTTGACGCCGCGCTGGGAGACCAACAGGCCGGCGCGGCGCAGGGTCGCGAACAGCTGCTCGAGGAACTGGACGGGGATCCCGCGGCGCTCGGCGACGGTGGCGATCGGAACCGGCGCGCCGCTGCCGCGGGCGAGCTCGGCCATCGCAACGACGGCGTAGCGCGACTTGGCGGTCACCGAGATCATCCGCACGCCGTTGTAGCGGATCGATCGGCGCGGGCTCTGGTACGGTCGGCCGCCGAGGACTTCACGCCATCCGTGGGGGAACAGACGAGAGGATGAGCGCCGAACGCTGCTGCATGATCATCGACGCCGCGCCCGTCGTCCGGGCGGGGATCCGGCGCGAGCTCGAGCCCGACTGGGCGCTCGAGGAGCTGCCCCACGGCGGCGACGCCGGCGACGTGCTGCGCAGCGTCGGCTTCGAGGTCGCGATCGTCGAGATGCGCCCGGCCGCGAACGGGGCCCCCTCGGGGACGGCGACGATCAGGAAGCTCTTGGTCCAGCAGCCCGGGCTCGGCGTCGTCGCCCACGGCGGCGGCGTCGAGCGGCACGCGCTGGTCGAGGCGCTCGACGCGGGCGCCTCCGCCTACGTCAGCAGGAGCTCGCCGACGCCGGTCATGCGCCGGGCGGTCGATGCCGTCAGCGACTTCGAGTCGTTCATCGACCCCTCGATCGACCGCCGCGGGGACGGCAAGCCGCCGATCACCCGCCGTCAGCGCCAGATCCTCCAGCTCCTCGCCGACGGATTGACGACCGCCGAGGCCGCCGAGCGGCTCGGGCTCAGCGGCGAGACCGTCCGCACGCATGCCAAGGCGACGCTGCCGCGGCTCGGCGCCCGCGACCGCGCGCACGCGGTCGCGATCGCCCTGCGGGCGGGGCTGATCGCCTGACCCGACGGCTTGGCTAGATCCAGCCGCGCTCGCGGGCGACGAGCACGGCCTGGGCGCGGTCGGCGGCGCCGATCTTGCGATAGACGTTGTGCAGATGGGTCCGGACGGTGCTGGCCGACAGGCCCATCTCGGTCGCGATCTCCTTGTAGACCTTGCCCTCGGCGAGGCCGCGCAGGGCGTCGATCTCGCGCCGCGACAGCGGGCACGGCTCGCCGCGCCGTTGCCGCGGCGCCCGCGCCAGCGGGAACTCGTAGACGAGCCGGTGCAGGCGCCGATCGCTGATCCCGACGGCGTCAGCGGCCTCCGCGAGCGCCTCGCCGCTGACGACGTCGCCGGCGGCGTGGTGGACGACCAGGTCGCTGAGCCGGACCGCGGCGGCGAGACCCGAGCAGCCGTCCGAATGGTGGCGCTCGATCGCGCTCGCGATCACGCTCGGGAGCCCCCAGCGGCGGGCGAGCACGCCGCCGACGAGGGTGTGGTCGACGCCGAGCTGCCGGCGCTCGGCCTTGACCCGCTGCTCCGGCGTCGCCGAGCGGTCGCCGAGGATCGCGTCGTAGCCGGGATAGAGCCGCATCAGCACGAGCTGGCCGATGTCGTGCAGCAGCGCCGCGGTCGCGAGCTCGTCGCGGCCGGGCACGTCGGCGGCGTCGGCGACGCACTCGGCGGCGTGCCTGGTCGCGATCGCGTGGCGGCGGAAGCGCTCCGGCAGCTGCGCCCAGTCCGAGGCCGGCTGGAAGAGGTCGTAGGTCTGCAGCGAGCCGACGATCGTCCGCACCCCGGCCGGGGTCAGCGTCTCGACCGCGTCGGGAACGTTGGAGACGCGGCCGCTCGGGCCGCCGCCGTTGTTGGCGGCCCTCATCACCGCGATCGCGACGGCCGTATCGGACTCGATCAGCTCGGCGACATCCGCGGGCGAGCCGGCGTCGCCGGCGGTCAGCTTCGCGACCCGGCTCGTCGTCTCCCGCAGGGCCGGCAGCGTGTTGACGGCGTCGAAGGCCGCGGCCAAGCGCTGCCCGCCCTTTCCCCCCGTCGTCGCCGCCGCGGCGGGCCGATTGGTGCGCTGTGCGGTTGCCATCTCGATCACGGGCCCGTGCGACCGTGGGTGGTCCCCCTGGGGCCTCGCCCCCCTGTCGGCAGGTCGGGCCCGGGGCCTTAGCCGTGATCGCCCGAGACCGCGTTCGCCCGCTTCTCGAGCCGGGCCAGCGCCCGGTCGATCCGCTGCAGCGAGCGCTCGCGGCCGAGCGCGGCGAGCGAATCGAAGATGCCGGGCGAGATCGAGGTTCCGGTGATCGCGACCCGGATCGGCTGCAGGCCCTTGCCGGCGCCGACCCCCTCCGCCTCCAGCGCGGCCCGCAGGTCCGCCTCCAGGGTCGGCGCGTCGAACGGCTCGGCGGCGGCGATCACCTCGCGCTCGCGCCCCAGCAGCGCCGCGACCGCGGGCTTCATCACCTTCTTCCAGGCGCGCTCGTCCTCGACCGGGTCGACGAACAGAAACGCGATCAGCGGCCAGATCTCGACCAGCGTCTGCGCCTTCTCGCGGACGATCGCGCAGGCCTCGGCGCGGGACTCCGGCGGCGCCGCGACGAACGCCGCCGCGGCGCCGGGGTCGCTGCGCTCGAGCTCGGCGGCGAGCTGCTGCTCGTAGCGATCGAGCGGCAGCTCTCGCATGTAGCGGCCGTTCAACCAGCGCAGCTTGCGGGCGTCGAAGATCGCGGCGGCGCGGCCGACCCGCTCGATCGAGAAGCGATCGACGAGCTCGGCGGTGCTGAGGATCGTCTCGTCGTCGTCGGCGCCCCAGCCGAGCAGCGCGAGGTAGTTGCGGACGGCCTCGGGCAGGAACCCCTCGGCGCGCAGCTCCTGCGCCGAGGCGGCGCCGTGGCGCTTGGAGAGCTTCTTGCCGTCGGGACCGTGCAGCAGCGGCAGGTGCGCGTAGCGCGGCGCCGGCTCGCCCAGCGCCCGCAGGACGAGCAGCTGCTTGGGGGTGTTGGAGAGATGGTCGTCGCCGCGGATCACGTCGCTGATCCCCATGTCGGAGTCGTCGACGGCGACGGCGAAGTTGTAAAGGACCGAGCCGTCGGCGCGGGCGATCACCGGATCGTCCTGAAGCCGGTTGGCGAAGCTGATCTCGCCGCGGATCGCGTCGGCGACGACGGTCTCGCCCTCGTCGGGAACGCGGAGCCTGATCGCGGCGCCGGCGGCGTCGGTCGGCTCGCCGCGGTAGCCGCGGTCGGGATTGCGCTTGCGGAACGCCTGCACGTCGGCGCCGGTCGCTGTGTCGCGGTAGGCGGCGCCGGACTCGATCAGCTCGGCGAGCCGCTCGCGGTGCCGCTCGCCGCGCTCGTGCTGGCTGATCGGGCCCTCGTCCCAGTCGAGCTCCAGCCAGCTCAGCGCGTCGAGGATCTGAGCGACGTTGGCGTCGGTCGAGCGCTCGCGGTCGGTATCCTCGATCCGCAGCACCAGGGCGCCGCCCGAGCCCCGGGCCACGAGCCAGTTGTACAGTGCCGTGCGGGCGCCGCCGATGTGCAGCGCGCCCGTCGGCGAGGGGGCGAATCGAACTCGGACGGAAGGCTTCAAGGTGCTGATCGGGGCGCATGTTTCCACAGCGGGCGCGCTGGCCAAGGCGGTCGAGCGCGGCGTCGAGCTCGAGTGCGACTCGATCCAGATCTTCCACCAGAGCCCGCGGGCCTGGCGGCCGACCGCCTACGACCCCGAGGACCTCGAGGCCTTCGTCGAGGCGATGGCGAGCTCACGGATCGAGTCGGTGATCATCCACGCGGTCTATCTGATCAACACCGCGACCCCCGACTCCGAGATCCGCCGCAAGTCGCTCGCCTCGCTGCTGCACGCGAC
>CAZCFA010000088.1:0-9013 GCA_964497825.1 uncultured Conexibacter sp.
CGCCGATCCCGCTGGCGGCGCCGGTGATCACGCAGACCTTGCCGTCGAGCCGGCCCATCCTCACTCCTCCCCGGTTGCGATGAACACGTTCTTGACGTCGGTGTAGTGGTCGAGCGCGTCGGGACCGAGCTCGCGGCCGACGCCCGACTGCTTGAAGCCGCCGAACGGGGTGCTGACCCGGACCGAGGAGTTCGAGTTGACCGAGACGACGCCGGTCTCGAGCGCCCGCGCCGCGCGCAGCGCCCGGGCGCCGTCACGGGTCCAGATCGAGCCCGAGAGGCCGTAGATCGTGTCGTTGGCGATCCGCAGGCCCTGCTCCTCGCCGTCGAAGGGGATCACGCACGCGACCGGGCCGAAGATCTCCTCGCGGGCGGCGCGGTCGTCGTTGGCGACCGGCGCCAGCACCGTCGGCGGGAACCAGTAGCCGGGGCCGTCGGGGGCCTCGCCGCGGAACGCCACCGGCGCGTCGTCGGGCAGGAACGAGCCGACGGTCTCGAGCCGCTCGGCGGAGATCAGCGGCCCCATGTCGGTCGCCTCCTCGAGCGGGTCGCCGACCCGGATCGCCTTGACCGTGCGCTCCAGCGCCGCCATGAACTCGTCGACGGCCGGGCGCTCGACGAGGATCCGCGAGCGCGCGCAGCAGTCCTGGCCGGAGTTGCCGAACACCGCCGCGGGCGCGGCGGCGGCGGCGGCGTCGAGATCGGCGTCGGCGAAGATCAGGTTCGCCGACTTGCCGCCGAGCTCGAGCGTCACCCGCTTGATCGTGGCGGCGGCGCCGGCGGCGATCCCGCGCCCGACCTCGGTCGAGCCGGTGAACGCGATCTTGGCGATGTCGGGGTGCTCGACCATGCGGCTGCCGCAGACCGACCCCGGCCCGGCGACGACGTTGAGCACGCCCTCGGGGATGCCCGCCTCGAGCGCGATCCGCTCGAGCTCGAGCGCGGTCAGCGGCGTCAGCTCGGCCGGCTTGAGCACGATCGTGTTGCCGGCGGCGAGCGCCGGCGCGCACTTCCACGAGGCGATCACCAGCGGGAAGTTCCAGGGGACGATCAGGCCGACGACGCCGAGCGGCTCGTGGAAGGTCATGTCGACCCCGCCGGCGACCGGGATCGTGTGGCCGAGCAGCCGCTCGGGCGCGGCCGAGTAGTAGCGATAGGTCTCGACGACCATGCCGATCTCACCACGGGCATCGCCGATCGGCTTGCCGGCGTTGCGGGCCTCGAGCCGGGCGAGCTGCTCGAGCTCGGCCTCGAGCCGGTCGGCGAGCCGCCGCAGCAGCGCCGCGCGATCGCCGGGCGCGACGGCGCGCCAGGCGGGCAGCGCCGCCTTGGCGCGGGCGACGGCGGCGTCGACCTCGGCGACGCCGGCGCGCGGCACCTCGGCCATCACCTCCGCCGTGGCCGGCTCGATCACCGCGATCGCGCTCATACCCCCACCCTTACCCGCGCGGCGGCGCAGAACGCCGCGATCACCGCGCTCGTCGATTCCTCCTCGGTGTGCCAGAGGATCCCCAGCACCCAGGCGCCGCCGTCGCGCGGCAGCTCGATCGCCTCGACCACCCCGCCGGGCTCGGCCCAGCCGCTGGCGCGCAGGCCCTCGCCGAGCCGGTCGATGCCCTGGTGGTGATGGGAGCGGACCTGAAGCTCGGTGGCGCCGGCGGCCTCGGCGGCGAGCGAGCCGTGCTCGAGCCGGACGAGGTGGTCGCTGAACCGGCCCGGAGCGTGGATGTGCAGGTCGGCGTCGTCGAGGTGCTGGTCGATGTCGCCGCCGAGCGCGACGTTGAGCAGCTGGAAGCCGCGGCAGACGCCGAGCACCGGCATCCGGCGCTCGATCGCCGCCCGCGCGAGCGCGATCTCGAAGTCGTCGCGGGCGCGGCGGAAGTTCGTCGTTCGCGGATCGGGGGCGGCGCCGTAGCTCGCCGGGTCGAGGTCGGAGCCGCCGCTCAGCAGCAGCGCCTCGACGCGCTCGAGCAGCGCCTCCGGATCGGCGGTCGCCGAGGCGCTCGCCGGCAGCAGCAGCGGCATGCAGCCGGCGGCGTCGACGCGCTCCGAATAGGTCCGCTGGGAGATGTTGACCTCGACCCCGTCCCAGCTCGCCCAGCGCGCGCGCTCGAAGGCGGCGCTGATCCCGATGACGGGAGCGCCGCTCAAAGGCGCTCGAAGCCGCGCACCCGGTCCCAGTCGGTGACCGTCGCCTCGTGCGCCTCGATCTCGATCCGGGCGCGGTTCATGTAGTGGGCGACGACCTGCTCGCCGAACGCCTCGCGGGCGACGTCGCTGGCGCCGAACAGATCGCGGGACTCGTAGAGGTTCGTCGGCACCCGCGGCGCGTCCGAGCTGTAGGCGTTGCCGGCCAGCGGCGGCTCCAGCGGCAGCTCGGAGTCGACCCCGTGCAGCCCGGCGGCGATCATCGCGGCCAGCGCCAGGTAGGGGTTGATGTCGGCGCCGGGCATCCGGTTCTCGACCCGCAGCGCCTCGCCGTGGCCGACGACCCGCATCGCGCAGGTCCGGTTGTCGTTGCCCCAGGCGACCGCGGTCGGCGCGAACGAGCCCTCGACGAAGCGCTTGTAGGAGTTGACGTAGGGGGCGAACATCAGCGTCATCTCGCGCAGGCAGGCGAGCTGGCCGGCGATGAAGCGCTCGAACATCCCCTGGTCGGCGGCGAACGCGTTGGCGCCGGAGTCGGCGTCGGCGAGCGAGCAGTGGATGTGGCAGCTCGAGCCCTCGAGCTCGTTGAACTTCGCCATGAACGTGATCGACGAGCCCTCCTGCGAAGCGATCTCCTTGGCGCCGTTCTTGTAGATCGCGTGCTCGTCGGCGGTCCGCAGCGCGTCCGCGTAGCGGAAGTTGATCTCGTGCTGGCCGAGGTTGCACTCGCCCTTCGAGCTCTCGACGACGAGCCCGGCGCCGCCCATCTCGTTGCGGATCCGCCGGATCAGCGGCTCGACCCGCGCGGTTCCGAGCATCGAGTAGTCGACGTTGTAGAGGTTGGCGGGCTCGAGGTCGCGGTAGCCCTGGCGCCAGGCGTCCTCATAGCCGGTGTTGAAGACGATGAACTCGAGCTCGGTGCCGGCGTTGGCGATCAGGCCGCGCTCGGACAGCCGCTCGAGCTGGCGCTTGAGGATCTGCCGCGGCGAGGCGACGACCGGGCTGTCGTCGGGCCACTTCAAATCGCCCATCACCAGCACCGTCGCCGGCTGCCACGGGATCGGCCGCAGCGTCGCCAGGTCGGGCTTCATCTCGAAGTCGCCGTAGCCGGTCTCCCAGGAGGCCATCTCGTAGCCGTCGACCGTGGTCATGTCGACGTCGACGGCGAGCAGGTAGTTGCATCCCTCCGCCCCACCCTCGGCGACGTTGTCGAGGAAGTGGCCCGCGGTCAGCCGCTTGCCCTGCAGCCGCCCCTCCATGTCGGCGATCGCGAGCAGCACGGTCTCGACCGTGCCGTCGGCGGCCGCCCGCCTCAGCTCCTCCAGCGTCACCGGCGCCCTCCGCCTAGCCCGAGGGCGGAGGCTCGGCCTCCTCGCCCTCGAGCACGCGGCCGGTCTCGTCGGTCGCGACCTGACGGATCGGGCCCTCGAACTTGCGCCGGGCGCTGGCCAGCCACCAGATGCCGACGGCGGCGATCACGACCAGCACCGTGATCGGCGCGTAGTTGACGTACTTCCAGTCGAAGACGTTGGCCGGGTCGTCGCCGGCCTGGGTGCCGGGCGTGCCGATCGGCGACTGCGGCAGGCTGAAGACGATCACGCAGATGATCACCCAGATGAACGCGATCGGGTTGACCCACTTGTACTTCTTGCCGAGCGTCCACGGCCCGGGCTCGAACCGGTCGCCCATCCGCCAGCGCAGGAAGGTCGGGATCACGTAGGCGATGTAGAGGCCGATGACGGCGATCGAGACGACGGCGGCGAACGCGTAGGTGAAGTTGTTCTCGTCGCCCTCGAGCGCCGGCAGCGTGATCACGAGCGCGCAGGCGGCCATGAACAGCACCGCGAAGTGGGGCACGCGATGATGGTTGAGCCGGGTCCACATCTGGTGCCCCGGCACCGCCCGGTCGCGCGAGAACGCGTAGCACATCCGCGAGGAGCTGGTCAGGCACGCCATCCCGCAGAACAGCTGGCCGACGGTGGCGATCAGGATCACCGCCTTCGCCGCCCAGGGGTCGAGGGCGCTGTCGAAGATCGCCAGCGACGAGCCGATCCCGAAGCCGTTGTCGCCGTTGTTGATGAAGCCGGTGTCGGTCGCCGCGAAGGTGATCGCAAGCAGCACGAGCCAGCCGATCGTCCCCGCCCAGAAGACCGAGCGCCAGACGCCCTTGGCGGCGCCGAGCGCCGCGCCCCGCGTCTCCTCGGAGATGTGGGCCGAGGCGTCGTAGCCGGTCTGCGTGTACATCGTCAGCAGGAAGCCGAGCGGCAGCACGTAGAACCAGAAGAAGCCGCCCGAGGTGGCCCCGTCGACGAAGCCGGAGTTGTTGAAGGTCTGGGTGAAGACGAAGTCGACGCTCTGATGCTGATCGGGGACGAAGATCAGGATCAGGATGATCACCGCGACGCCGAGCACGTGCCAGCCGACCGAGATGTTGTTGAACATCGCGACCAGCGGCGAGGAGTAGATGTTGATCAGCGAGTGGATCCCGAGGAACAGCACGAACAGCACGAAGGTCTCGAGCAGGACGTGGTCGGCGTCGCCGAAGTTGATGAAGCCGAGGTTGAGCCCGTAGAGGCTGAGCAGCGCGTAGGCGAACTGGGCCGAGGCGTAGACGACCGAGGCGGTGACGCCGACGAGGCCGATCAGGTTGAACCAGCCGGTGAACCAGCCCCAGGTCTTGCCGCCGAGGTCGGAGGCCCAGTAGTAGATGCCGCCCGCCGTCGGGTACTTGGAGACGAGCTCCGACATCGAGAAGGCGACGAACAGGATCAGCCCGCAGATGATCGGCCAGCCCCACGAGATCGCGATCGGGCCGCCGTTGTTCCAGGCGATGAAGTAGGTCGTGAAGCACCCGGCGAGGACCGAGATGATCGTGAACGAGATCGCGAAGTTGGAGAACCCGCTCCAGGCGCGATCGAGCGACTGCTTGTACCCGAGCCTCGCGAGGGTCGCCTCGTCGTCGTCGTCGGCGCTCGTGGGTGGCGGTACCTGCTCCGTTGCCATTCCAACTCCTTGCTCGGGCCGTATGTCGCCGGCGACCCTAAATCGCGGCGCGGCCGCGGTCAAGGCACAGATCTGAAACTGGACGGTTCGTACCAGCGGCCGAGGCGGCGTTGTCCAAGGCGGAACCGGCGGTCAATCGATGCCGAGCCGGTCGAGCAGCGACTCGTCGCGGCGCCAGCGCGGCCGCACCCGCACCCGCAGGTCGAGGAAGACGCGCGCGCCGAGCTCGGCCTCGATCTCGCGGCGGGCCGCGGTTCCGACCTCGCGGATCATCCGGCCGCCGCGGCCGATCAGGATCGCCTTCTGCGAGTCGCTCTCGGCCCAGACGTCGGCGCCGACCTCGACGAGCCCGTCCTCGCGGCGGGTCAGCCCGGCAACCTCGACCTCGACCGCGTGCGGGATCTCCTCCCGGGTCCGGCGCAGGACCTGCTCGCGGATCAGCTCGGCGAGATGGACCTCGCTGGTCTCGTCGCTGGTCTCGCCCGGCGGATACATCAGCGGCCCCTCGGGGAGTAGCTCCACAAGCCGCGCGCGGAGCTCGCCGAGGCCGGTCCCGCGGCGGGCGCTGAGCGGGAAGACCTCGTCGACGACCTCGAGCTCGGCCGCCGCCGCCAGCACCGCGACGAGCTCGTGGCGCTTGAGCACGTCGATCTTGTTGACGGCGCAGATCACCGGCGTGGCGGCCTTCGCCGCGAGCATCGTCGAGGCGATGAAGCGGTCGCCGGCGCCGATCCCCTGGGCGCCGTTGACGACGAGGACGACCGCGTCGGCGTCGGCGAGCTCGCGCTCGACCCGGCGCTGCATCCGCTCGGTCAGCACGTCGCGCGGCCGCTGCACGCCGGGCAGATCGACGAGCACCAGCTGCCAGCCGGGGTCGGGCCCGGGGTCGGTGGCGATCGCGCGGACCGCGCGCCTGGTCGTCTGCGGCCGGTCGGAGACGATCGCGACCTTCGACCCGACGAGCGCGTTGGCGAGCGTCGACTTGCCGACGTTGGGACGGCCCGCGAGGCCGACGAAGCCGGAGCGGGTCGTCACTCCGGGGCCTCGTCGAGGCCGTGCCAGCCGAAGCAGCGGCTGCGGACGTTGGCGCCGTCGCGCTCGTAGAAGCGGTGGGCGTCGACGCGGGCGTCGCCGCTGTCGAGCTCGAGGTGGCTGGCGCCGTGCGCGCGCGCGAACCGGCGGGCGTCCGCGAGCAGCGCCGCGCCGATCCCGAGCGACCGCGAGCCGGGATCGACGGCGAGGTCCTCGACCCAGCAGCGCAGCCCGTAGCGGACCGAGAGCAGGTCGATGTAGGCGGAGCAGAAGCCGACGATCCGCTCGCCGTCGACGGCGATCAGCATCGTGCTCTCGGCGCCCTCGATCGCCGCCCGGATCCGCGCCGCCGCCGTCGCCGGGCTCCAGTCGGGCGGGACCGAGCCGGGCGGCTCGAACAGCCACCGGTAGCAGCGCGCGACCGCCTCGGCCTCGTCCACCGAGGCGGCGCGGATGACGACGCCGGCGGCGGCGGCGCTCACCGCTTCGCCCCCGGGAGCGCCGCCAGGACCGCGGCCTGCAGGGCCAGCATCTCGCCCCCGTCGACCTCGTGGTCGTAGCCGCAGAGGTGGAGGACGCCGTGGACCGCGGCCTCGTCCAGGTCGGCCGTGCGCTCGGGGCAGATCACGACGTCGCCGAGCTCGCGCGGCCCGGCGCTCGGCCCGGAGCCGTCGATCGGGAACGAGAGCACGTCGGTCGCCCGGTCGCGGCCGCGGTGCTCGCGGTTGAGCGCGCGGATCCGCTCGGCGTCGACGAGCTCCAGCGAGAGGTGGCCCTCAGCGACGCCGGCCGCCGCGAGCGCAGCGGCGACGGCGGAGCGCAGCTCCGCCGGGACGTCGGCGAGGTCGGTGCCGCTCAACCGTCCCCGTCCGCCCCGTCGCCACCCGCCTCCTCGCGTCCCGCGAACGCGTCGTAGGCGGCGACGATCCGCTGCACGAGCTCGTGGCGGACGACGTCGCCGCTGTCGAAGCGGACGAACGCGATGTCGCCGACGGCGGCGAGGATCTCGCCGACGACGATCAGCCCGGAGCGCTGGTTGGCGGGGAGGTCGATCTGGGTGATGTCGCCGGTGACAACCATCCGCGAGCCGAACCCGAGCCTGGTCAAGAACATCTTCATCTGCTCGGGCGAGGTGTTCTGCGCCTCGTCGAGGATCACGAACGAGTCGTTGAGCGTGTTGTGCGTGACGAGGAAGTCGTCGGTCACGTAGAGCGAGTCCGAAGCCGCGACCTGGATGCACAGCGTCTCCTCCTCGCCGGCGGGCTCGATCGCGTCGACGAACCTGATCGGCCGGCCGCCGCCATGGCGCTCGTAGACCGCGCGCTTGCGCTCGAGCCGGAACGGCTGCAGGCTCGCGGGCAGGCGGACGTCGGTCACGAAGGCGTCGCGCCGGTGGTGCAGCGGGCGGCCCCCGGCCGATCCGGGTGTGCGCCCGGCGGCCGCGCGCCGGCGCGTGTAGGCGACGCCGCCGAGCGAACGGACCAGCCAGGTGACGTCCTCGGAGAGTTGCGCCGAGCAGGTCGTGTACTGGATTCGGCAACTGCGGCCCGCCTGGGTCACCGGTCCGCCGTCGCTGTCGAGCAGGCCTTGCAGCACCCCCGAACGCACCTCGATCGAGTTCCGCAGGTACGGCTCGGGTACGAACTTCGTGCCGGAGTCCCGCCCGGCGAGCCCGAGGTCACGGAGGACGGACGTGACGGGGTTGACGACGATCACGCCGCCGCGACCGCCGCCGGCGCGATTCAGGACGTAGTCGATCTCCGACCCCCGCTTGCGCCGGACCTCGACGCCGTCGAGCGAGGATTCGAGCGCGGCGACCAATTCGGGATCGCGCGTGGTGAAGGACGGGGTCGTTCGCGTGGTCAGGCATCCATCGCCGAGCAGCAGCCCGAGCGCGTAGGGATCGAGCGGCACCGGCCGGGGCTCGATCTCGACCGGCGCGACGATCGGCAGCTCGTAGCGATGCTGATGCGCGACCCGGAGATTGCCGACCATCTCCCGCAGCTCGAGGACGCGGCCGGGCTTCCCGCGGCGGCGGTCGCTCGCGGTGCGAACGCGCCACAGGTGCTCGGCGCAGCAGACCGTCTCGGCGCCGTCCTGGGCGCGGAGACGGAAGACGGGCTTGCGACCCTGCGGGTGGATGCCGAGCACCGGCGTCGGATGGCCGTCCGAGCCGACTACCAGATCGCCCACCCGCAGCTCCGCGAGCGGGATGAAGCCGTTCGGGGTGAGCACCTGTCGGGACACGGGCTGAGCACGGCCGCGCATGAAGGCCAGCGGCGCGACCTCGATGATGCCGCGCTCGAAGTGCTCGTTGACGCGCTCGGGGTCGAGCATGTCGTAGAGGGCGTCGAACAGCGGCCGCAGGTAGGGATCGACCTTGGCCTGGATGTCGCCGGGAAGGAAGCCGAGCCGCTCGCCGGCCTCGACCGCGGGGCGCGTGAGGATGATCCGGCTGACGTCGCGGCCCTCGAGCGCGGCGACCGCCATCGCGACGGCGAGGAACGTCTTGCCGGTGCCGGCCGGCCCGATGCCGAAGCTGACGGTGTGCTCGCGGATCGAGTCGACGTAGCGCTTCTGGTTGACGGTGCGGGGCGCGATCCGGGTGCCGCGGTGGCGCCAGATCTCGTCGCCGAGCATCGCCTCGGGCTCGATGCCGGCCGCGGCCGCGCCGCTGACCGAGTCGATCGTGGCGGGGTCGAGCTCGTGGCCGCGCTCGACCAGCGAGACGAGCTCCTCGACCAGTCCCTGTCCGGCCGCGACCGAGGCGTCGGCGCCGTCGAGCGTGATCACGTTGCCGCGCAGGAAGACGTCGCAGTCGAGCCGCTGCT
>CAZCFA010000089.1:0-8873 GCA_964497825.1 uncultured Conexibacter sp.
ACGCGCGCCCCCTCGCGCTGGACCCATTCGACCATTCGCACGAGCTCGACCTGGAGCCGCCGCAGCTCCTTCGCGTAGACCTTGCGCGGCAGCTTCGCGGTCTCGTAGGCCATCGGCGCGCTCAGAGCTCGAGCTCGGCGCCGCCGGGGCCGAGGTTGGCGACCTCGGTCGGCCCGAGCCGGGAGCGCTCGCCCCAGGCCTCGTGGATGTGGCCGCAGACCGCGAGCGGCGGCCGCTTGGCCTCGATCGTGGCGGCGATCGCGGCGCTGCCGAGGTGGTCGCCGCCGGAGCTGCGGTCGCAGTGGCCGCGCGGCGGCGAGTGAACGACCAGCACCGCGCCGGCGGGGCAGGCGGCGAGCCGCCGCTCCGCCTCCTGCTCGGTCAGGTCGAAGCTCCAGCCCCACGGCGTCGTCGGGATCCCGGCGCCGAGCCCGAAGAACTCGACGCCGCCGATCGCGGCCGACTCGCCGTGCAGGACCGTCGCTTGCTCCCAGCCCTCGCAGGCGGCGCGCAGCGCCTCCTCGGTCTCGTTGTTGCCGGGGACGAGCACGGTCGGCGCCGCGATCCCCCGCAACGCGGCGATCGCCTCCTCGAGCCCGTCGTGCTGGTTGGCGAAGTCACCGGCGGCGATCACGACGTCGAAGCCCGAGCTGCGCTCGACGATCGACGCGGCCGCGTCGAGATCCCGGTGCAGGTCGCTGAAGGCGAGGATCCTCATCGGCCGGGAGCTTCGCCGATCCGCCGCTTGACGTCCAGCTCCTCGACGCGGAGTCGGCCGACCTCGAGCTCGTCGATCCGGAGCCGGTCGACGTGGCCGCGGCCGACCCGCAGGTAGCCGATCGCCAGCGCGCCGATCGCGCCGGCCCCCAGCGCCAGCGTCGCGATCGCGACCGGGGCCGCCGCCGTCGGCCCCAGCAGCGCCGGGCCGCGCGCCTCCCCGGAGCTGATCTCGAAGCCGGCGAGCTCAACGCTGCCGAGCCTCCTCGCCGCCGCAACCAGCTTGCCACCCATATCGCGTGCCTCCGTTCCCGTTGAGTCCTGTCCGACAGCGAATCACTACCCTCGCCCGCATCGAGGCAACCGCCCCCGCGTCAACCAGGACGATCGTCGCCTGCGAGGATCTCGCCCGCCGCTTCGGCAGCGGCGAGGCCGCGGTCGACGCGCTGCGCGGGGTGACGCTCGGCTTTCCCGCCGGCGAGATGACGGCGATCGTCGGCGCCTCCGGCTCCGGCAAGTCGACCCTGATGCACCTGCTCGCCGGCCTCGACGAGCCGACCGGCGGCCGTGCCTGGATCGACGGGATCGAGGTGACGGCGCTCGACGACAAGGGCCTGACCGCGCTGCGCCGCGCCAAGCTCGGCTTCATCTTCCAGTTCTTCAACCTCGTTCCGGTCCTGAACGCGGTCGAGAACGTCGAGCTGCCGCTGCGGATCGCCGGCGGCGACGTCGATGCGGCCTGGCGCGACCGGCTGCTGGCGACGGTCGGGCTGACCGACCGTGCGACCCACCGCCCGGCGGAGCTCTCCGGCGGCCAGCAGCAACGGGTCGCGATCGCCCGCGCCCTGATCGCGAAGCCGGCGGTGATCTTCGCCGACGAGCCGACCGGCAACCTCGATTCGACCTCGGGCACCGGCGTCCTCGAGCTGCTCCGCGAGTCGGTGAGCGAGCTCGATCAGACCGTCATCGTCGTCACCCACGATCCCAAGGTCGCCGCCTACGCCGACCGCGTCGTCGTCCTCGCCGACGGCCAGGTCGCCGCCGACGAGCGGGTATCGGGCGAGGAGCGTGTGATCGAGCTGATGCGGGACGTCTGAGCTGATGCCAGCCGTCCGCCGGGGGCCGTCCGGCTGATGCTCGCCCTCGCGCTCCGTGGCCTCGCCGCGCGGAAGCTGCGCGGCGCCCTGACCGCGTTCGCGATCCTGCTCGGGGTCGCGATGATCGCCGGCACCTTCATGCTGAAGGGGTCGCTCGACACCGCCTTCGACGACATCTTCGCCGACGCCAACGAGGGCATCGACGTCACCGTCCAGCCGAAGCTCGCCTTCGACAGCGGCTTCGACACGCCCGAGTCGGGGGTCGCAGTTCCCGCCGGGCTGGTCAAGCGGGTCGCGCGGATCGACGGGGTCGAGCAGGCCGCCGGCGACATCGCCGACGACACCTCGATCGCGATCCTCGACCCCAACGGCGACCGCATCGGGCCGGCCTCGGGCGGGCCGCCGCAGATCGCCAACAACGTGCTGCCGGAGCCGTTCAACCCGTTCACCTACAGCGACGGCGCCGCCCCCGACTCGGGCGACGAGGTCGCGATCGACTCGATCACCGCCGATGAGGAGGATTACGAGGTCGGCCAGTCGATCACGATCGGCGGTCGCGAGGGCGCCAAGGACTACACGCTGTCGGGGATCGGCCGGTTCGGCAGCGGCGTGCCGCTGGGCGGCGCCAGCCTCGCCGTCTTCACGACGCCCGAGGCGCAGCGGATCACCGGGATGGAGGGCAAGTTCGACTCGATCGACGTCGAGGCGGCGGACGGGCTCAGCGCCGAGCAGCTGCGGGACCGGATCAACGCCGCGCTCCCGGCCGGCTTCGAGGCGAAGACGGGGCAGCAGGACGCGGCCGAGCAATCGGGCGAGATCAAGGACGGCTTCGGCTTCTTGACGACGGCGCTGCTGATCTTCGCCGGGATCTCGGTCTTCGTCGGCGCCTTCCTGATCTTCAACACCTTCTCGATCACGGTCGCCCAGCGGACGCAGGAGTTCGGGATGCTGCGCACGCTCGGCGCCTCCTCGCGCCAGGTGCTGGCGAGCGTCGTCGCCGAGGCGCTGATCCTCGGCACGATCGCCTCGGTCGCCGGGATCGCGCTCGGCTTCGGCTTCGTCAAGCTCGTCACCGGCGCCTTTGCGGCGCTCGGCTTCGAGCTGCCGCAGTCCGGCATCGTCGTCCCCGCCGCGGCGATCGTCGCGCCGCTCCTCGTCGGCATCGTCGCGACCGTGCTCTCGGCGGTGATCCCGGCGCTGCGGGCGACCAGGGTGACGCCGCTGGAGGCGCTGCGCGAGGGCACCGAGCCGAGCGAGGAGACGACCCGCCGGCGCGCCTGGGTCGCCCGCGGCCTGGTCGCGCTCGCGGTGCTCGCGATCGCGTTGGGGCTGTTCGGCACCTCGTCGTTCGGCGACGCGCTGCCGCTGCTCGGCCTCGGCCTCGTCCTGCTGTTCGTCGGCGTCGCGATGCTCGCCGGCGCGATCGTCTCGCCGCTGGCCGCGATCGTCGGCCGCCCGATCGAGCGGCTCCGCGGCGTCACCGGACGGCTCGCGCGCGAGAACACCCTGCGCAACCCGAGCCGGACCGCGACGACGTCGGCGGCGCTGATGATCGGCGTCGCGCTCGTCGTCTTCGCCGCGATCTTCGCCCGCTCGGCGAACAGGTCGGTCGCCGACGCGCTCGACCGCACCTACGTCGGCGACCTCGCGATCACCAACACCGACGGGTTCTCGCCGTTCTCGCCCGCGGTCGGCCGCGCCGTCGCGAAGCTGCCCGGGGTCGAGACGGTCTCGCCGATCGCCGGCACCGGGGCGCTGATCGACGGCGATACCAGCATCGTCACCGGCCTCGCCCCGAACCTGCCCGCCGTCGCCGACCTCGACTGGACCGACGGCGACGACGCGACGCTCGAGAACCTCGCGCCCGAGGAGGCGATCGCCGAGCAGCAGTGGGCCGAGGACAACGGTGTCGCGGTCGGCGACCGGATCGCGCTCACGGCCCAGAACGGGAGCGAGGTCACGGTCACCGTCGCCGGCACGGTCCGCGACCAGGTCGGCCTGCTGGTGCAGACCGTGGCGCTGCCGGTCGCGACCCTGCGCGAGCGCTTCGACGCCGACGAGGACTTCCTCGACCTCGTCGGGATCGCGCCCGGCGCCGACCTCGACCGGACCGAGGCCGCGGTCAAGCGGCTCGTCTCCGAGCGCTTCCCGCAGGCGCAGGCGCAGGACCAGCAGGAGCTCAAGGACAGCCAGTCGGAGGGGATCAACCAGCTCCTGGCGATCATCTACGTGCTCTTGGCGCTGTCGGTGATCATCAGCCTGTTCGGCGTCGTCAACACGCTGGTGCTGACGATCTACGAGCGCACCCGCGAGATCGGGATGCTGCGCGCGATCGGCGCCTCGCGCTCGCAGATCCGCAGGATGGTCCGCTACGAGTCGCTGATCACGGCGATGATTGGCGCGATCATCGGCGCCGTGATCGGGATCGCGATCGCGATCGCCGCGGTCGAGGCGCTCGCCGACGAGGGCCTCGTGCTCGGCATCCCCGTCGCCGGGATCATCGTCGTCCTCGTCCTCGCCGGCCTCGCCGGGATCGGCGCCGGAATCTGGCCCGCCCGGCGCGCCGCCCGGATCGAGGTGATCGAGGCGCTGCAGTACGAGTAGCGGCCCGCCGCGCCCCGCTCAGAGGTCGAAGACCGCCGCCGCGTGCGGGCGCAGCGCGTAGTCGACGTCGACCTGGGAGACGTTGGCGAGCTCGGTCGCGCCGAGCGTCCAGCGCCCGTGGGCCTCGTGGATGTGGCCGAAGACGCAGACCCGCGGCGGCGCCGCGAGCAGGCGATCGCGCAGCGCCGCCGAGCCCGCGTCGCGGCCGTCGCAGGCGCGGTCGCCGATTCCGAGCGGCGGCCCGTGCGAGACCAGGACGTCGACGGGCGGGATCGCGGCGCAGATCTCGGCCAGCCGCTCGTCGGTCGCGTAGAACGCCCATCCCGCGAGCTCCGGCACCCACGGCGTGCCGTGGAAGCTGATGCCGCCGAGCTCGATCCCGGAGTCGCGCAGGTAGTGGCCGCGGCCGCCCGGCTCCCAGCCCGCGGTCGCGCAGACGAAGTCGTGGTTGCCGGCGATCCAGACGACCTCGGCATGGGGGAGCGAGTCGATCCAGGGGTAGAGCTCGTCGCGCAGCCAGCGCGCCTGGAAGCCGACGTCGTGGTCGTTGATCGGGCAGACGTCGCCGCCGATCACGAGCACGTCGCCGGCCGGCAGGTCGCGCGGCAGGTGGCCGTGCAGGTCGGAGATCGCGACGAGCCTGCTCGCCATCGACGCTCAGACCGCGGGCGCGTGGTCGCTGCGCAGCTCGGCGGCGAGCGCGCGGGTCTCGTCGTCGAGCTCGGCCGGCACCAGCGTGTGGTCGCCGGCGAGCGCCTCGCGCAGCGCCGCGAGCGTGCGCTCGATCAGCGGGTCGGCGCTCGCCGCCGGCAGCGGCTCGTCATCGTCGCCGAGCTCGAGCGCGAGGCTGCCGGCGGTCGACGGCCGCCAGTCGAGCTCGAGCGCCTCGTAGACCGGCTCGAGCACGGCGCGGATCGCTCCCGCGCCGCGGACGACGATCACGGCGCCGAGGTGGGCGCCGCCGGCGATCACGCGCTGGCCGATCCCCGCCAGCTTCGCCTCGCCGCGGGCGTTGACGCTGAACGCGCCGGGGCAGTACTCGCCCTCGACCTCGCCGACGCGGGCGGCGGCGCCGAGCGTGCGCAGCGCCGTCGCGATCCGCTCCGCCATCGCCTCGAAGCGGGGCCGCGTGCCGGCGTAGGCGTCGGCGCTCGCGACCGCGTGCGAGAACGAGATCGTGCCCTCGTGGAAGACGGCGGCGCGACCGCCGGCGAGCCGCTCGACCGGCTCGTAACCGCGATCGCGCGCGATCCGGACCGCTTCGGCGTAGCCGGGGTGGAGCTTGTCGAGGCGGCCGAAGGCGAGGATCGGGGCGGTCCGGTGCAGCCGCACCGTCGGCTCCAGCCGGCCGCCGGCGACCCGACGCAGCAGCGCCGCGGAGACGCCGGTGCCGAGGTCGGCGCGGCGCCCGAACGACTGCTCGATCAGGCGCAGCCGCGGTTTCTCGGAGCTGGGAGCGGGGTCGATCATTGTGAATGTTGTGTTGCGAGTGTGAGCGGTCGCACACAAATGAGCCGCCGAGGTGGGGATCGTCCGTTCGGTCAAACCGACCCGGGCAGCGCGGCCGGATGCCGCTTCCAACCTACCGCCCGGGCCCAGCACCCGCCGCGGCCACGACCGCGCCCTGACGGTTCGACCGCGCCCGCACGCGGTTCCCGCAGCGCTCCGCGGCCCCATCGATGGAGGTCGAAACGGTGTCCAGCAACGAGAGCACGAAGACGAGGACGGTGAACCTCGGCAGGCGCCCGAAGGCGGCCCTCGCCGCGATCAGCGCGGCGCTCGCAACCGCCGGCGCCGCGACCGCGCTCGCGGCCGGCGGCGGTGTCGCGCCGCCCTTGACCGCCACCGCCAACGCCGATCTCAACCGCTACGAGCGGATCTACGAGCAGGCCCGTCGCTACGGGGTCGAGCCGCCGCGCAACCTGGCCCGCGTCGCCCCCGCCTCGCCCGAGCTCGGCGAGCGCGCCGCCGTGCTCGAGCTCCGCGTCGTCGCCGCGCGCGGCAAGCGCCGGCTGCGCGAGCAGCTGAAGCCCGACTTCGGCACGCCCGAGTCGGTCGGCGTCGATCAGGGGACGCTCGACGCGATCGCCGCCTGCGAGTCGGGCGGCGATCCGACCGTGGTCGATGCCTCCGGCACCTACTACGGCAAGTACCAGTTCGACCTCGGCACATGGGCGTCGGTCGGCGGCTCCGGCAGCCCCGCGGACGCCTCCGAGGCCGAGCAGGACTATCGCGCCGCGCTGCTCTACTCGCGCGCCGGCGCGAGCCCCTGGCCGGTCTGCGGCTGACCGCTCGCCGCGTCCGGCGCGGTGGGAGACTGGCGGTGATGAGCGACGACGAGCGCAACGACGCCGACGGCAACGAGCGCGGCCGTGCCGGCGAGGGTCGGCAGAGCCGTCCCGAGGGCGAGCGCGGCCGCGGCAACGGCGAGCGCAGCCACGGTGACGCCGAGCGCAGGACCAGCGACGCCGACGCCGAGCGCGGGCGCGACGCCGACGCCGAGCGCGGCCGCGACGCCTACGGGCGCGGCGACGGCGACGGGCGCTCCCTGCGCGAGCGGCTCGACGCGGTCCGGATCACGATGCCGACCCGGGGCAACCGGCGGCTCGAGAAGCTGATCGACCGCGCCGCCGCCGACCCCCAGGTGCTCGCCTGGTGGCATCTGCAGCAGGTCGGCTCCGAGCGGCTCGGGATGTCGGATCACTCCTGGGTCCACATCCAGATCGTCGCCAACATCGCGCTGCGGATGCTGCGGCTCGCCGAGCGGGCCGGGATCCCGGCGGCGATGGTCGCCGACCACGGCATGGGCGCCCGCGACTCCGAGGTCGTCGTCACCGCCGGCGCCTTCCTCCACGACGCCGGGATGTCGATCCATCGCGCCGACCACGAGGCCTACAGCCTGTTCCTGGCCGAGCCGAAGCTGCGCGAGCTGCTCGCCGGCGTCTACGCCGAGCCGGAGCTGACCGTGGTCGTCTCCGAGGCGCTGCACTGCATCATCGGCCACCGCCGCCGCGGCCGGCCCTACACGCTCGAGGCCGGCGTCGTCCGCGTCGCCGACGCGCTCGACATGGCCCAGGGACGGGCCCGGATCCCGGTCGAGCGCGGCGAGGTCGGCATCCACTCGATCTCGGCCGCGGCGATCGACGACGTCCGCATCGAGCGCGGCAGCGACCGCCCGATCCGGGTCGAGATCCGGATGAACAACTCGGCCGGGATCTTCCAGGTCGACGACCTGCTGGCGACGAAGATCCGCGGCACGCCGCTCGAGGGCCACATCGAGGTCGTCGCCCAGGTCGAGGGCGAGACCGAGAAGCGGCTGATGCGCGAGTTCCGGATCTAGCCGGAGCCCGGCGCCTCAGACCCCGGCGCCGGCGCCGCCGCGGCCCTCGCCGCCGGCGAAGCGACGGGCGCCGCGCAGCCCGGCGGCGATCGAGGCGCGCCCGACCTCGGCCTCGAAGCGGAGGCCCTCGGCGAGCGGCAGCGCCGAGCCCTCGATCGCCGAGCGGCGGTCGGAGAGCATCGTCTGCTGCGGAAACCGGGCGAGCGCGCCGGCGATCTCGATCGCGCGGTCGAGGTGGCGGCCGGCGTCGACGACCTCGGTCAAGAGCCCCCAGGCGAGCGCCTCGTCGCAGTCGATGATCCGTCCGGTGAGGATCAGGTCGAGGGCGCGGCCGAGGCCGACGATCCGCGGCAGGCGCAGCGTGCCGCCGTCGATCAGCGGCACCCCCCAGCGCCGCTCCGGGTAGCCGAGCCTCGAGTCGCGGGTCGCGATCCGCAGGTCGCACCAGAGCGCCAGCTCGAGCCCGCCGGCGAGCGCCCAGCCGCTGATCGCGGCGATCGTCGGCTTGCTCGCCAGCGCCCGCGTGAAGCCCATCGGCCCCTCGGTCCGCTCGGCGATCTCGACGACCCGCTCGAGCGCCACGTCCGGTCCCGCCTCGGCCAGCGCCTTGAGGTCGGCGCCGGCGCAGAAGGCCTCGTCGCCGGCGCCGGTCAGGACCAGCACCCGCGCCGTGTCGTCGCCCTCGAAGCGGCGGAAGCCGTCGAGCAGCTCGGCAGCGGTCTCGGCGTCGACGGCGTTGCGGCGCTCGGGACGCTCGATCGTCAGCACCGCCGTCGTGTCGCGGAGCTCGTAGCTGGTCCGGCTCACGGCAGCGATCCTAATGGCGCCCGGGGAGCGTCCGCTGCGAGCGCGGCCGCCGGTGGACGCCGGGCGAGTTGACCACCCATAGGGTGGAAAAGTCGCCCAGCGGCAGGCAACCCGATCGCACCGCGGCCGCCGCCGCCGCTCGCGCCGATGCCGGCGCCGATGCCGCCGCCGATGCCGCCGCCGGGCGAGTTGACCACGCATAGGGTGGAAAAGTCGCCCAGCGCCAGGCAACCCGATCGGCACCGCGGCCGCCGCCGCCGCTCGCGCCGATGCCGCCGCCGATGCCGCCGCCGCCGCTCGCGCCGATG
>CAZCFA010000090.1:0-8510 GCA_964497825.1 uncultured Conexibacter sp.
CTCGCCGATCAACCGCGGCAACCGCGGGATCCGGCCGAGCGCGCGGTAGCCGCGCGCGGAGACGTGCAGGTCGTGCGGGTTGGCCTTGCGCTCGTAGCCGAGCAGCTCGGCGAGCCGGCCGAGGTCGAGCAGCTCCTGGTGCGGCAGCCGCGTCAGCTCGGCCAGGGTCGCGTCGAGCCCCTCCTCGGTGTCGTCGACGGAGTAGTCGCGGATCAGCGCGATCCGGTCGGCGAGCACGCCGACCGCGGTCTCCTCGAGCTGCATCTCGATCAGCCGGCCCTCGGCACCGAGCTCGATGATGTAGCGCTCGACCTCGTTCGAGGTGCGCAGCAGCAGCTCGGCCCGCTGCATCACCGTGAGGACGTCGTGGAGGCTGGCGGCGCCGGCCATCTCGACCGTCGTCAGCCGCGCGGTGACGTGGTCGAGCCGGCTGCGGTACTTCTCCATCGTCGCCAGGCCCTGGTTGGCCTTGCTGAGCACGGTCGGGATGTCCTGGAGGATGTACTTGCGGCCGTCGAGGTAGATCGAGACGACGTCGCGGCGGGCCGAGATCGCGATCACCAGCGCGTCCGTCTGCTTCGAGACGCGCTCCGCGGTCCGGTGCCGGGTGCCGGTCTCCGCCGAGTGGATCGTCGGGTCCGGCATCAGCTGCACGTTCGCGCAGGCGATCTTCTTCGCCTCGTGGTCGAGCACGATCGCGCCGTCCATCTTCGCCACCTGGTAGAGCACCCCCGGCGTGTAGTCGACGTCGAGGTGGAGCCCGCCGGAGAACAGGAACGAGATCTCCTCGGGCTCGCCGATCACGATCAGCGCCCCGGTCGAGGCGTGGATGACGTTGTCGATGCCCTCGCGGAGCGTCGTCCCGGGCGCGACCATGTCGAGCGCCCGCAGCAGGGTCGGATCCTCGTGCACCAGCGCAGCCGTATTGTCATCCCAGGAGGCCAGTGCCATCGACGCCATCCACTATGGCAGAGGCGCTGAGCAGCCGTTTTCCGGTCAATTCCGAGTGGACAGATCGGTTTAGGGGCTGTCAAGTGGGACGTTCGTCCGGGGCGCCCGCGTGCAGCGGCCGCAGGCAATAGGGTGGCGCCGATGAGCGAGCCGCAGCCGGTCGGATTCGAGCAGGGCCAGCCGGTCTGGGTCGAGGACGCCGACGGCAACCAGCACCCGGGCGTCTACGTCGGCGACAACGAGTCGGCGAGCTGGTTCGGCGGCGGCCCGAGCGCCTACGTCGCCCACCCCGAGGGCAAGAGCGCCGAGGTCGTCTCGATCTACCGGATCACGCCCCGCGACGAGTAGCGGCCCCCGGGCCGCGCGCCGGCGGCGGTCAGGCGGCGCTCGCGAGCGGCTCCTCCGGCGGCCGCCGGCGCCGCAGCGCGGCCAGCGCCCCGCGCAGCGTCGCCTCGATCGCGAGCCCGCGCGGCGCCTCGGCGATCCGCGGCCCGAGCACCGGCCCGAGCCCGAACTTGAGCGCCTCGGCGACGCGGCGCTCGGCGTGGGCGACGTAGCGGAGCTCGCCGGTCAGGCCGACCTCGCCGAAGCAGGCCAGCGGCCGGCCGCGATCGTCGGCGAGGCTGACCCCGCGCTGGGCCGAGGCGACCGCGAGCGCGATCGCGAGATCGGCGCCGGGCTCGTCGACGCGGACGCCGCCGGCGACGTTGACGAAGACGTCGGCCGAGCCGACCCCGACCCCGCCGTGGCGGGCGAGGACGGCGAGGATCATCGCCAGCCGGTTGCGGTCGATGCCGGTCGCCACGCGCCGCGGCGGCACCACCTCGGTCGGCGCGACCAGCGCCTGGACCTCGACCAGCAGCGGCCGCGTCCCCTCCATCGCGCAGAGCACGACCGAGCCCGCCGCCGCCGTCGCCTCGTCGACGAAGCGGGCGGAGGGATCCTCGACCTCGACCAACCCGCCCGACCGCATCTCGAAGACGCCGAGCTCGCTGGTCGCGCCGAAGCGATTCTTCAGCGAGCGCAGGGTCCGGTAGGAGCGTTCGCGCTCGCCCTCGAACAGCAGCACGCAATCGACCAGGTGCTCGAGCACCCGCGGGCCCGCGACCGCGCCCTCCTTGGTCACGTGGCCGACCAGGACCATCGCGGTGCCGGTGCGCTTGGCGACCTCGATCAGCGCCGCCGCCACCGCCCGCACCTGCGCGACCGAGCCGGCGGCGCCGGTCAGCTCCCCGGCGTGCATCGTCTGCACCGAGTCGACGACGCAGACGGCCGGCCGCTCGGCCTCGACCGCGGCGACGACCGCGCCGAGGTCGGTCTCGGCCAGCGCCGGGACGGCGAGCGCGTCGGCGCCGAGCCGCTCGGCCCGCATCCGCACCTGCGCCGCCGACTCCTCACCGGTCACGTAGAGCACGCTGCGGCCGGCGGCGGCGAGGTTGCCGAGCGCCATCGCGGTTATCGTCGATTTGCCGATCCCCGGCGAGCCGCCGAGCAGGACCAGCGAGCCGGGCACGAGGCCGCCGCCGAGCACCCGATCGAGCTCGCCGATGCCGGTCCCGAGCCGGATCTCGCGCGGCGCCTCGACGTCGCGCAGCGGCACCGGCTTCGGCGCCGGGCCGTCGCGGCCGCGCCCGGCGCGCGGCTGCGCCGCGACCTCCTCGAGCGTGTTCCACTCGCCGCAGCCGGAGCACTGGCCCGCCCAGGTGAGCGAGCCCTGGCCGCATTCACGGCAGACGTAGCTGGAGCGGGCCTTGGCCATCGCCGTCGATCGTGCCAAGCCCGGTGGACGCCACCGCGCCCCCGTGCGGCGCGCTACTCGGGCTCGGAACCGGCGCCCGCGTCCTCGGCGGCGGGCTCGTCCTCGCCGCGGTCGGGCTCGGCGTCCTTCTTGCCGGCGCCGACGCCGACCGGCTGCTTCTGCTCGTCGCCGCTGCGCTTGCCCTTCGGCGGCTTCGCCGGGGCGACCAGCTCGAGCGAGAGCGGCTCGTCCTCGTCCGCCTCCTCGCCGTCCGCCTCGCGGCGGTCGACCATCACGGTCGTGCCGGGGATGATCGAGTCGGGGCCGGCCTTCAGCACCTCGTCGGCGAGCGGGTCCTCGATGTAGCGCTGGATCGCGCGCCGCAGCGGCCGCGCCCCCATCGCCGGGTCCCAGCCCTTGTCGACGAGCAGCTCCTTGGCGGCATCGGTGAGGTCGAGCTGCAGCTCGTGCTCGGAGACCTGGGTGCGGACGCGGCCGATCAGCAGGTCGATGATCTCCTTGATCTCCTCGCGGCTGAGCTTGTGGAAGACGATCACCTCGTCGATCCGGTTCAGGAACTCGGGCCGGAAGACCTTCTTCAGATCGCCCATCACCCGCTTCTTCATGTCGTCGTAGGTGGTCCCGGTCTCGTCGGTCACCGCGAACCCGAGCGGCGTGTTGCGAGCGATGTCCTGGGCGCCGACGTTCGAGGTCATGATCACGATCGCGTTGCGGAAGTCGACGGTGCGCCCCTGCGCGTCGGTCAGCCGCCCGTCCTCGAGGATCTGCAAGAGGATGTTGAAGACATCGGGGTGCGCCTTCTCGATCTCGTCGAGCAGCAGCACGCAGTAGGGCTTGCGGCGCACCGCCTCGGTCAGCTGGCCGCCCTCGTCGTAGCCGACGTAGCCGGGCGGCGAGCCGACCAGCCGCGAGACCGCGTGCTTCTCCATGTACTCGGACATGTCGATCCGGACCATCGCGTCCTCGTCGCCGAACAGGAACTCGGCGAGCGTGCGGCCGAGCTCGGTCTTGCCGACCCCGGAGGGGCCGAGGAAGATGAACGAGCCCGACGGCCGCTTCGGATCCTTGATCCCGGCGCGGGCGCGGCGGATCGCCTTCGAGACGGCGACGATCGCCGGCTCCTGGCCGATCACGCGCTTGTGCAGCTCGCCCTCCATCCGGATCAGCTTCTTGGTCTCGGCCTCGGTCAGCTTGAAGACGGGGATGCCGGTCCACATCGAGACGATGTCGGCGATCTCCTCCTCGCCGACCTCGGGCCGGGTGCCCTCCTCGCCCGAGCTCCACTCCTCCTCGAGCTCGCGCTTCTTGGCGGTCAGCTGGCGCTCCTTGTCGCGCAGGTTGGCGGCCTTCTCGAACTCCTGGGCCTCGATCGAGGCCTCCTTCGCGCGCCGCGTCTCCTCGATCTCCTCCTCGAGGTCGCGGTAGACCGGCGGCTGCGACATCGACTTGATCCGTAGCCGCGAGGCCGCCTCGTCGATCAGGTCGATCGCCTTGTCGGGCAGGAAGCGCTCGGTGATGTAGCGCTCGGCGAGCTCGGCCGACGCCTTCAGCGCCTCGTCGGAGATCTTCACCCGGTGGTGCTGCTCGTAGCGGTCGCGCAGGCCCTCGAGGATCTGCACCGTCTGCTCGATCGACGGCGGATCGACCCGGACCTGCTGGAAGCGGCGCTCGAGCGCCGAGTCGCGCTCGAGGTACTTGCGGTACTCGTCGAGCGTCGTCGCGCCGATCGTCTGCAGCTCGCCGCGGGCGAGCGCCGGCTTCAGGATCGAGGCGGCGTCGATCGCGCCCTCGGCGGCGCCGGCGCCGACCAGGTTGTGGAGCTCGTCGATGAACAGGATGATGTCGCCGCGCTGGGTGATCTCCTTCATCACCTTCTTCAGCCGCTCCTCGAACTCGCCGCGGTACTTCGAGCCCGCGACCAGGGCGGCGAGGTCGAGCGTGTAGATCTGCTTGTTGCGGAGCAGCTCCGGCACCTCGCCGTTGTTGATCCGCGCCGCGAGCCCCTCGACGACGGCGGTCTTGCCGACCCCGGGCTCGCCGAGCAGCACCGGGTTGTTCTTCTGGCGGCGGGCGAGGATCTGCATGATCCGCTCGATCTCGACCTCGCGTCCGATCACCGGATCGAGCTTGCCGTCGGCGGCGAGCTTGGTCAGGTTGCGGCCGAACTGGTCGAGCAGCTTCGAGGACTTCTTGCCCTCGCCGGAGCCGGAGCTCGAGCCCGAGCCGGCGCCCGACCCCTGGCGGCGGCCGCCGGGGCCGGAGAGCATCCGGATCACCTCGTTGCGGATCTTCTCCGAGTCGGCGTCGAAGTCGAGCAGGATGCGGGCGGCGACGCCCTCGTTCTCGCGCACGAGTCCGAGCAGGATGTGCTCGGTGCCGATGTAGTTGTGGCCCAGCGAGAGCGCCTCGCGCAGCGCCAGCTCGAGCACCTTCTTGGCCCGCGGCGTGAACGGGATCTGGCCCGAGGTGACCTCCTCGCCGGAGCCGACGATCCGCACGACCTGGGCGCGGACGCGCTCGACGGTGATGTCGAGCGACTCGAGCACGCGGGCGGCGAGGCCCTCCTCCTCGCGCAGCAGGCCGAGCAGGATGTGCTCGGTGCCGATGTAGTTGTGCTTCAGCGTCCGCGCCTCCTCCTGGGCGAGGACTACGACCTGGCGGGCCCGCTCTGTGAATCTCTCGAACATCGGCTACCTGTCTCTGACTCGGCTACTGGGAAGTATCGCTTGACCTTCGGTCGGTCCCGGCCTGGACGCCTCCCGGGAATGCGCGGCCACCGGAGAATCCGATCAACACAGCCGGCTCATGCTCGCCGATTCGATCAGCCCTCCGGTTCGGTTGCGCGGAAGGCGAAAGTATAGAGGGGCGGCGCGCTGGTCCCGGCGCCTTCGGCGGGTCCCGGCGCGGCGCCGTCACGCAAGTTGCGGCAAGCGCGGCGGCGGCCGCCGCGGGCGTGCCGCCGCGCTCGCCGCGGTCCGGGATCCGGCCCGCGGCCGTTGCGGTCGCGGCCCGCTCAGCGCATCGCCGGGAACAGCAGCACCTCGCGCAGGCTCGGGGCGCCGGTCAGGATCATCACCAGGCGGTCGATGCCGAGGCCGACGCCCGAGGTCGGCGGCATCCCGTGCTCGAGCGCGTGCAGGAAGTCCTCGTCGTGCGGCTGCGCCTCGGCGTCGCCGCGGCGCAGCTCCTCGGCCTGCATCTCGAAGCGGCGGCGCTGCTCGTCGGGGTCGTTGAGCTCGCTGAACGCGTTCGCGATCTCGACCCCGCCGACGAACGCCTCCCAGCGCTCGACCATGCCGGGCTTGTCGCGGTGGCCCTTGGCGAACGGGGAGAGCTCGACCGGGTAGTCGAGGACGAAGGTCGGCTCGATCAGCTCGGGCTCGACGGCCCTCGAGAAGACCATGTCGACGAGCTTGCCCCAGCCGGCGTCGGCGGGCGGCTCTGTCCCGATCGCGGCGGCGAGCCGCTCGCGCGAGGGCCGCTCGTCGATGTCGATTCCGGCGTGCTCGGCGATCGCGTCGCGCAGCGTCAGCCGCCGCCACGGCGGGCCGAGGTCGATCGTCGCCCCGTCGCGCTCGACCCTGGTCGTCCCCAGCACCTCCGCGGCGACCGCCGCGACCAGCTCCTCGAGCCGGCGGGCGCCGTCGCCGTAGTCGGCGTAGGCCTCGTACCACTCGAGCATCGTGAACTCGGGGTTGTGCTTGGGCGAGACGCCCTCGTTGCGGAAGTCCTTGCCGATCTCGTAGACGCGGTCGATGCCGCCGACGATGCAGCGCTTCAGGTAGAGCTCGGTCGCGATCCGCAGGTAGAGGTCGCGATCGAGCGCGTTGTGGTGGGTCACGAACGGGCGCGCCAGGGCGCCGCCGTAGAGCGGCTGCAGGACCGGGGTCTCGACCTCGATGAAGCCGTGGCCGTCGAGCCAGCGCCGCGTCGCCGCGATCGTCGCGGCGCGGGCCCGGAACCGCTCGAGCACCTCGGGGTTGGCGATCAGGTCGAGCTCGCGGTGGCGGAAGCGGGTCTCGACGTCGGCGAGGCCGTGGTGCTTGTCGGGCAGCGGCCGCAGCGCCTTCGCCAGCGGCGTCCACGACTCGACCCGCAGGCTGAGCTCGCCGCGGCGGCTGCTGAAGGCGACGCCCTCGACGCCGATGAAGTCGCCGAGGTCGGCCTCGAGCAGGGCCGCGTGCTCGCCCTCGCCGACGACGTCGGCGCGCGAGTGCAGCTGGATCTGGCCGCTGCCGTCGCGCAGATCGAGGAACGCCGCCTTGCCGTGGCCGCGCTTCGCCATCAGCCGGCCCGCGACCACGTGCCGCGACTCGGTCTCCGCGCCGGCGCCGAGGCCGGCGTGGGCCTCGCGGACGGCGGCGATCGGCTCGCGGCCGGCGAACGCGGGCGGGAACGGGTCGCGGCCGGCGGCGCGCAGGCGCTCGAGCTTCGCCCGGCGCTCGGCGATCAGGACGTGCTCGTCGGGCCGCTCGGCGGCGGGGTTGTCCTGATCGGCGCTCATGCGGCGGCGAGCGTAGTCAATGGCCCGCGGAGCGGGGAGCGCGGGGCGCCGCGCCCGCCGACCGCCGCGAGGCTTCGGTCGCGATCGATCGTCGGATCCGCACCGCCAGGCTACGCTTCGCCGCTTGGAAGGGCAGCCAATCGTGCTCCGCGACGCGACCATCGCTGACCTGCCGCGGATCTTCGCGATCTACAACCGCGAGGTCGAGCACGGGATCGCGACCTTCGACGTCGAGCCGCAGATCGCCGGGGTCGACGATCGCTGGCTGACCGAGCGGGAGCCGCACCACCCCGTGCTCGTCGCCGCCGGGCCCGGCGGCGAGGCGCTTGGCTGGGCGTCGATCGGGCCCTGGTCCCGTCGCGGCGCCTATCGGCGCACCGGTGAGGTCTCGGTCTACGTCGACGTGGCGGCGCGCGGACGCGGCCTCGGCGGCCTCCTGCTCGGGGCCCTGATCGAGCGCGCCCGCGACAGCGAGGTCAGGGTGCTGCTCGCCCGCGTCGCCCTCCCGAATCCGGCCAGCATCGCCCTGCACGAGTCCCACGGCTTCCGCTCGTTCGGAACCCAGCGCCGCTGCGGCGAGAAGCTCGGCCAGATCCTCGACGTCGAGCTGCTCGACCGGCACCTGGACTGACCGCCCCGGGGCCGCCGGCCGCGCCACGCCGAACGTCGACCGTTGCCCCGCATGGCGGGGACGCACCGACGCTCGGCGGCAACCAAACCGGTGCGCCGGCGCCCGCCGGCGCCCGCGTCAGGCGGCCTCGATCTTGGTGATCTTCAGCTTCTTGGCGGGGCCGCGCGGCACGTCGACGCTGACGACCTCGCCGCGCTTGCGGCCCATCAGCGCCTTGCCGATCGGCGACTCGTGCGAGAGCTTCTGCTCGCTCGGGTTCGCCTCGGCCGAGCCGACGAGCTGGAACTTGCGCGAGTCGCCCGTCTTCTGGTCCTTGACGTGGACCTTGACGCCGACCGAGACGACCCCGGTGTCGAGGTCGGAGGCCTCGATCACGGTGGCGCGGCGGACCCGCTCCTCCATCAGCGCGATCCGCTGCTCGAGCATCGCCTGCTCGTTCTTGGCGTCGTCGTACTCGGCGTTCTCGGAGATGTCGCCGAACTCGCGCGCCTCCTTGATCCGCTCGGCGACCTCGCGCCGCTTCGCGGTCTGCAGCTCCTCGAGCTCGGCCTTGAGCTTCTCGAGGCCTTCCGGGGTGATCAGCGATTCGCGTGCCACTTTTCGTTCAACCTCTTCCTGGGAATTGTCAGGGGCGCCGTCGACCGCCCCCAAGAACCAGAAACGCC
>CAZCFA010000091.1:0-8342 GCA_964497825.1 uncultured Conexibacter sp.
CCGCTCGCGACCGAGTCGCCGCTCGCGACCGCGTCGCCGCTCCCACCCGCGCCGGGCGCCTCCGTTTCGCTCGAACGTCGATTTCTACCCCGCGGGGCAGGGATCCATCGACGTTCGGCGCTGTGCCGCGCCGAACGTCAAGCTCCCTCCTCGGTGCTCGCCCCGCGGCCCTCGGGCCCGCGGTCTTCGGCGCTTGCCCTGCGGCCTGCCTCGATCGCCGCGGTCGAGGCCGCGGCGCCGGCCGCGAGCGCGAGCAGGGCCCAGCCGGAACCGGATCGCTCGAGGCCCAGCGACGAGTCGAGCGACGGCCGCCCGGGGCCGCCTTCGACGAGCAGCAGCAGGCCGGCGATCAGCGCCAGGTTGAACTCGTAGCCGCCGTTGGCGTTCCACGGCCCCCGCGCGAGGTGGACCTTGCGGATCGCGGTGATCATCGTCGCGATCAGGCCGCTCGCGGCGAGCGGGGTCAACGCGCCGGCGGCGATCAGCGTGCCGGCGAACGTCTCGGTGCCGCTGAGCAGGTGGGCGTTGGCCCGCGCCGGGCGCATCTCGAGCTTCTCGGTCATGCCGACGGTGGACTCGAGGCCCGGGCCGCCGAACCAGCCGAACCACTTCTGCGTGCCGTGGCCGATGAACAGCCCGCCGAGCACGAGGCGGGCGAGCAGGCGTGCCAGTTTCATCCCGGCTCCCTCCGGTTTGTGCAGTGAAGGATTGCTTGTGCAACCTTTCAACTTCCCGATTCCCGGGACGTCAACCGCCGCGCCCGGCGCCGCGCGCCGCCGCTCGGGCCCGTTCTCAGGCGACGAGCAGGGCGGCGCCGATCGCGCCGCCGAGGTCGCCGAGCGCGGCGACCTCGAACCGCGGCGGGTGCAGCTTGTCGAACAGGTGCTTGCGCATCCGCTTCGCGATCTCGGGGCCGAGGCTCTCGCCGAAGCGGACGCCGAGGCCGCCGCCGAGGATCACGATCTCGGGGTCGAGCAGGTTGACCGCGGAGGCGATGCCGGCCCCGAGCGCCTTGACGGCGCGGTTAATCAGGTCCTCCGCCATCTCGTCGCCGTGCTTGAGCGCCCGCTCCCAGATGCCGCTGGTCAGCCGCGGCCGGTCGTGCTCCTCCATCAGCTTGAACAGCTTCGTCTTCTCGCCATGGCGGACCCGCTTGCGCGCCTCGGCCTCCATCGCCGAGCGGCCCGCGTAGGCCTCGATGCAGCCGCGGTTGCCGCATGGGCAGCGGGCGCCGCCGCGCTCGACGACCATGTGGCCGATCTCGCCGGCCGCGCCGCGCCCGTGCCACTGGCTGCCGCCGAGGATCAGCCCGCCGCCGATGCCGGTTCCCCAGAAGACGCCGAGAACGGAGTCGTGGTCGCGGCCGGCGCCGAGCTCGTACTCGCCGAGGACGGCGACGCTGACGTCGTTGCCGACCGCGACCCTGGTGCCGATCGCGTCGGCGAGTCGCGCTCCCATCGGGAAGTCGCCGCCCCAGTCGGGCAGGTTCCTGGCGTTGGAGACGATCCCCGACCGCGGGTCGACGAGGCCGGGCGAGCCGACGCCGACGCCGGCTAGCGCCGCGGTCGTCGTCGACGCTGCGGTCGCCGCCTCCGCCAGCGTCATCGCCATCGCGGCGGCGACGCCGTCGGGGCCCCCGTCGCGCGGCGTCGGGTGGCGCGCCTGGCCGAGCACCGCGTTGGCGGAGTCGACGACGATCGCCTCGATCTTCGTCCCGCCGAGGTCGATGCCGCCGCGCAACGGGCCGTCGGTCGCCATCAGCCCGGCTCCGGGCCGAGATCGCGAAGCACGGCGCGGGCGGCCGCGCCGTCGCTGCCGAGCAGCCGCAGCGGCAGGCAGAGCAGCTCGTAGGGTCCGGGCTCGACCGCGCGCAGGTCGAGGCCCTCGAGCGCGACGACGCCGGCGCCGAGCAGCGCCACGTGGGCATCGTGGTCGCCGATCGAGAGGTAGTCGATGCCGATCAGGCGCAGCCCGATCTCGAGCGCGTAGGTGGCGCCGCCGCCGTCGAGCCGCGCGAAGTCGTGGGTGAACTCGTCCCGCTCCCAGAGCAGCGAGTTCGGGGTCTTCAGCAGCAGCCGCTCGGTGCCGGCGGGAATCGCGGCGCCGCGCAGCGTCGCCTCGCCGATCGGGCCGCGCCCGACCGAGGCGAGCTCGACGACCTCGCAGCGGCCGCACATCGCGTCGAGCGGCAGCGCCTCGGTGCCGGGCCCGTCGTCGAAGAAGTGGCGGGCGCCGTCGATGTGGGTTCCGGTGTGGGCGCCCATCGTGATCTTGCTGATGTTGACCCCGGCGCCGTCGGCGATCCTGCTGTCGAGGTGGATCTCGAAACCCGGGTTGTCGTGGTAGATCGGCATCCCCTCGCGGACCGGAACCGAGATGTCATGCAGCGCCATCGTGCCGCGAGCCTATCGCTAGAGCGCGCGAGCAAATCGCGGCGGCCGCCGCGCGAGCTTCGGCGGCCGCCGCGCGGGCCCCGGATGCGGCGAGGCCGCGGGTGCGCCGGCGAGCGGCGCCACGATCTGCGTCGGCGCGCCGCGGCGCGCGCAGCGCCGGCACCGGGGGATCGGACGCTCGCGATTGGCATCGATCGGTCGGAGGTAGGGTCAGGTTCGTGACCCCCTCCTTCATCGGCCTCGACGTCGGCGGGACGAAGATCGCCGCGGCCCGGCTCAGCGGCGGCGAGCTCGTCGGCCACGCGCTCGAGCCGACCGACGCCAGCGACAGCGAGGCGCTGTTCGCCGAGCTCGAGCGGGCGATCGAGCAGGTCCGGAGCGATGACGTCGCCGCCGTCGGCATCGGGCTGCCGTCGGTGATCGAGTTCGCGACCGGGCGCGCCAAGAGCTCGGTCAACGTGCCGATCGAGGACGTGCCGGTGCGGAAGCTGCTCGGCGAGCGGATCGGGCTGCCGATCTACGTTGACAACGACGCGACCGTCGCCGCGATCGCCGAGGCGCACGACGGCGACGAGCTCGTCGTCGAGAACCTGGTCATGCTCACGGTCGGCACCGGCGTCGGCGGCGGCCTCGTCCTCGGCGGCCGGCCCTACCGGGGCGCGACCGGCGCCGCCGGCGAGCTCGGCCACACGCTGATCGCGATGCGCGTCGAACGCGGCGCCCCCGATGCCGGCGCGGGCTTTCCGCAGGAGGGATCGCTCGAGTCGCTGGCGGCCGGCACCGCGCTCGACCGGCTTGCGACCGAGGCCGTCGTCGAGCACCCCGACTCCTATCTGGGACGGCGCAAGGCCGAGGGCGATGGGCCGATCAACGGCCGCGACGTCGTCGACGGCGCCCGCGCCGGGGACGCGATCGCGCTCGGCCTGCTCGAGCTGCTCGGCGAGCGGCTCGGGATCGGGATCGCGAACGCGATCAACACGTTCGACCCCGACCTGGTCGCGATCGGCGGCGGCGTCTCCAGGGCCGGCGAGCTGCTGCTCGAGCCGGCCGCCCGGGTCGCCCGCAGCTACGTGCTGCCGGGCGTCGGCGAGCGAACCGAGATCCGCCTCGCCAGGCAGGGCGCGAAGGCCGGCGTGCTCGGCGCGGCGCTGCTGGCGAAGCTTGAACACGAGCGAGAGGAGACTCGATGACGCAGAACACCCCGGGGACGGCCGCGACCGACCTCGACGAGATCGCGATCAACACGATCAGGACGCTGGCGATGGACGCCGTGCAGAAGGCGAACTCCGGCCACCCGGGGACGCCGATGGGGCTGGCGCCGCTCGGCTACGTCCTGTTCACGCGGATCATGCGCCACAACCCGCTCGATCCCGGCTGGCTCAACCGCGACCGCTTCGTGCTCTCGCCGGGCCACGCCTGCATGCTGCAGTACGCGCTGCTGCACCTCTGCGGCTACGACCTCTCGCTCGACGACATCAAGCGCTTCCGGCAGTGGGGCAGCAGGTGCCCCGGCCATCCCGAGTATGGGGTCACGCCCGGGGTCGAGATCTCGACCGGCCCGCTCGGCCAGGGTTTCGCCAACGCCGTCGGCTTCGCGCTCGCCGAGGCGCACCACGCGGCCAACTTCAACCGCGGCGACCAGACGCCGGTCGACCACCACACCTACGTGATCTGCTCCGACGGCGACATGGAGGAGGGGATCGCCTCCGAGGCCGGCTCGCTCGCCGGCAACCTCGGGCTCGGCAAGCTGATCGCGATCTACGACGACAACGAGATCTCGATCGAGGGCGCCACCCACCTCGCCTTCCACGAGGAGGTCGCGCAGCGCTTCGACGCCTACGGCTGGCACGTCCACGAGTGTCCCGACGAGGCGACGCTCGAGGACATCGAGCTGGCGATCCGCGAGGCGCAGGCGGTCGGCGACCGGCCCTCGTTCATCACCCTGCCCTCCCACATCGGCTTCGGCAGCCCGAACAAGCAGGACACCGGCGCCGCCCACGGCTCGCCGCTGGGCGAGGAGGAGATCCGGCTGACCAAGGAGAACCTCGGCTGGCCCTACGCGGAGCCGTTCACCGTCCCCGACGAGGTCCGCGAGCTGTTCGCCGGCGTCCGCGAGCGCGGCGTCGCCGCCCAGGCCGAGTGGTCGGAGGCATACGAGGCCTACGCGGCCGAGCACGCCGATCTCGCGGCCGAGCTCGAGCGGATCAGCCGCCGCCACGCGCCGCAGCTGCCGCCGATCGCGGAGATGCCGTCGTTCGAGCCCGGCGGCGATCAGATCGCGACCCGGGCGGCCTCGGGCAAGGCGCTGAACTGGCTGGCGCCGAAGGTCCCCGAGCTGCTCGGCGGCGCCGCCGACCTGGCGCCCTCGACGGCGACCAACCTCGACGACTTCGCCGACGTCCTCCGCCACGACTTCGGCGGCCGCAACCTCCACTTCGGGATCCGCGAGCACGCGATGGGGGCGATCGTCAACGCGCTGACGATCGAGGGCATGCGCGCCTACGGGGCGACCTTCCTCGTCTTCAGCGACTACATGCGCGGCGCGATCAGGCTGGCGGCGCTGATGGAGATCCCGTCGATCTTCATCTACACCCATGATTCGATCGGGGTCGGCGAGGACGGCCCGACCCACCAGCCGATCGAGCAGCTGGCGTCGCTGCGGGCGATGCCGAACATCGACGTGATCCGCCCCGCCGACGTCAACGAGGCGTTCCTCGCCTGGCGCTGGCTGCTCGGCGAGCGCTCGGTGCCGACGGCGCTGATCCTCAGCCGCCAGAAGCTGCCGGTGCTCGACCGGGCGGCGATCCCCGACGACGCGATCGAGCGCGGCGCCTACGTGCTCCGCGATGCCGACGGCGGCGAGCCGGAGCTGATCCTGATCGGGACCGGCTCGGAGGTCTCGCTCTGCCTCGAGGCCGCCGACGAGCTCGCCGGCGACGGCATCCGGGTTCGGGTCGTCTCGATGCCGAGCACCGAGCGCTTCGAGGCGCAGGAGCAGGGCTACCGCGACGCCGTGCTGTTGCCGTCGGTGCGCGCCCGCGTCTCGGTCGAGGCGGGCTCGACGACGGGCTGGAGCCGCTGGATCGGCGACGGCGGGATCAGCGTCGGCCTCGACCGCTTCGGCGCCTCGGCGCCGGCCGCCGACGTCGCCGAGCACCTCGGGATGACGGCGGCGGCGGTCGCGGCCCGGGCCCGCGAGCTGCTCGCGGGCTAGGGTTGCCGCGATGCGGATCGCCTGCGCCTTCGACCACGCCGGGGTGCCGCTCCGCGACGTCGTGCTCGGCGCCGTCGGCGGCGCCGGCCACGAGCCGCTCGACCTCGGCACCGATGACCCCGCCGGCGGCGACGACTACCCCGACCACGCGCTCGCGGTCGCCCGGCTCGTCGCCGGCGGCGAGGCCGAGCGCGGGATCCTCGTTTGCGGGTCGGGGGCCGGCGTCGCCGTCGCGGCCTGCAAGGTCGCCGGGATCCGCTGCGCGATGGCCCACGACACCTACACCGCCCGCCAGTGCGTCGAGCACGACCACGTCAACGTGCTCGCGCTCGGCGCCCGGGTGATCGGCGAGGCGATCGCCGCCGACCTCGTGACCGCGTTCTGCGGCGCCGAGTTCAGCGACGAGCCCCGCCACGTGCGGCGGCTCGCCAAGGTCGCGCGGATCGAGGCCGACGGCCTCGCCGCCGAGCTCTGAGCCAGCCCGCCGCCCGGAACGCCTGCCCGGCGGATGCGGCGCCGCGCCCGGGCGCCCCGCGGCGGTGACGATCCGGCCGGCCGCGGGGACGCGACCAGGCGCCGGGCGGTGGCGACGATCCGGCGGCCCGCGGCGATGCGAACGACCGTCTTGTCTGCCCGGGCTAAGGTGCCCGGCACCGGACGCGCAGGCAGGTGACGATCCGGCGCACCCGCGGGGACGCGACCGGGGGGACGCGACCACCATCCGTCCGGCGACGACGATCCGGTTTGCGCGACCGCGGCGACGCGGCCGGTGGCCCGGCCGGTGGCGCGCCGGGCGCGCCACCGGCGATGTCCTACGGCCCGTTCCGCGGCGGCTCGATCCGCTCGGCGCCGCAGTAGACGTTGACCTCGGTGCCGCGGGCGAAGCCGGCCAGGGTCATGCCGCGGTCGGCGGCGAGGTCGATCGCCAGCGAGCTCGGGGCGCCGGCGCCGACGAGGATCGGGCAGCCGGCGACGGCGGCCTTCTGGACGAGCTCGAACGAGAGCCGGCCGCTGACGCAGAGGATCCGCTCGTCGAGCGGGATCGCCCCGTCGCGCAGCGCCGCGCCGACCACCTTGTCCATCGCGTTGTGGCGGCCGACGTCCTCGCGGACGCGGAGCAGCTCGCCGTCGGTGGCGAACAGGCCGGTCGCGTGCAGCCCGCCGGTCAGCTCGAACGCGGGCTGGCGCAGCCGCGCCGGGAGCGACGCGAGCAGCGCCCGGGCAACGGTCGGGCCGGCGCTCGCCGGCGGCGCATCGACCGCGACCCGCTCGAGCGCGCCCTTGCCGCAGACGCCGCAGGACGAGGTCGCGTAGAAGCTGCGCCCGCCGGGGTCGCGGGCGAGGGGACCGGCGACCTCGATCACGTTGGCGGCGAGATCGGCGCTCGGGCCGGCCGCGCGCGGCTCGGCGATCAGCCCCTCGCCGTGGAGGAAGCCGAGCGCCAGATCCTCGTCGTCGCCGGGGGTCCGCATCGTTACCGCCAGCGGCCGCCCGTCGACCCGGATCTCGAGCGGCTCCTCGACCGCGACCTCGTCGCTGCGGCCGTCGCGCTCGATCCGCTTGTGCATCCGCCGGTCCACACCGCAAGCGTCGCAGGGCCGCGCGCGGCGCGCCGGCGGGACGGCCGGCGCCCGCCCCGCGACCGCATCGCGGAACTCCGAGTCCGCAGCCGACACCGCAAGCGGGCCTACTTCCGCCCGGATCCGGGAGGAAGCGCACCCGGTGGCAGACCGGGAGAAGGTGCACCCGGTGGCAGACCGGGAGAAGGTGGCCCCGGTGGTAGGCCGGGAGAAAGCGTCCCCGGCGGCAGGCGCTCGGTCAGGATCTCGCGGATCTCCCGCGCAACGGCGTCCTCGTCGGCCAGCGCGCCCTCCCCGTAGCGGCGGACGAGCTCGCCGGCGCGGAGCACGGCGATGTCGCGTTCGTTGTCCTTGTCCCGCCGCTCGCCGACGTGGTGGCCTCCGTCGGCCTCGACGACGAAGTGCGCGTCGCGCCAGTGAAAGTCGAGCTCGTAGTCGAGGAACGGCGCGTTGATCTCCGGCAGCGGCAGCCGGTGTTCGCGGCAGACCCGGAAGATCGTCCGCTCGAGCTTCGACCGGGTCTGCGAGAGCGGGGCGTAGGGCATGTCGAGCAGCCTGCGCAGATTCGGGTTGCCGCGGTGGGTCGGATGCTCGGCGACGAGCGCCCGCAGCCGCGCGTAGTCGAGGACCTCCAGGTACTCCGCCTGCTCGAAGCGGTCACGGAGGTCCTTGGGCCGAACGATCGCCGCGAGGTCGAAGATCGTCCGGGCCGGGGTCGTGACCGGTATCCGCCCGCGGAACATGCGGTCGATCGACGCCAGCTCCCGCGGCCGGTGGATCCGGACTCCGCGGGCGCTGCAGTTGCGCCCGCGCGGGAGCGTCACGTGGGTCGGTCCCACGCTGCGGCTCCTGTTCAGCCCGGTGAGCTTGGCCGCGGGTTCGTGGCTCAGCGTCGACCCCTCGCCCGCCGCGAGGACCGCTGCCATCCAGCGGCCCTCGCGCGTCAGCCGCGGATGGCCGACGGCGTAGACGCCTCGGTGGACCGGGTGCAAGTGGCCGGCATGGACCCAGCGAGCGATCGTCGAGGAGGGAACGCCCAGCGCGATCGCCTGGGGGCGGGAGACGATCCCGTGCTGCCGCTCGGCCAACATCGCGATCCGCCCGGCAAGCGGGCCCACTTCGTCCCGGATCAGGGAGAAGATCGACCCGCTCGCC
>CAZCFA010000092.1:0-8233 GCA_964497825.1 uncultured Conexibacter sp.
CTCCGACATGCGCTCGCCCCGCGGCTTCAAGACCCGCCACCCTCGCGGGCTCTGACCGCACACCTCGGCGCCGCGGCCACGGCCGGGTGGGCAGTTCGACCGGGGCACCGCCGCGACCGCGGCACCGCCACGGTCGCGGCACCGCCACGGCCGCCGCACCGCCACGGTCGCGGCACCGCCACGGTCGCGGCACCGCCACGGTCGCGGGCACCGCCACGGCCGCCGCGGTGCTTTCCGGCCGGGATCCCGGCAAGAAATGACCGCCACGCACCTCAGCGGCAGCGCTCTTCAAGGATCGCGAGGATCTCGGCCGCCACGGCGCGACGATCCTCCAGCGCCCACCAGGTGAACCGGCGGACGAAGTAGCCGGCGCGTGTCAGCGCGGCGTCGCGCGCGTTGTCCTTGTCCCGCTGCTCCTCGTTCAGGTGATCGCCGCCGTCCGCCTCGATCACGAACCGCTGCCGCTCCCAGAGGAAGTCGACCTCGTAGCCGCGAAGCCGGACGTTTACTCGGGGCATCGGCAACGCGTGCTGGTCGCAGAGCTCGACGATGATGTCCTCGAGCGCGGAGCGGGTGCGATCGAGCGGGATCGACCCGGCGAGCAGCAGCTCGCGAATGGTGCGCGACCCGCGGCGGCTGGGGGCGGACTCGACCAGAGCGCGCAGGCGGCGGCGATCGAGGTCGTGGCGCTTCTCGGCCTGGTGGAAGGCGCGGCGCGTGCCCGCCGCGGAGAGGACGTAGGCGAGATCCCAGACGGTGCGGGTGCGCGTGGTGGTCGGGATCCCGCACCGGGTCGTAAGGTCGACCGGCTCGAGCTCGACCGGCCTATGCGTGACCACGCCCGGGACGCGCGGGCGACGGTCGCCGGGAACCGAGACGTGCAGGCCGACGTTTCTGCTCGCATCGACTATCCATGCGAGTTGACCCGCCGCCTCGTGGCTGAGGGCCGCCCCCTTCCCACAGGCGAGAACGGCCGCCAGCCAGCACCCTTCCCTGCTCAGCAGCGAGGGCGGGACGATCGAGTACACGCCGCGGTGGATGCGATGGAGATGGCCGACGCGGACCCAGTCGCCGACCGTTGACGAACGGCACCCGGCGGCGAGCAGCTCAACCCGGGTGACGACCGCGTGCCGGCGGGCCGCGATCCTCGCGATGACGGCGGCCGTCGCGGGGCCGCGACCCGACATCCCGGAGTTCGCTGCAAGCGACGCCGCCATGCGACGAGGATGCAGCCGGCCGGCGCACGGGTGGGTGACGTCATGTGACGATTCACGCGCGACCGCGCAACAACCCAAAGGCCGCAGCAGCGCCCGGCGACCACCGCGGTGTTCTGGGCCGGTATACCGGCAGAAGCGCACCGCCACGGTTGGGCGGCGCCGGCGAGCGGCGAACGCGACCAGCGGGGCGGTGGGCGGCGAACGACGCCGGCGGGGCGGCGGTCACCTCAACCCGGCGGCCACGGCGGCGTCTTGGGCCGGTATACCGGCAGAAGCGCACCGCCACGGGCGGGCGGCGCCGCCGGGGCCGGCAGAAGCGCACCGCCACGGTTGGGCGGCGCGGGCCGGTATACCGGCAGAAGCGCACCGCCACGGGCGGGCGGCGCCGCCGGGGCCGGCAGCAGGCCGCGCGGGGACCGGTGGCCGACCGCCGGTTATCGCAACCGGCGAACGCGGGGGTGCGGCGCCGGCGCCGCACCCCCGCTCGCTCGCCGCCGCGCCGTCAGCGGTTGATGCGGATCAGCTTCTTGTTGACGAACTCGTCCATCCCGTAGGGGCCGAGCTCGCGGCCGAAGCCGCTGCGCTTGACGCCCCCGAACGGCAGCTCGGCGCCGTCGAGGCCGACGCCGTTGACGAACACCATGCCGGTGTCGAGCGCATCGGCGATCCGCTGCGCCTGCTCCTCGTCGTCGGTGAAGACGTAGGAGCCGAGCCCGAACGGGGTGTCGTTGGCGAGCTCGATCGCCTCCGCCTCGGAGCCGACCCGGTAGACGCTCGCCACCGGACCGAAGAACTCCTCGTAGTAGGCGTCGTTGTCGGGCGTGATCCCGGTCAGGACCGTCGTCGGGAAGAAGTTGTCCCGGCGCTCGCCGCCGAGCTCGACCTTCGCCCCGCCCGCGACCGCGCGGTCGAGCTGGTCCTGCAGGCGCTTCGCCGCCGTCGCCGACGACAGCGGCCCGATCGGCGCGTCCTCGGCGGTCGGGTCGCTCGGCTCGGCCGCGCTCATCTTCTCCTTGACCTTGCCGAGGAAGTCCTCGTAGACGTCGTCGGCGACGATGAACCGCTTCGCCGCGTTGCAGGACTGGCCGGTGTTGTCGAGCCGCGCGTCGACGGCGGCCTGGGCCGCCTCCTCGACGTCGCCGCCGAGGAAGATGAACGGGTCGGAGCCGCCCATCTCGAGCACGACCTTCTTCAGGTGGCGGCCGGCGACCTCGGCGACCGCCGAGCCGGCGCGCTCGGAGCCGGTCACCGAGACGCCGCGCACGCGCGGGTCGGCGATCGCCTCGGCGATCTGCTCGTTGGTCGCGAGGATCGTCTGGTAGGCGCCCTCGGGGAACCCGACCTCATCCATCATCCGCTGCACCGCCGCCGCCGACTCCGGGCACTGCGGCGCCGGCTTCAGCAGGATCGTGTTGCCGACGATCAGGTTCGGCCCCGCGAAGCGGGCGATCTGGTAGTAGGGGAAGTTCCAGGGCATGATCCCGATCAGCGGCCCCATCGAGGTGCGGCGGATCAGCGCCGTGCCCTCGCCCGCGAGCAGGTCGATCGGCTCGTCGGCGAGGAACTTCTCGGCGCGCTCGGCGTAGTAGCCGTAGATGTCACCGCAGAAGTCGACCTCCATCAACGCCTGCTCGATCGGCTTGCCCATCTCCTTGACGGCGATCTCGGCGAGCTCCTGACGGCGCTCGACGTGGAGGTCGGCGATCCGCTGGACCATCGCCGCGCGCTCGGCCACGGTCGAGGACTTGCCCCAGCTCCCGTGCGCGTCCCACGCCTTGGTGATCGCCGCCGCGAGCTCGTCGTCGCTGATCTCCGGGTACTCCTCGATCTTCTCGCCGGTGGCCGGGTTGACGACCGCGTAGCTGCTCATCTCGATCTACTCCTTCTCGGTTTGCATGGTTGTCGCTGGAAATCCGCCTCTGCCGCCGCTGCCGCCTACGCCGCCTCGAGCTCGAGCACCTCGCCGACGTCGACGTGGTCGCTGCCGACCCCCTCGGCCACGGCCTCGTGGGTGACCTTGCCGGCGGCGACGTTGACGCCGGGCAGCAGCCCCGGCTTGCGGGCGATCGCGCCGGCGACGCCGTGGTCGGCGAGCGCGAGCACGTAGGGAAGGGTCGCGTTGGTGAGCGCGTAGGTCGAGGTGATCGGCACCGCGCCGGGCATGTTGGCGACGCAGTAGTGGGTGATCCCGTCGACCTCGTAGACCGGGTCGGTGTGCGTCGTCGGCTTCGACGTCTCGAAGCAGCCGCCCTGGTCGATCGCGACGTCGACGAGCACCGCGTTGCGCTTCATCAGCCCGAGCTGACCGCGCTTGATCACGTGCGGCGCCCGCGCCCCCTGGACCAGCACGGCGCCGATCACCAGGTCCATCTGCGGCAGCATCTCCTCGACCGACAGCGCCGAGCTGAAGACGGTCGACAGCGAGCCGCCGAAGAGCTGATCGGCGCGCCGCAGCGCATCGACGTTGACGTCGAACAGGAACACGTCCGCGGCCATGCCGACGGCGATCTGGGCGGCGTTGATCCCGACCGCGCCGGCGCCGATCACCATCACGTTCGCGGCGGCGACGCCGGGAACGCCGCCGAGCAGGACCCCGCGCCCGCCCATCGGCTTCTCGAGGAAGAAGGCGCCGGCCTGGGTCGCGATCCGGCCGGCGATCTCGCTCATCGGCGCCAGCAAGGGCAGCCCGCCGGCCGCGTCCTCGACCGTCTCGTAGGCGATGCAGGTGGCGCCGGTCCCGCACAGTCCCTCGGTCAGCTCCGGCGCCGGCGCCAGGTGCAGGTAGGTGAACAGGACGGTCTCAGCACGCAGCAGCGCGATCTCGGGCGGCTGCGGCTCCTTGACCTTGAGCAGCAGGTCGACCTCGCCCCAGACGTCCTCGGCGGCGGGGACGATCTTCGCCCCCTGCGCCTCGTAGTCGGCATCGGCGATCGCCGAGCCCTCGCCGGCGCCGCTCTGCACGAACACCTCGTGGCCGTGCTCAGCGAGCTCACGCGCGCCGGCCGCGGTCAGCGCGACCCGGTACTCCTCCTGCTTGATCTCGGTTGGGACCCCGACCTTCATCAGACCTCCTCGGTCAGTTCGATCTCGAACGCCACGCGAGGCGAACATAGCCACTGGGTCGAGATCAGGAGCGCCCGCCCCCTCACCGGACCAGCTCCCGGGCGCGCAGCGCCAGCCAGAGCTCGATCCGGTCCTGGGCGTGGCTGAGGTCGCGGCCGGTCAGCTCCTCGATCCGGCGGATCCGGTAGCGCAGCGTGTGCCGGTGGCAGTAGAGGTCGCGGGCGGCGCGCTCCCACTGGCCGTTGCGCTCGATGAACGCCTCGAGCGAGCGCAGCAGCTCCGGCCCGTACTCGCCCTCGCCCTCGGAGATCGGCGCCAGCAGCTCGTCGGCGTAGGTGCGCAGCGCCTCGTCGTCCTGCAGCGACAGCAGCAGCGTGAACGCGCCGAGGTCGCGGTGCGAGGCGACCTCGGGACGGCTGCCGTTGCTCATCGCGGTCGCCTCGAGCGCGCAGCGGGCCTCGTGGAAGGCGCGGCGCAGCGCCGAGACCGGGGTCGAACGGCTGGCGGCGGCGCGGGCCGCCCGCCCGTCGGCGGTCAGCGCCCGCAGTCCCTCGCGCGCGAGCTCGACCGGGTTGCGCTCGGTCGGATCGACGATCGCGCACAGCAGCGGCCGGCCGGCGGCGCCGTTGACGGCGACGAGCGCGTTCGCCCCCGCCGCCCGCAGGGCAACGGCGAGCGCCTCGGGGTCCTCAGCGCCGTCCTCGCACTCGTACAGCAGCACGGCGACGCGGCCGCCGATCCCGAACGGCTGCAACCGGCCCCGCAGCTCATCGGGCCCGAGCCGGCCGCCGAGCGCCTCGGCGAGCACGTCGCCGGCGAGGCGCCGCTCGGTCTCGTGGACGGCGTGCTCGCGCATCAGCTCGAGCGCGACGACCATCGCCGCCTGGCGGGCGACGAGCAGCTCGAGGTCGCCGACCCGGCCCGATCGCTTCGCGGTGATCAGCCAGTGCCCGCGCGAGCCACCGCTTCCGACCGGGACCGGCACGGCGACGGCGCGGCCGGCGAGCGGCCCGCGCTCGGCGACGAACAGCGCCTGGCGGCCGGCGTCGGAGCGTTCCTCGACCTCGGAGCGGATGCCGGCCGCGGCCGCCTGCGAGATCCCGCGCTCCTGCGGGTGGCGGGCGATCTCGCCGCCGTGGCCGTCGAGCAGCAGCGCCGCGCCACCGACCGCCCCGGCGATCGCCTGCATGATCGCCTCGAGGCCGCGCTCGGCGAGCACCAGGCCCTCGAGCAGCGCGTGGACCTCGATCCCGCGCTCGAGCACCGAGAACTGCTCGTTGACCAGCTTCTTCGACGCCCGCTCGGTGATCTGGATGAACGGCATCTCGTAGGGAACCTCGAACAGCGCCAGGCCGCGGGCGCCGGCCTCCTCGGCCAGCGCCTCGGGGACCGACTGGTGATCGAAACCGGTGCCGAGGCCGACCGCGGCGACCCCGGCGCTCGCCAGCCGGCGGATGAACTCGCGCTGCTGCTTGGCCGAGCTGAGGTTGATGCCGGTCGTCAGCAGCAGCTCGCCGCCCGACAGGAACGGCGTCGGGTCGGCGAGCTCGGAGATGTGAACCCAGCGGATCCGCGGATCGCCCTCGCCGGCGACGAGCGGCTCGAGATCGAGCTCCTCCAGCAGGTCGGAGAGCGTCAGCACGAGCCGGTCCTCGTCCCCGGAGCGGGGTCGCTCAGCCGCCGGCCGAGACCTTCTCGGCCGCCTCCTCGAGCACCGGCCTGAGGACCGAGACGATCTCCTCGAACTGCTCGGTGTCGCAGATCAGCGGCGGCGCCAGCTGGATCACCGGGTCGCCGCGGTCGTCGGCGCGGCAGATCAGGCCGCGCCGGTAGAGCTCGCCGGAGAGGAACCCGCGCAGCAGCCACTCGCCCTCCTCGTCGCTGAACGGCTCCTTCGTCTCGCGGTCCTTGACCAGCTCGAGCGCGTGGAAGAAGCCGGCGCCGCGGACGTCGCCGACGATCGGGATGTCGCGCAGGTCCTCGAGCACGCCGCGGAACTCGTCCTCCTTGGCGCGGACGTGCCCGCAGAGGTCCTCCTCCTCGAAGACGTCGAGGTTGCGCAGCGCCACCGCCGCGGCGACCGGGTGGCCGCCGAAGGTCGAGCCGTGGGCGAACGACGCGGTCCCGGTCGAGAACGGCTCGAACACCTCGTCGGAGGCGATCATCGCCCCCATCGGCAGGTAGGCGCCGGTCAGCGCCTTCGCGGTGGTGATGATGTCGGGCTGGAAGCCGTAGCGCTCGCAGCCCCAGTAGTAGCCGAGCCGGCCCCAGGAGCAGATCACCTCGTCGGAGACGAGCAGGATGTCGTGCTCGTCGCAGATCTCGCGCACGCGCTGGAAGTAGCCCTCCTGCGGCGGGATGCAGCCGCCGGCGTTCTGCAGCGGCTCGAGGATCACCGCGGCGACGGTGTCGGGGCCCTCGAACTCGATCCGCTCGCGCAGCTTCTCGGCCGCCCAGAGCGGGTCGCGGCCCGCGGGCCAGTGGTAGGAGTTGGTGTTCGGCACGTGGGCGCCGCCCGGCATCGTCGGCTCGAACGGGACCTTGAGGTCGGTCAGGCCGGTCGCGGTCAGCGCCCCCATCGTGGTGCCGTGGTAGGCGACCTCGCGGGTGATGATCTTCGTCCGCTGGCCGCGGCCGTGGGCCCGGTGCCAGTTGCGGGCGACCTTGATCGCGGCCTCGACCGCCTCCGAGCCGCTGTTGGTGAAGAAGACCCGGTTGAGGTCGCCGGGGGTGAGCTCGGCGACCCGCTGGGCGAGCTCGATCGAGCGCGGGTGCGCGTAGCTCCAGTTCGTGTAGAACTCGAGCTCGCGGATCTGCGCGGCGGCGGCCTCGCCGTAGTCGGCGCGGCCGTGGCCGGCGTTGCTGCAGAACAGCGCGCTGAGGCCGTCGAGGTAGCGGTTGCCGTGGTCGTCCCAGACGTAGGGGCCCTCGCCGCGGGCGATGATCGGGATCTCGTGCTCGGCGTCGTAGCCGCCCATCCGCGAGAAGTGCATCCAGAGGTTGCGGCGCGCCATCTCCTGCAGGTCGGCGCCGCCGGCGCCGGCGGTGTTGACTTCCTGTTGTGGCGTTGCAATGGCCATCGCGGTTGCCTCTCTCTCCGGGGTGGGTTCGTCGCCGTTTCTCGACGCTTTGCACAACCGTAGACCTTTCCTATCGCAGCGACAACCGTGGATTCGGTCAAGTCGGGGTCGATCGCTTGTACGGAATGTCCAAACCGCTTGGCGAACCGCTGCGGAACCCCGCGATTCCCTCCCACCGCCGGGCCCGTAGTTGTTAGGCTCGCAGCCGCGCCACGGGCGAACCGGGCAGCAAGGAGGAGGAATTGAACGCAGTTGAGAGCGAGCGGGCGCCGAGCGTCACCCTGCGCTCGGTGAGCAAGCGCTTCGGCGAGCTGACCGCCGTCGACGACGTCGACCTCGAGATCGGCCAGGGCGAGTTCTTCACCCTGCTCGGCCCGAGCGGTTGCGGGAAGACGACGACGCTGCGGATGATCGCCGGCTTCGAGGACCCGAACGCGGGCGAGATCCTGATCGAGGGCAGCGACGTCTCCGGGCTTCCCGCCCACCGGCGCCCGACCAACACGGTGTTCCAGAGCTACGCGCTGTTCCCGCACCTGACCGTGCGCGACAACGTCGCCTACGGGCTCAAGCGCAAGAAGGTCGCCAAGAACGAGATCGCGGAGCGGGTCGAGGCCGAGCTCGAGCGGGTCGGCCTCGCCAAGGAGGCGAACCGCAAGCCGAACCAGCTCTCCGGCGGCCAGCAGCAGCGCGTCGCGCTGGCCCGCGCGGTCGTCAACCTGCCGAAGGTGCTGCTGCTCGACGAGCCGCTCGGCGCCCTCGACCTGAAGCTGCGCAAGGGCCTGCAGCTCGAGCTCAAGCGGATCCAGAAGGAGATCGGGATCACCTTCGTCTACGTCACCCACGACCAGGAGGAGGCGCTGACGATGTCGGACC
>CAZCFA010000093.1:0-7985 GCA_964497825.1 uncultured Conexibacter sp.
CGGCCACGACTACGTCTACATGCACATGGCCCGGCGCGGCCGGCCGGCCGCGGGAACGCGCGTCCACACCGGCGACGTGATCGGTTACGAGAGCGACACCGGCGACGCCTCCGGCTGCCACCTGCACTTCGAGCTGTGGTCGGCGCCGGGCTGGTACGAGGGCGGCCACGTCCTCAACCCGACGAAGGCGCTGAAGAAGTGGGACCGCTACTCATAGCCCGGCCGGGCTAGGTCGGGCCCGCCCGGCGCCCGGCGGAGACGACGTTCGGCTGCTTGCCGAGCGCCGATCGCGGCAATGCGTCGACGAAGCGGACCTCGATGGTCGTACCGGCCCCGACCACCTCGGCGAAGCTGCCGCCGAGTCGCTCCACGAGCGCGTCGCGGCCGTCGGCGGCGGCGACGAGGAGAACCACGAAGTGGCCGGCCGCCCGCTGTTCGACCCGGAACGAGCGGACGAACCGATGCTCGTTCGATATCAGCCGCGTCACCGCCTGCGGGTGCAGCAGCCCCCCGTCCGGGCGCTCGAGCCACTCATCGGTGCGGCCCTCGACGAACGAGAGCATCGGTAGCTGTCGGCCGCAGGGACACGGCCCGGGGATCCACCGCGCGACATCGCCGAGCCGGTGGTTGAGGATGAACGTGCCGCGACCGATCAGGCTCGACACGACCACCTCGCCGGGCTCACCGTCACGGACGTCGCGGCCCCCGGCGTCGACGATCCGCACCGCGATGAGATCGCGGTTGACGTGGTGTCCGAGATGGGCTTCGCACTCGAAGCCCAGGTGCGGGGCCTCGATCGCGGAGTAGCAGCTGAAGACCGGGATTCCCAGCTGCCCGGAGATCAGGCGCCGGCCCCGCTCGCTGATCGCGTCGCCGCCGAAGATGCAGATCCTCGGCAGCGCCTCCGGCGCATGGCCGGCCAGGTACTCGATCAGGACCTCGACGTAGGAGCCGAAGCCGGCCACCGCATCGGGGCGGATGCTGTCGATCCGCTCCGCGTTCACCGCGATCGGATCGAGCATCGAGAACGAGTGCGTGCGCCCTCTCAGGTCTCGCGGCAGGAGGGTCAGCCGCGAGAGCCGGCGCGCGAAGTTGCGGTTGGCGCTCTGCGGCGTCGCGAAGCTGACCCGGCTCATCCGCATCCGCCTGCCGGCGCCCTGCATGTGCGCTCGCCGTGCACGCTCGCCGTGGACCAAGCTGCGCACGACCGATGCCTGATCGTGGTGAACGACGATCGGACGTCCGGTGGTGCCGCCGGAGGAGACGGCGACTCGCTCCGCCGGCGGACAGGCCGAGGAGATCAGGCTCGCGCCGCTCTCCTGCAGGATCCGGCGCTCCAGCATCGGCAGCTTGGCGAGATCCGCGGCTTCGACGAAGTCGTTCGGCGTGAGCTCGCGCTGGAGCATCGCGGCGCGCCAGTGCGGAACGTTGCGGTAGGCGTGCTCGATCGTCGCCCTGACCCGCCGTCGCTCTGCCCGCCGGACGGCGACCGCGTCATAGGGAGCCAGCCGCTCGAACGGCGCCCGGCGAGCGATCTCCGCCGACAGCCGCAGGCGCTGCCGGAGCCTTCGCGAGCGTGACCGGGAGCTGCTGACGGCGCCCGCTCACTCCCACTCGATCGTCGCCGGCGGCTTCGACGAGATGTCGAGCGCGACCCGGTTGACGCCCGGGACCTCGTTGATGATCCGGCCGCCGGCCCGCTCCAACAGGTCGTAGGGCAGCCGGGCCCAGTCGGCGGTCATCGCGTCGTCGGAGGTGACCGCGCGGATCACCACCGGGTAGGCGTAGGTGCGGCCGTCGCCCTGGACCCCGACCGAGCGGACGACCGGGAGCACGCAGAAGCTCTGCCAGAGGTCGCGGTAGAGGCCGGCGGCGCGGACCTCCTCCTGGAGGATCGCGTCGGCGTCGCGGAGGATCGCGAGCCGCTCCTCGTTGACCTCGCCGCCGACGATCCGGATCGCCAGGCCGGGGCCCGGGAACGGCTGCCGCCAGACCATCCGCTCGGAGAGGCCGAGCTCGAGGGCGACGCGGCGGACCTCGTCCTTGAACAGCATCCGCAGCGGCTCGACGAGCTCGAGCTCGAGGTCGTCGGGCAGGCCGCCGACGTTGTGATGGGACTTGATCGTCGCCGCGCCGGCGCCGCCGCCCGACTCGATCACGTCGGAGTAGAGGGTGCCCTGGACGAGGAAGTCGATCCCGTCGAGCTTCGCCGCCTCCGCCTCGAAGACGCGGATGAACTCCTCGCCGATGATCTTGCGCTTGAGCTCGGGATCGTCGACCCCGGCGAGCCGGGCGAGGAAGCGCTCGCGCGCGTCGACGTGGACCAGCCTGATCCCGAGGCCCTCGCGGAAGGTCGCGACGACCTGCTCGGCCTCGCCCTTGCGGAGCAGGCCGTGGTCGACGAGGACGCAGGTGAGCTGCTCGCCGACCGCCCTGTGGACGAGCGCCGCCGCGGTCGCCGAGTCGACGCCGCCGGAGAGGCCGCAGATGACGCCGCCGCCGCCGACCTGCTCGCGGATCCGCGCGACCTGCTCGTCGATCACCGACGCTGCCGACCACTGCTCGCTGCAGCCGGCGATGTCGCGCAGGAAGCGCTCGAGGATCGCCTGGCCGTGCGGGGTGTGGACGACCTCGGGGTGGAACTGGATGCCGTAGAGCCGGCGCTCGGGGGCCTCGAGCGCGGCGACCGGCGAGCCCGGGCTGGAGGCGAGCGCGCTGAACCCCGGCGGCGGCTCGAAGACCGAGTCGCGGTGGCTCATCCAGGCCTGCTGCCGGGGCGGCAGCCCCGACATCAGCGTGCCGCCCTCATCGAGCAGGGTCAGCTCGGTGCGCCCGAACTCGCCCCGCTCGGCGGCCTCGACGCGGCCGCCGAGCCCGCGCACCATCGCCTGCATCCCGTAACAGATGCCGAGCACCGGGATCCCGAGCTCGAGCAGCTCGGTGCGCAGCTCGGGCGCGCCGGGCTCGTAGACGGAGGCGGGGCCGCCGCTGAGCACCAGCGCCCGCGGCGCCCGCAGGCGGATCCGCTCGACGTCGGCGTCGTGGGCGAGCAGCTCGGCGAACACGCCGCACTCGCGCAGCCGCCGCGCGATCAGCTGCGAGTACTGGCCGCCGAAGTCGAGCACCAGCACCTCCTCGCGCTCGACCGCGACCGCGCCGGCGGCGCCGTCCTCGGCGGCGACCAGCGGGGCGTCGACCGCCTCCCCCGTCAGGACCGGTGGCGCCGGCCCCTCGCTCATCGGCGCCCGCTAGTCATCGGATACGGCGACCGCGGTCGCCACCGCGCTGCGCCCGTTCGACCCCATCCCGACCGACTGGCTGCGCTGCAGCTGCTTGCCCTCGGTCTGCAGCGCCGGCGCGACCATCACCTCGGCCCGGTGGAACGAGGGGATGTCCTCGTAGCCGCAGGTCGCCATCGAGGTCCGCAGCGCCCCCATCAGGTTGAAGGTGCCGTCGTTCTCGTTGGCGGGGCCGAGCAGGATCTGCTCGAGCGTGCCGTCCTGCTGGGTCGTGACCCGGGTGCCGCGCGGCAGCGAGGGATGGAACGTCGCCATGCCCCAGTGGTAGCCGCGCCCCGGCGCCTCCTTGCCGCGGGCCAGCGGCGATCCGATCATCACCGCGTCGGCGCCGCAGGCGATCGCCTTCGAGACGTCGCCGCCGGTGCGCATGCCGCCGTCGGCGATCACGTTGCAGTACTGCCCGGTCTCGAGCATGTGCTGGGAGCGGGCGGCGGCGACGTCGGCGATCGCGGTCGCCTGCGGGACGCCGATCCCGAGCACGCCGCGGGTCGTGCAGGCGGCCCCGGGGCCGACGCCGACGAGGACGCCGACGGCGCCGGTCCGCATCAGGTGCAGCCCGGTCGAGTAGGAGGCGCAGCCGCCGACGATGCACGGCACCGGGGCGCCGGCGATGAACTCCTTCAGGTTCAGCGGCTCCTCGCTGGAGGAGACGTGCTCGGCGCTGATCACCGTGCCCTGGACGACGAGGATGTCGAGCCCGGCCTCGAGCGCGACCTCGTGGTACTCGATCACCTTCTGCGGCGTCAGCGAGCCGCAGGCGACCGCGCCCTCGGCCTTGATCTCCTCGACCCGCCGGGCGATCAGCTCCGGCTTCACCGGCTCCGAGTAGATCTCCTGCATCAGCGCCGTCGAGGCACCCGGAGGAGCCTCCGAGATCCGCCGCAGCTGCTCGTCCGCGTCCTCGTAGCGCGACCAGATGCCCTCGAGGTTGAGGACGCCGAGGCCGCCGAGCTTGTTGATCGTTACCGCCGTCGCCGGGCTGACGACGCCGTCCATCGCCGAGGCGAGCAGCGGCAGCTCGAACCGGTAGGGCCCGAGGTTCCAGGTGATGTCGATGTCGTCGGGGTCGCGCGTCCGCCTCGAGGGGACGATTGCGATGTCGTCGAACCCGTAGGCGCGACGGCCCTTCTTGCCCCGCCCGATCTCAACTTCCAACTGGCCGATCTCCCTCGTTGTGGCGTGTCCGGTGCAGAACGGCGATTGTAGGCAGTAGGGGCGGCGGTCCCGGCGGGCCCGGAGCCCGGAAACTGCGGAAACAGGGAGGTCGGCGGCCCGGGCCGGGTCAGGTGACGCCCGCCGAGGCCGGCTCCGACTCGACCGCGATCAGATCGACGAGCCGCCCGACCTCGTTCGGGTCGATCGTGCCGGCGCCGAGATGCTGGGTCGACTCGGCACCGCAGGCGACCGCGTAGGCGAGGCGGCCCTGGGGCGAGAGCCCGGCCCGCCGCGACTTCACGTAGCCGGCGATGAAGGCGTCGCCGGAGCCGATGCTGGCCACCGTCGGCAGCGGCTCGATCGTCGCCTCGATCCGGGTCCGCGAGTGCGCTCCGCCGGTCAGGGCGATGCAGCCGGTGCCGGTCGTGATGATCGCCTCCTCGGCGCCCATCTCGACCAGTGTGGTCAGCGCCGAATGGGTGTCCCCGGGCTCGCTGAACTCGTAGCCGACGACCTCCTCGGCCTCGACGACGTTCGGCGCCACGACCGCGGGCTGGGCTCGCATCCCGGCCCGCATCGGCTCGCCGGCGGTGTCGAGCAGGACCGGGACGCCGGCCTCGCGCAGGCTCGAGGTCAGCTCGGCGTAGACGCCGGCCTCGGCGCCCGGCGGCAGCGAGCCCGCGATCACGCAGAAGTCAGCGCCGCTGGCGAGGTAGCGAAGCCGCTCGGCGAAGCGGCGCAGGTCGCCGGCCCCGACCTGGGGGCCGCGCTCGTTGATCTCGGTCTGGACCCCGGAGGCGGGATCGATGATCGAGAGATCGGTCCGCGAGTCCCCCGCCACCTCGGTGAAGTCGTGCAGAACCTGCTCGGCATCGAGCAGCTCGCGGATCCGGGCGCCGGTCGGGCCCGCCGCCATCCCGGCGGCGATCACGGGCTCGCCGAGGCTCTTCAGGGCGCGGGCGACGTTGATCCCCTTGCCGCCGGCGCTGACGCGCGAGTCGATCGCCCGGTGACGGTTGCCGAGCGCGATCCGCGGCACCGCGACGGTGCGGTCGAGGGCGATGTTGAGGGTGACGGTGAGGATCATCGCCGCCCCTCGCCGCGCAGCTCGCGCCGCCGGCTGCGCTGCTCGCGACTCCTCAGGCGCTCCTGGGGGCTGCGCTTGCTCCGGCTGTCACCGCGTCGGCGGCGGATCACCCACACAACGAGAACCAGTATGACGATCGCCCCGATCGCGATCGCGACGACGACCCCGGGACCGCCGATCCTGTCGATCACGGTCGGCGCCGCGATCGACTCGGCGGCCAGCAACGGCACGCGCCCGATCGGCCTGCCGTCGAGGCGCACGGTCACGTGCCCGAGTCGCTCGCCCTCGTCGATCGGTCCCTCGACCTCGTCGGGGGCGTCGACGGTCGTCTCGAAGCGCTGGTCGGAGCGGACCCGCGCCCCGACCGCGCCGCCGGCGATCAGCACCAGCGGCTCGTCGCGGTAGCGGACCGCGGCGCTGGCGAGCTCGTCCCGGGCCTCGAACGGGGCCCGCGGCCGGTAGCGCGAGAAGCCGTAGTCGAGCAGCCGCTCGGAATCCTCGTCGCGAACGGCCTCGCTGGGGGCGCCGAGGACGACCGAGAGCAGCGGCACGCCCCGGCGCCGGGCGGAGGCGACGAGCACGTAGCCGGCGTCGCGCGTGTGGCCGGTCTTGACGCCGTCGACGGTCGGGTCCGACAGCAGCAGCGTGTTGCGGGTGACGACGGTGCGCGGCGTCGCGCCGCTGGTCAGCTCAGCCTTCGGCTTGCTGACGATGCGGCGGAACCGCCGGTCCGCCATCAGCACCCCGGTCAGCTTCAGCAGGTCCGCCGCCGAGGAGTAGTTGCCGGCCTCGTCGAGCCCGATCGGGTTCGAGTAGGAGGTGTCGGCGAGCCCGAGGCGCTCCGCGGCGCGGTTCATCGCGGCGACGAAGGCGCGCTCGGAGCCGGCGACGCCGACCGCGACCGTGAACGCCGCGTCGTTGGCGCTCGGCAGCATCATCGCCGTCAGCAGGTCGCGGACCGTCAGCCGCTCGCCGGCGCTCAGCCCGGCGACCGACTCGGCCGGGGCCGCCGAGTAGGGCGGCACCTTCAGCTTCTCGTCGAGCGGCAGCCTGCGCAGCGCCAGATACGCGGTCATCAGCTTTGTCGTGCTCGCGATCGAGCGCCGGCTGCGCGGCGAGCGGGCGGCGAGCCGGGAGCCGTCGCGGGGATCGATCAGAAGCCAGGCGGCGGCGTCGACGTCGGGCGCCGCCCTGGTCGCGCCGGCGGCCGGGCCGGGGACGGCGAGCGGGATCGCGGCGACGGCGGCGAGCAGCGTCGCGACGGCGGCGCGGCGGACGCGGCGGCTCAGTGCAGCTTGATCTCCTGGCCCGCGACCAGGGTCTGCGCGTCGAGGTCGGGGTTGAGCCGCTCGATCCGCTTGATCGAGATCCCGAACTCGTCGGCGATCGAGGTCAGCGAGTCGCCCGGCTTGACGACGTAGCGCTTCGGGATCTCGCCCTTGTTCTCGCGCTCGGTCGTCTGCTGCGAGCCGGTCGTCTCGCCGCCGCCGCTGGAGGAGCCGGTGACGATCACGATGAAGGCGACGACGACGACGATCAACGCCAGCGGGGCGAGGATCCTCGCGGTCCACGAGATCCGCGGGGGAGCGGCCCACGGTTCGCCCGGCTGCGCCATGGCCGCGATGGTACGTCAACGGATCTCCCGCGATCGCCGGTCAGCGCCGCCCTGACGAGCGGCTTGCGCGGTCAGCACGAGGCCGCGCGCAGGTGCCCCGGCGAGCGCGCCCGCGGCCGCTCCGTCGGCGGAGCCGGCGACGAGCAGGGCCGCGTCGCTGAGCCCGGCGATCGCGGCCGCATCGGGCCCGCGTTCGGCCGCGGGGCCGGTGATCAGGACGAGGTCGTAGGCACGGGGCAGGCGCTCGACCAGCGCCGCGAAGCGGCCGCCGCCGACGCCCCCGGCGGGCGCCGCGCCGGGCTCGCCGGCGGGAACGCAGACGAGCGCCAGCCGCTCGCCGCGGGCGGCGACGGGGACGCTGCGGAGCACCTCCCTGGGGCCCGCGGTCTGCTCGAGGTAGTCGCGCAGCCCCGGCGCCGGGGCGACGCCGAGCATCCGCGCCAGCGCCGGCGCGCCGAGGTCGGCCTCGACGAGGATCGCCCGCCGGCCGCGCGCGGCGGCCGCGATCGCGAGCCCGATCGCGACCGCGAGCGCGCCCTGCTCCGGCGCCGGCTCCAGCACCGCGAGCCGCCGCGGCGCCCGGTCGGGATCGGCGAGATGGAGCTCGGCGGCGAGATCGGCGCAGGCGCGGGCGCCGGCGCGGTCGATCGTGATCGCTCCGGCGCCGGCGCCGATCAGGCCGGCGGGGTCGGCGATGCGGGCGAGGATCGGCGGCGCGGGCGCGGGCCCACCGGCGCCGGGCCGGGGCGCGGCCCGGGGCCCCGCCATCCGCTAACCGCCACAAACCAGGACGCCGGACGGGTTACCGGTTCGCGGTCAATCCAGATCC
>CAZCFA010000094.1:0-7450 GCA_964497825.1 uncultured Conexibacter sp.
GCTGCGGCTGCTGGTCGCGATGCCGCCCGGGGCGCCGAGCCGCCGGCGCGGCGCTGAGCGCGACGGCCGCCGTCAGGGCGCGAGGAACTCGGCCAGCGCCTCGGCCTCGACCAGGCCGTAGAGCGACTCGCGGTCGGCGCGGATGATCAGCGGCACGCCGCCGAGCCCGGTGCGCTGCCAGCCGCGGCGCCAGCCGCGCGCGGTCGCGGCATCGTCGTCGTCGGGCCACAGGCCGGCGAGGTCGGCGGCGTCGGCGAGGCGGTCGAGCACCGCCCGGTCGGAGAGGTCGGCGCCCTCGGCCCAGAAGGCGCGGTAGAGGCTGCGGACGAAGTCGCGACCGGCGCCGGGGTCGCGGCGCAGGGCGGCGGCGCCGTAACGGATCGCCAGCTCGGTCTTCGGCTTGCCGGGCGGGACCGCGATCTCGACCTCGGGGGCGCGGGCGCTGACCGACTCGACCTCGGCCGGGAGCTCGGCGGCGAGCGCCGGGCCGGCGGGCGCCATCGGCACCGCCAGCTCGGGCGAGTGCTCGACCCCGTGCCATTGGACCCGGTCGTTGAGGCCGAGCGCGTCGAGCCGCACCTCGGTCGCGTAGCAGAACGGGCAGTTGGGGTCGGAGTAGAGGGTGGCGGGCTCGTTCATCGGCAGGCTCCGGATCTCGGGGGTCCATGCAAGGATGACGGAGCACCGCCCCGGGCCCGCCGCGATCGCGCCGGCGGCGAGGCGGCCCCCGTGCCGGCGGCGCGGCGAGCGGCCGCCGCCGTCCGGGCCCGCCGCTCGGTAGCGACCACGGTTGCCTCCGCGCCGGGGCGCCCGAACAATGGCGGGCGGTGGAGGACCATCGGGCGACAGCCGCGATCGCGACCGGCGCCGAGCCGACCGATCAGGACCGCTTTGGGGTCCTCGTCGCCGGCGGCGGCGTCGCGGCGCTCGAGGCGGTGCTGGCGCTGGCCGAGACCGCCGGCGATCGGGTCGCGATCGAGCTGCTGTGCCCGGAGGAGCAGTTCACGCTGCGGGCGCTGAGCGTCGCGCAGCCGTTCGGCGGCGAGCAGCCGCGGACGATCGACCTCGCCCGCTTCTGCGACCAGCACGGGGCCCGGTTCCGTCACGACGCGCTCGCCGAGGTCTGGAGCGAGCAGCGCCGCGTGCTCACCGCGGCGGCCGATGAGCTCACCTACGACGCGCTGCTGCTGGCGCTCGGCGCGCGGCCGGTCGAGGCACTGGCCGGCGCCCACCAGTTCCGTGGCGCCGCCGACTCCGGCTGGTACGAGCGGCTGCTCGGCGAGCTCGAGGCGGGCTCGATCAGGCGGCTCGCGTTCGTCGTCCCGACCGGCGTCCAGTGGGCGCTGCCCTTGTTCGAGCTCGCGCTGCTGACCTCGCACTGGCTCGCCGAGCGCGGCGTCAGCGGCGTCGAGCTCGTCCTCGTCACCCACGAGGCGTCGCCCCTGGAGGTCTTCGGCGAGCGGATCAGCGCGCGGATCGCGGCGCTGCTCGCCCGCGGCGGCGTCGAGCTGCTCACCGACCGGGCGGTCGGCGCGGTCGCCGGCGGCGAGCTGCTCGACGAGGCCGGGCGGGCGCTCGTGGCGGCCGACGAGGTGGTCAGCCTGCCGGCGCTGCGGGTCGCCGAGATCCCCGGGATCGCCCAGGGCCGGCACGGCTTCATCGGCTGCGACGCGGAGATGCGCGTCGACGGCACCGTCAACGTCTGGGTCGCCGGCGACGCGAGCTGGTTCCCGATCAAGCAGGGCGGGATCGCCGCCCAGCAGGCGGAGGTCGCGGCGGGCTGGATCGCCGCCGCCGTCGGCGCCGACGTGCTGCCGGAGCCGTTCTGCCCGGTGCTGCGGGCGGCGCTCCTGACCGGCGAGGAGCCGCAGTTCATGCGCCGTGAGATCGGCGCCGGCAGCGCCGACGCGGTGACGGCGCTGGCGGCGAGCCCGCTGTGGTGGCCGCCGGGCAAGGTCGCGGGGCCGCGGCTGGCGCCGTACCTGGCCCGCGAGTGGGGCGGCTCGCTCGACGACCCGACCGGTCGGTTCGCGGACCCGGAAGGGCGGTTCGAGGAGCTGCACCCGGTCGGGCAGATCGAGGACCTGCATCCGGCCGAGAGCGAGGGCGAGCGCGACGACGAGCACCGGGCGGCGCTGAAGCTGGCGCTGAACTACGCCCGGGTCGATGCCGACGAGGGCCAGCTCGACGACGCGCTGCGCTGGCTCGACGTCGCCGAGCGGCTCAACGTCACGCTGCCGACCGAGTACGTCGAGCGCCGGCGGCAGTGGCGTGAGCGGCTCGCGGCACGCGGCGAAACCGGATCAGCGCGTCCGTAGTCACCGCCGAGGGGCGGGATCGGGCGCCTGATAGGTTCCGAGCATCTTGGCCGGAGCGGGCGCAGAGCGATGAAGACCACGGCGGGCGAGCAGGGAGCCAACGGCCGCGGCCAGACCCTAGATCCGCGCCTGGTCGCCGCGCACGAGTTCTTCCGCCGCGGCGAGGCCAACGCCGAGGGCTGGAGCATGCTGATCGGCCGCGGCCGCGACTGGGAGCGCGCCTACCGCGATCGCTGGAGCCACGACAAGGTCGTGCGCTCGACCCACGGCGTCAACTGCACCGGCTCGTGCTCGTGGAACGTCTACGTCAAGGACGGGCTGATCACCTGGGAGAGCCAGGCGGTCGACTACCCGCTGACCGATCCCAACCGGCCCAACCACGAGCCCCGCGGCTGCCCCCGGGGCGCCTCGTTCTCGTGGTACACGTACTCGCCGGTCCGGCTCCGCTACCCCTACGTTCGCGGCAGCCTGCTCGAGCGCTGGCGCGCCGCCCGCGCCGCCGGCACCGATCCGGTCGACGCGTTCGAGGAGATCGCCGCCGAGGGCAGCTACAAGGGCGAGCGCGGCCGCGGCGGCATGGTCCGCTGCGGCTGGGAGGAGGTCAGCGAGCTGGTCGCCGCGGCGACCGTCCACGCGATCCGCAAGTACGGGCCCGACCGGGTCGGCGGGTTCACCCCGATCCCGGCGATGTCGCCGGTCTCGTTCGCGGCCGGGACCCGCTTCCTGAACCTGATCGGCGGCCACACGACGACCTTCTACGACTGGTACGCGGACCTGCCGGCGGCGTCGCCGCAGGTGTTCGGCGACCAGACCGACGTGCCCGAGTCGGCCGACTGGTGGGACTCCAGCTACCTGATCGTCTGGGGCACGAACCTGCCGATCACGCGGACCCCCGACGCCCACTTCATGGTCGAGGCCCGCTACCGCGGCCAGAAGGTCGTCGTCGTCTCGCCCGACTACTCCGACCACGTCAAGTTCGCCGACGACTGGCTGCCGGCGCAGCCCGGCACCGACGCGGCGCTGGCGATGGCGATGGGCCACGTGATGCTGAAGGAGATGTGGGTCGACCGCCGGGTGCCGCGCTTTGAGGACTACGGCAAGCGGTTCACCGACCTGCCGCTGCTGGTCTCGCTCGACGAGCGCGACGGCGCCTACGTCCCCGGCCGCTTCCTGATGGCCTCCGACCTCGGCGACGAGAGCGAGAACGCCGACTGGAAGCCGGTGATCCTCGATGCCGCGAGCGGCGCGCCCGCGGTCCCCAACGGCTCGGCCGGGTTCCGCTACGGCGAGCAGGGCAACGGCCGCTGGAACCTCGGCCTCGGCGACCTCGATCCGGTCCTGACCCTGCACGGCCGCCACGAGCAGGCGGTCGAGGTGCGGCTGCCGCGCTTCGACGTCGGCGCCACCCCCGGCGGCGAGGCGATGCGGCGCGGCGTGCCGGCGATCCGCGCCGGCGGCCGGCTGGTGACGACGGTGCTCGACCTGATGCTCGCCACCTACGGGGTCGGCCGCGACGGCCTGCCGGGCGAGTGGCCGGCCGGCTACGACGACGCCTCGCAGCCCTACACGCCCGCCTGGCAGGAGGCGATCACCTCGGTCGATCGCAAGCTCGCGGTCAAGGTCGCGCGCGAGTTCGGCCGCAACGCCGAGGTCAGCGGCGGCCGCTCGATGATCTGCATGGGCGCCGGCACCAACCACTGGTTCCACTCCGACCAGACCTACCGCTCGTTCATCGCGCTGCTGTTGCTCGGCGGCTGCGTCGGCATCAACGGCGGCGGCTGGGCCCACTACGTCGGCCAGGAGAAGATCCGCACCTTCGCCGGCTGGCAGATGCTCGCCTTCGGGCTCGACTGGAAGCGGCCGCCGCGGCAGGCGCAGGGGACCTCGTTCTACTACCAGCACACCGAGCAGTGGCGCTACGACCGGCTGCGGCCGGAGCTGTTCGCCTCGCCGCTGGGGTCGGGCGAGTTCGAGGGCCTGACCGCGATCGACGCCCACGCGAAGGCGGTGCGGATGGGCTGGATGCCGTCGTATCCGACCTTCGACCGCAGCCCGCTCGATCTCGCCGACGAGGCCGAGGCGGCGGGGGCCGAGGCGGCCGACCACGTCGTCTCCGAGCTGCGCTCGGGGCGGCTCAACTTCGCCGTCGACGACCCCAGCGCTCCCGAGAACTTCCCGCGCGTGTTCTTCGTCTGGCGCTCGAACCTGCTCGGCTCCTCCGGCAAGGGCCAGGAGTACTTCTTCCGGCACCTGCTCGGCGCCGACCACGACGGCCCGCTGGCCGAGCCGCTGCCGCCCGAGGAGCGGCCGACGACGGTGCGCTGGCGCGACGAGATCCCGCGCGGCAAGCTCGACCTGTTCGTCAACGTCGACTTCCGGATGACGACGACGGGCCTGTACTCCGACGTCGTCCTGCCGGCGGCGACCTGGTACGAGAAGTACGACCTCTCGATGACCGACATGCATCCGTTCCTGCACACCTTCAACCAGGCGGTGCCGCCGCCGTGGGAGGCGCGCAGCGACTGGGACACCTTCCACACGATCGCGACCAAGTTCTCGGAGCTGGCGGGCGAGCGGCTCGGCGTCCGCAAGGACCTGGTCGCGACCTCGATCCTGCACGACACCCCCGGCGACATCGCCCAGCCGCTCGGCGAGGTCGCCGACTGGCGCGCCGGCGAGTGCGACCCGATCCCGGGCAAGACGATGCCGAGCCTGACCGTGGTCGAGCGCGACTACGGGGCGATCGCCGAGCAGTGGGCGGCGCTCGGCCCGCTCGCCGAGAAGCTCGGCTCGAACGTCAAGAGCGCCGCCTGGATCCCCGACCGCGAGGTCGAGTGGCTGGGCGCGCAGAACGGCCGCGTCCCGGCCGGGACCGCCAAGGGACGGCCGTCGCTGGCCCGGGCCGAGCTCGCGGGTGAGGCGATGCTGGCGCTGTCGGGCGTCTCCAACGGGCGGCTCGCCGCGGCCGGCTTCCGCTCGCTCGCGGAGCGCTGCGGGGTGCCGCTCGAGCGGCTGACCGAGGGGTCGGAGGAGGGGCGGATCACCTTCAACGACGCGCAGGTGCAGCCGCGGCGGGTGATCACCTCGCCGGAGTGGTCGGGAATCGACGAGGAGGGCCGCGCCTACGCCGCGTTCACGATCAACGTCGAGCACGACAAGCCCTGGCACACGCTCAGCGGCCGCATGCACTTCTACCTCGACCACGCCTGGGTGCGCGAGCTCGGCGACGGCCTGCCCGCCTACCGGCCGCCGGTCGACCACCGGCTGATGCTGGCGGGCGGCCAGCCGGTCGCCGGCGAGGGCGACGTCGCCGAGATCACCCTGCGCTACCTGACCCCGCACTCGAAGTGGTCGATCCACTCCGAGTACCAGGACAACCTGCACATGCTGACCCTGTTCCGCGGCGGCTCCGGCCTCTGGATGAGCCCCGAGGACGCGGCCGCGATCGAGGTCAAGGACAACGACTGGATCGAGGCCCACAACCGCAACGGCATCGTCGTCGCCCGCGCCGTCGTCTCGCACCGGGTGCCCGAGGGCACCTGCCTGATGTACCACTCCAAGGATCGCCACATCGGCACGCCGCTGTCGGAGATCGACGGGCGCCGCGGCGGCACCGAGAACGCGCTGACGACGATCGCGATGAAGCCGACCCACATGGTCGGCGGCTACGGCCAGCTCTCGTGGGCGCCGAACTACTACGGGCCGACCGGCTCGAACCGCGACTCGGTCACGATCGTGCGCAAGCACAGCGGCGAGGTCGAGTTCTGATGCGGGTCAAGGCACAGGTCGCGATGGTGATGAACCTCGACAAGTGCATCGGCTGCCACACCTGCTCGGTCACCTGCAAGCAGGTCTGGACGAACCGGCCCGGCACCGAGTACGTCTGGTTCAACAACGTCGAGACGATGCCGGGCCAGGGCTACCCGCGGCAGTGGTCCGATCAGGCGCGCTGGAACGGCGGCTGGGAGCTGAACAAGCGCGGCAAGCTGCAGCTCAAGGCCGGCGGCCGGATCAAGAAGCTGCTGACGATCTTCTCCAACCCCGACCTGCCGGCGATCGACGACTACTACGAGCCGTTCACCTACGACTACGAGACGCTCGTCGACGCGCCGCTGGGACCGCGCGACCCGGTCGCCCGCCCGCACTCGCAGCTGACCGGCAAGCCGATGAGCCTCGAGTGGGGGCCGAACTGGGACGAGGGCCTCGCCGGCGGCCCCGAGCACGCCACCTCCGACCCGCACCTGGCGGCGATGGAGGAGGAGGTGCGGATGACCTACGAGCAGGCGTTCATGTACTTCCTGCCGCGGATCTGCGAGCACTGCCTGAACCCCTCCTGCGTCGCCTCCTGCCCGTCGGGGGCGATGTACAAGCGCGAGGAGGACGGCATCGTCCTCGTCGACCAGGAGCGCTGCCGCGGCTGGCGCATGTGCGTCTCCGGCTGCCCCTACAAGAAGGTCTACTTCAACCACCGCACCGGCAAGGCCGAGAAGTGCACGCTCTGCTACCCGCGGATCGAGAACGGCCAGCCGACGATCTGCTCGGAGACCTGCGTCGGCCGGATCCGCTACCTCGGCCTCGTGCTCTACGACGCCGACCGCGTCGAGGAGGCCGCCTCGGTGCCCGACGAGCGCGACCTGCTCGCCGCCCAGCGCGACGTGTTCCTCGATCCCGAGGACCCCGAGGTCCGCGCCGCCGCCGAGCGCGACGGCATCCCCCACGACTGGATCGACGCCGCCCGGCGCTCGCCGATCTACGACCTGGCGATGCGCTGGGGCGTGGCGCTGCCGCTGCACCCCGAGTTCAGGACGCTGCCGATGGTCTGGTACGTGCCGCCGCTCTCGCCGGTCGCGGCGACGCTCGAGACCGACGGCTACGAGGCCGATCCCGACGACGTCTTCGGCGCGATCGACAACCTGCGGATCCCGCTCGAGTACATCGCCAACCTGCTGACCGCCGGCGACGTCGGCGTCGTCCGCGAGGTCCTCCACCGGCTCGCCGCGATGCGCTCCTACATGCGCAAGCGCGAGGTGCTCGGCGAGACCGACGAGGCGCTGCCGGGCAAGGTCGGCCTGAGCGGGCCCGAGCTCGAGCGCATGTACCGGCTGCTGGCGATCGCCGACTACGACGACCGC
>CAZCFA010000095.1:0-7444 GCA_964497825.1 uncultured Conexibacter sp.
CTGCCCGGCCTCGGCCGCGCCGACCGTTGCGGATCGCTTCGCCCCAGGCGATGCGATCCGCGGCGGAGCGCGCGGGTCAGGCGCCGGGCGGGGGGTCGTCGAAGCTCGCGGGCTCGCCGCTCAGGCCCGCCTGCACCGCCTTGAGCTGGTTCGCCGTGCCGAGCAGCTCGCGCTGCAGCTCCTGCTCGAGCGCCAGCGACTCGGCGGCGGGCAGGTCCCAGGCGCGCCCGAGCAGCGCCTTGGCGCGGCGCGTGGCGTCGGGGGAGAGGGCGGCGATCTCGGCCGCGAGCGCGCGGGCGGCGCCGAGCGGCTCGTCGCTGAGCCGGGTCGCGAGGCCGATGTCGACCGCCTCGGCGCCGGCGACGAAGCGCGCGGTCAGCAGCAGCTCGCTGGCGATGTCAGCGCGGACCAGGCGCGGCAGCGAGCGGCTGATCCCCATGTCGGGGATCAGCCCCCAGGCGGCCTCGCGAATCGAGATCCGCGCCGCCGCGGTGACGATGCGGACGTCGGCCGCGAGCGCGATCTGGGCGCCGCCGCCGATGCAGTTGCCGTGGACGGCGGCGATCACCGGGATCGGCAGCGTCTGCCAGCCGTAGGCGACGTGCTGGGCGAAGTTCGCGTCGCTGCCCGGGTGCGGCTTCAGCATCTCCTCGACCGGCCTGCCCTCGGCGACGAAGCTCGGGAAGTCGAGCCCGGAGCAGAAGCTCGGGCCGTCGCCGCTGAGGACGACGGCGCGGACGCCGGCCTCGCCGCGCAGCCGCTCGATCGCCGCGTTGATCGCAACGAACATCGCGTGGTCGAGCGCGTTGTGCTTGTCGGGCCGGCTCAGGCGAACCTCGGCGACGTGGCCGCTGACCTCGACCGTGACCCGGGTGGCGGCGGCTTCCATCGCCGCCGATCGTAGAGGCCGGGCGCCGCGCTCGACCATGCGTGGGCGCGGGCCGCCGGCGATCAAGCTTGCGGCGGCGGGCTCCGATGAATGGGACCAGTGAGACCCGAGGACGACAGCGCCGGGCCGAAGCCGGTGGCCGATCGGCGCGAGCAGCTGCGGCTGTCGGCGCGGACCGGGCCGCCGCCGGGCCCCCTGACCGGGGCCGAGCGCCGACGCTCGCTCGGGCTCAGCCCCGGCAGCATGCCGGCCTCGATCGCCCGGCGCGACGTCGTCCGCCGCGCCCGCGTGGTGCTGCCGGCGCTGGCGGCGCTGATCGCCGGCGCGCTCGCCGCCGGGATCGGTCCGGGGCTGCTGCTCGGCGCCGTCGTCGGCCTGATCGCGGCGCCGCTGCGCCGGTTTCCGATGCCGCGCCACCTGATGCCCGCGACCCGGACCGCGCTCGCGATCGCGCCGCCCGTGCTCGGCTGCGGCCTGTTCGCGCTCGCCGACGCGCTCGGGCCGGCGCAGGCCTCGATCAGCGCCACGGTCGCGCTGATCGCGGCGCTCGTCGCCGCCGAGGCGGCGATGCTGGTCGAGGTCGCCGCCCCCGCCTGGCTCGCCGCCCGGCCGGTCCGGATCGCCACCCTCGGCGCCCCCGACTTCGCGCTCGCGCTCGATCGCGAGCTGGCCGAGAACGGGATCAGCTCCAGCGTCCTCGTCGGCTGGATCGACCAGTCGCTCGGCGACCGCCTGCGTGACGTGATCGGCGCCAACGGGATCGACCTCGTGGTCCGCGTCTCCGGCCCCCGCGGGCAGCGCTCGGGGCGGCTCGGCGAGGAGGCCGGGTTCGAGTCGCTGCTCGACCTGCCGGTGCGGACGATCGGCGCCGACCAGCTCTACGAGGAGCTGTTCGGCCACGTCCCGATGGGGACGATCGACACCCGCTGGTACCTCTACATGCTGCACCCCGAGTTCGTCGCCACCCGGCCGCTGACCGACCGCGCCGTCGAGCTCGGCGTCGCGATTCCGGCGCTCGTCGTCGCGGCACCGCTGCTCGCCCTCGCCGCGGTCGCGATCAAGCTCGGCGACGGCGGCCCGGTCCTCTACCGGCAGACCAGGGTCGGCGCCGGCGGCGAGCCGTTCGAGATCCTCAAGCTGCGGACGATGAGCGCCGGCGCCCAGGACGGCGGCGCCGAGTGGTCGGCGGCGGATGACGCGCGGGTGACGCGGGCCGGGCGGCTGCTGCGCCGCCTCCACATCGACGAGCTGCCGCAACTCGTCAACGTGCTGCGTGGCGAGATGACGCTGGTCGGGCCGCGGCCCGAGCAGCCGCAGATGGTCGCCGAGCTCGAGCGGATCTTCCCCCACTACAGCCGCCGCCACCACGTCAAGCCCGGGGTGACCGGCTGGGCCCAGGTCCGCTGCGGCTACGCGGGCTCGACCCTCGGCACGGCCTGGAAGCTCTGCCACGACCTCTACTACCTGAAGCGCCGCTCGCGGCTCGTCAACCTGACGATCGTCCTCGAGACGCTGATGATCGCCGGCCTCGACGCGCACCGGCCGCTGCGGGTGCCGGCGAGCCAGTTCCTGTTCGGCCGCGACCTCGGGATCGACGTCGGCCCCGACGCCGTCGGCCCGCTGCCGTCCGAGTCGCGCCGCGCGGCGGCCGCGGCGGCGCCGCTGAAGACCTGAGCCGCGCTCAGCGGACCCGGTAGCGGACCTTCCGCTTCGACTTCAGCCCGGCCCGATCGGTGGCGATCAGCTTCAGCGTGTGCCTGCCGGGCTTCCTCGAGTAGCCCCGGACCTTGCACTTGGCGATGCCCGACGTCTTGTCCTTGGCCTTGCATCTGGGCTTGTGGCGGCGCGACGGCTTGCCCTTCAGCTTCGGCTTCGACGGCTTCTTCGAGTCGTGCTTGACCGTCAGCGTCGTCGAGCTCGGCCCGCCGCCGCTGAGCGCGCTGCAGGTCAGCTTCACCTTGCCCTGCCGCTTGATCGTCGCCGGATCGCAGCCGGCGGCGCTCTCGACCGGCGACTCCGGGTCGGCGACGCTCCAGCTCACCTGCACCTTCTTCTTCGTGAACCACTTGTGCTTGCCGTTCGGCTTGCCCGGCTTCGTCGCCGCGCTGATCGCGACCGCGGTCCGGTCGAGGCCGGCGACGGCGCGGTCGGCGAGGATGAAGCCGGCGCCGCAGTCGGGGTCGGGGACGACCGCCGAGGAGCTGCAGTCGATCGCGTTCGCGCGGTCGGTCATCGTCCTGTAGATCTCGGCCACGGTCGCGTTCGGGTTCAGCGAGCGCAGGATCGCCGCGATCCCGGCCGCGCTCGGCGTCGCCGCGCTGGTGCCGTTGAACGGGGCGAACGGCGGCGGCAGCGTCGTGTTCACGTGATCGGCGGCGGCGAGATCGGGCTTGGCGAGGACCAGCGGCGTCGCCAGGCGGTTGCCGGCGGCGTCGAAGTAGCGCGTCTTGGGGCCGCGCGAGCTGAAGCTCTCGGGCGTGTCGAGGCCCGGGTCGGCGGCGCTGACCGCGGCGACGGTGAACGCGCCCCGGGCCGAGGCCGCGTCGGGGTTGATCGTGTCCGACTGGGTGTCGAACTGTGGTACCGGCGTCGGGCTGTAGTTGTCGAACTCGATCCACTTCAGCCGCGGTGTGGCGCTGCCGGCGAAGCGCGTGATCTCGACGCAGGGCTGGACCGGGGCGCCGGTGTTGGTGAACGTCGCGACGTCCTTCGGGTCGCCGGTCGCGATGTTGTTGTCGAATCCGATGCTGCCAAGCGTGGCGCCGGCCGTGTTGGTGATCCGGATGTCGAGGTCGGTCGTCACCGCGCCGACCGGCTCGTCCCAGCCGAGCGCGACCTGGATGAACCTGTTGTTCGGCACCGTGCCGCTGAAGCAGCTGCGGGTGTCGATGCCGGGGCCGGGATCGAAGTCATGGAAGCCGCCGCTGTCCCGGTAGCCGCTCTCGTAGCTCTGCCGCGCCCGGTTGCCGGCGGAGGCGAAATAGGCGACGCCGCCGGCGCGGGCAGCATCGACCGCCTGGGCGACGACGCCGTCCTGGAAGAACGGCTCGCTCAGGTAGAAGATGTCGTCGGCGATCACGTCGGCACCGGCCGCGGCGAGCCGGTTGATCGAGTCGGCCTTGTCGACCGGCCCGGCGTTGGTGCCGCTTGCGAACGCCAGCCCCGCCAGCCCCGGCGCCTCGTCGTAGATGATCTCGGCCATCGCCCGGCCCTCGTCGGAGTCGCCGGGCTCGCCGTCCTTGAGGACCTGCGTGTTGGCGGGCAGATCGCCGCTCGCCTGCGAGCCGGCGACGCCGGGCGCGACCCGGTCGATCGAGTCCGAGATCACGCCGACGTCGACGCCGGCGCCGCTGGTCCCGGCGGCGGCGATCGCGGCCGGGATGTTGTGGCTCGTGACCCCGAGCGAGGTGACGGCGCCGGCGTCGCTGCCGGCGCCCGGGTCGGCGTCGATGCCGGCCCCGATCACCGGCACCACCGCCGCCGAGACGCCGAGCTTGCCGACGTCGGCGATCGCGTCGAGCGGCAGGTAGCCCTCGACCGTCGGCCGCGGCTCGGTCGCGGTCGCGACGACCTTCATCCCCGCGTCGGTGAGCCGCTTGCGGGCGGCGCCGAGGTCGCCGCTGACGGCGATGTCGACGGCGACGGCGCCGCCGCTGACGGTGAGGCCGGAGTCGCGGGCGAGCGCGAGGTCGCCGCGGCCGTCGTCGCGCAGCGGCTGCAGCTGGCTGCCGAGTTGATCGACCCAGCCGGGCCCGGGGGCCTCGGCGGCGCCGGCCGCGGCGGCCGCGACCGCGCAGACGCAGGCGACTCCGATCGAAGCCGTTGCTGCCAGCCTGCGGCCAAGCGCGCTCATCGTCCTCCCCTTCGCTTCGCGGTCAGGCCGATACTAACGCGAATCTCGCGCCGTGGTTCCGATCCCGGAGCCGAGCGGCTCCGGTCCCGCTCAGACCGCCGGCGCGGCGCGCTCGATGATCGCCGCGGCGCTGCCGGCGACGCTCGCCGGCAGCGTGCCGAAGGCCTCGCCGTGCTCGCCGTCGAGCCGGCTCGCGCAGAACGCGTCGGCGACGGCCGGATCGCCGTGGCGGACCAGCAGCGACGCCTGCAACGCCACCGCCATCCGCTCGACCAGGCCGCGCGCCCGGAACTCGGCGTCGGCGCCGTCGCGCAGATCGGCGGCGAGGGCGGCGCCGAAGCGGTCGAGCCGCGGCTCGGCGCCCGCCGCCGCCCCGACCTCGTCGGCGAACGCGGTCGTCGCCTCGGGGCTCTTGACCATCGCCCGCAGCACGTCGAGCGCCTGGACGTTGCCGGAGCCCTCCCAGACCGAGGAGACCGGCGCCTCGCGGTAGATCCGCGGCATCCCCGAGTCCTCGACGTAGCCGTTGCCGCCGAAGCACTCGAGCGCTTCGGCCGCGTGCATCGGTGCCCGCTTGCAGGTCCAGTACTTGAGCACCGGCGTCGCGATCCGGCGCACGAGCTGGGCGCGCTCGTCGCCGGCGTGGGCCTCGTCGAACTGCCGGGCCAGCCAGAGCGCCGCGGTCGTCGTCGCTTCCGACTCGATCGCGAGGTCGGCGAGGACGTTCCGCATCAGCGGCTGCTCGACCAGCGGCCGGCCGAAGGCCGAGCGCTGGCGGCAGTGCCAGATCGCCTGCGCGGCGCCGCCGCGGATGCAGGCCGCGGAGCCGGTCGTGCAGTCGAGCCGCGTGTGGTTGACCATCTCGATGATCGTCGCGACGCCGCGGCCCTCCGCACCTACCAGGCGCGCCCAGGCGGCGTCGAACTCGACCTCGCCGGAGGCGTTGGAGCGGTTGCCGAGCTTGTCCTTGAGCCGCTGGATGTGGAAGCGGTTGCGCTCGCCGTCGGGGGTGAAGCGGGGCAGCAGGAAGCAGGAGATGCCGCCCTCGGCCTGGGCGAGGACGAGGAAGGCGTCGCACATCGGCGCCGAGCAGAACCACTTGTGGCCGGTGAGCTCGTACTCGGCGCCGGGCCCGCCGCCGTTCAGCGGCGTCGCCGTGGTCGTGTTGGCGCGGACGTCGGAGCCGCCCTGCTTCTCGGTCATCGCCATCCCGCACAGCGCCCCGGCCTTGTCCGGCGCCGGCGCCGGCCGCGGGTCGTAGTTGAGCGCCGTCAGCCGCGGCTCCCACTCCGCCGCGAGCTCGGGCTCGACCCGCAGCGCCGGCACCGCCGAGAACGTCATCGAGATCGGGCAGCCGGTCCCGGCCTCCGCCTGCGACAGGCACATGAAGGCGGCGGCGCGCGCCACCTGCGCGCCGCGCTCGGGCCGGCGCCACGGCAGCGCGTGCAGGCCGTGGGAGACGTGCATCGACATCAGCTCGTGCCAGGCGGGGTGGTACTCGACCTCGTCGATCCGGTTGCCGTAGCGATCGTGGGTGCGCAGCACCGGCTCGTTCTCGTTCGCGAGCCGGCCGAGTTCGATCGTCTCCGCCCGGCCCGCGAGCGCGCCGACCGCGCGCACCGTGTCGACGGCGAAGTCGCCGCCCTCGCGGGCGACGGCCTCGACCAGCACCCGATCGGAGGTAAACGCGTTGTAGTCGGCCAGCGGCCGGGACTGGTTGGTGACGACGTGGGTCGCGCGAGCGCCGCGCGCTGCTGCTGTGGCCATACCCAGATCATCCCACTTCGGCCACCCCGCTAGGGTCCGGCGTCGCCAGTCAACCGCGGCCCGGAGGGCGCTTTCACGCATGGACAGGATCAAGGTCGAAAACCCGATCGTCGAGCTCGACGGCGACGAGATGACGCGGATCATCTGGTCGTTCATCAAGGACGAGCTGATTCTTCCCCACCTCGACGTCGAGCTGATCTACTACGACCTCGGGATCGAGAGCCGCGACGCGACCTCCGACCAGATCACGGTCGATGCGGCGAACGCGATCAAGCAGCACGGGGTCGGGGTCAAGTGCGCGACGATCACCCCCGACGAGGCGCGGGTCGAGGAGTTCGGCCTGAAGGAGATGTACCGCTCGCCGAACGGCACGATCCGCAACATCCTCGGCGGCGTCATCTTCCGCGAGCCGATCGTGATCTCGAACGTGCCGCGGCTGGTGCCGGGCTGGACGAAGCCGATCGTGATCGGCCGCCACGCCTTCGGTGACCAGTACCGGGCCGAGGACACGCTGATCCCGGGCGCGGGCAGCCTGACCCTGACCTGGACGCCGAAGGAGGCGGGCGAGCCGATCGAGATCGACGTCCTCGACTTCCCCGCGAGCGGGATCGCGATGGCGATGTACAACCTCGACGACTCGATCCGCGACTTCGCGCGGGCGTCGCTGCGCTACGGCCTCGACCGCGGCTACCCGGTCTACCTATCGACCAAGAACACGATCCTGAAGCGCTACGACGGCCGCTTCAAGGACCTCTTCGGTGAGGTCTTCGAGACCGAGTTCAAGGACGACTTCGAGGCCGCCGGGATCGGCTACGAGCACCGGTTGATCGACGACATGGTCGCCGCCGCGCTGAAGTGGGAGGGCGGCTACGTGTGGGCCTGCAAGAACTACGACGGCGACGTCCAGTCCGACATCGTCGCCCAGGGCTTCGGCT
>CAZCFA010000096.1:0-7425 GCA_964497825.1 uncultured Conexibacter sp.
ACCTGATCATTGATGGGACCACCGATAAAGATAATGCGGTCCTTGAGGAGCCGGCTGTAGATGTCGAACGCGCGCTCGCCGCGCGAGGTCTGCTCGACCACCATTGGCACCATCGGGCTCATCGGCGCGCCAGTCTACTGATCGGCCCCGGCGGCGATCGCGGCCTCGACCGGCGGGCAGCGCTACTTTCCCGGCCCGGATCCGTTTGTTGAAGGTCCGCTCGAACGGAGGGAGACCGCCTTGAGGAAGCTCACAGTCCCGATCGCGATCGCGATGCTCGCCGCGCTCACCGTGCCGGCCGGCGCCGCCGCCAAGAACGTCAAGCAGAAGGGTTACGTCGTCGGCGACAAGGCGGCGAAGGTGAAGCTGCGGGTCAAGGTCCACGACGGCGAGGCCGTCAAGGTCGCCGGCTTCCGGGCGCGGAACGTGACCGCCCGCTGCGGCAAGGACGTGATCCGGATCACGCTCACGGTCCACTCCCCGATCGCGGTCGCGGGCGACGGCGGCTTCAAGGGCCGGATCAGCGACGGGCGGGGCGGGATCGTGCGGATCAGCGGCCACGTCACCAAGCGCGGGCGGGCGACCCGCGGCAGCCTGAAGACGAACGAGTTCCGGCAGGGCAAGCGGACCTGCAAGGTCAAGAAGCAGCGGTTCAAGACCAGCGTCCGCGGCTGACGCCGGCGCTCGGTCGTCGCCCGGGGTCCGCGGCTGACGCCGGCGCTCAGCCGTCGCCCGGGGTCCAGAGCTGACCCGGAGCCGAGCCCGACCCGGACTCCGCGCCCTCCCCCTCCGGCGTCCACAGCTTCGCGCGCGCCTCGGCCCGGTCCATCGCGATCGGCTCGGCCGAGTCGACGACGAGGTCGGCCGCCTTGGCGATCCGCAGCTCCTCGACCAGGAAGGCGTCGCGACCCTCGGCGCGGAGCCGCTTGAGCAGCTTCTCCGGCTTGCCCTTCTGGCCGGCGGGCGGCCGCAGCGCCTCGAGCAGCTCCTCCTCGCTGACCTCGATCGCCTCCGCCTCGGCGACCGCCGCCAGGACGGCCTCGCGGCGCAGGCCGGCGGCGGCGTCCTCGGTCGAGTCGGCGATCGCCTGCTCGCGGGTCTTGCCCTGGATCTGCAGGTATATCTCGGGGTCCATGCCGCGCTGCTGAAGCGAGCGCTCGATCCGCTCCCAGACCTCGGTCGCGCGGGCGCTGACGATCTCATCCGGCAGCTCGATCTCGGCGTTGGCGACCGCGGCGTCGAGCGCCGCGTCGCGGAACGCGTGCTCGGCCCGGTGCTCGGCGGCGCCCGCGAGCCGCTGCTCGATGTCGGCGCGCAGCTCGGCGAGCGTGTCGAAGTCCGAGTTGTCGGCGGCGAAATCGTCGTCGAGCTCGGGCAGCGCCTTCTCGCGCACCTCCTTGACCGTGACCGCGAAGACGGCGTCCTCGCCGGCGAGGTGCTCGGCGTGGTAGTCGTCGGGGAAGCTGACCTCGACGGTGCGCTCGTCGCCCGCCGCGGCGCCGATCAGCGCCTCCTCGAAGCCGTCGAGGAGCTGGCCCGAGCCGAGCTCGAGCAGGTGATCGGCGGCGCTGCCGCCCTCGAACGGCTCGCCGTCGATCGAGCCCGCGTAGTCGATCAGCACGAAGTCGCTCGCGGCCGCCGCGCGCTCGACCGGCTCGAGGCCGGCGAGGCTCTCCCGCATCCGCTCGATCTCGGCGTCGATCTCCTCGCCCGGAACCTCGGGCTCGGCCCGGCCGACCTCGAGGCCCTTGTACTCGCCGAGCTTCGCCGCCGGCCGCACCGCGATCTCGATCGAGAACGCGAGCGGCTCGCCCGCCTTCGGGGCCTCGGGCATGTCGAGCTTCGGATCGCCGACCGGCGCCACCTTCGAGGCTCCCATCGCGCGCTCGTACCAGCCCGGCAGGCCCTCGCGGATCGCCTCCTCCAGCACCGCCTCGCGGCCGAGCCGCTGCAGCACCAGCTGCGCCGGCACCTTGCCCTTGCGGAAGCCCGGGAAGCGCATCTCGCGCCCGACCTGCGCGGCGCTCTGCTCGAGCTGCCGATCGACCGCCTCGGGCGCGACCGTCGCGTCGATCCTGGCCCGCGAGCCGGGCAGGTCAACGACCTCCGCGGTGACTTCGCTTGCGCTCGTGTCCATGTGGGCGCGGCAGCTTAGAGGCTCGGCGGCCGTCGGCCCGGCCGCCGAGCCTCTAGCGTTGCCGCGATGCGCCGCCGCGACCGGATCCTCGCCGCAACCGTCAGCGGGCCGCCGGGGCGGCTGGTCGCGCTCGTCGCCGATCTCGTCGCGGCGCTGGCGAGCGGCGCCCGCTCGCGCCTGCGCGACCGGCTCAGATCCACTCGATCCGCTTGAAGTAGCGGTAGATCACCACAACCGCGACCACCATCAGCGCCAGCGCCCCGGGGTAGCCGAGCCCCCAGCCGAGCTCCGGCATGTCCTCGAAGTTCATCCCGTAGACGCTGGCGACGAAGGTCGGCACGGCGATGATCGCCGCCCAGGCCGAGATCGTCCGCACGACCGCGTTCTGCTTCAGCGTGATCAGCGACAGGTTCGCCTGCAGCACGCCCTCGATCAGGTCGCGCTGGTCGCTGAGCTGGTCGTCGATCCGGGTCGCGTGGTCGGCGACGTCGCGGAAGAAGCGGGCGATCGTCTCGTCGAGCGCGACGACCGTGCCCGCCTGTAGCGACTGCAGCGGCGCGATCAGGGGCTGCACGGCGCGGTGGAACTCGATCACCTCACGCTTGAGGAAGTAGATCCGCTGGGTCGGGTCGTGGGTCTGGGCGAAGACCTGGTCCTCGACCTCGGTGATGTCCTCCTCGAGCCCGGTGGCGACCGGCTCGTAGTCGTCGACGACCTTGTCGATGATCGCCCAGGCGGCGGCCGCGGGACCGATCCCGACCAGGTCGGGCCGGGCCTCGAACCGGCGCCGCGCCGTCTTCAGCTCGCTGCCGACCCCGTGCCGCACGGCGATCAGGTAGCCGGCGCCGAGGAACAGGTTGACCTCGCCGAACTCGACCTCCTCGCGCTCGTCGTCGTAGTGCGCGGTCTTGACGACGACGAAGAAGGAGCCGTCGTAGTCCTCGATCTTCGGCCGCTGGTGCGAGCTGCCGGCGTCCTCGACCGCGAGCTCGTGCAGGCCGAACGCGGCGCCGACCTCGTTCAGCTCGGCCGCCGCCGGCTCGTGCAGGCCGAGCCAGACGAAGCCGCTGCGCTCGCGCGCGCAGGCGGCGGCGGTCTCGAGATCGAGCGGGCCCTCGTGCTGGCGGGATCCCCCGACGTAATGCGCGCAGTCGACGATCACGGACGCGTCCTCCGGGTTGGGATTCGGCCCGGCGCCGCGCGCTCCTGCCGCGGCGGCGGCTACGCGTCGCCGGCGTAGCCGATGATCGACCTGTCGATCAGCCACTCGACCGGGGCGTGATCATCGGTCCAGACCTCACCGCCCGCCAGCCGCGGCCCGATCCGCGCGGCGTCGGCGGCGGCGAGCCCGCGCAGATCCTCGGGCAGGCCGGCGGCGGTGGCGCGCAGCCGCGCCGGCGTCGCCGGCGCCTCGCTGCCGAGCAGCAGCGTGTTCGCGTCCTCGATCGGGTCCCGCATAACGGTCGGAAAGGCCGCCGCCATCGTCCGTCCCAGCGCCGTCTCGAGGTCATCGTTGCCCTCGGGGTGGCCGACGTTGACGACGACGACGCCGCCCGGGGCGAGCCGTTGGCGAGCGAGCTCGAAGAACTCCTCGGTCGCCAGGTAGAACGGGATGTAGGGCTGGCGGTAGGCGTCGACGACGATCACGTCGTAGTCGCCGGCGGAGCGGCGCAGCCAGGGCCGCGCGTCGGCGCTGTGGGTGTGCAGGCCGGGGCCGCTGAGGTCGAAGAAGCGGCGGCCGATCTCGGTCAGCTCGCCGTCGATCTCGACCCCGTCGACCCGCGCCCCGGGGAAGTAGTGGCCGTAGGCCCGCGCCGCGGTGCCGGCGGCGTTGCCGAGGATCGCGACCCGCTCGGGCGCGCGGTCGAGCGCCGCGAACGGCAGCACGATCAGCCCGTCCCAGTAGCGCCCGGTCAGGTACGAGCCCGGTCGCAGCATCGAGTGGATCGCCTGGCCCTCGTTGAGCTCGAGCAGCCGGTCGCCGTCGGGCTCCTCGATCACCCGCGCGTACTGGACCTCGGTCTCGGCCTCGTAGATCACCTCGCCGTCATCGGAGCCCTTGACGATCCCGACCGGCAGCGCCAGCGCCAGCCCCAGCAGCGCCGGCACCGGCGTGAACCGCAGCCCGAGGCCGGCGACCGCGGCGAGCGCGATCAGCAGCGCGAAGACCAGGAAGGTGCGCTGGGTGCCGACGAACGGGATCAGCACGAGCGAGGACGCCATCGTCCCCGCCAGCGAGCCCGCGGTCGAGGTCGCGTAGAGGCGGCCGGCGACGCGGCCGGCGTGCTCGACGTCGGGGACCGCCAGCCGCAGCGCGTAGGGCGAGGCGGCGCCGAGCAGCATCACCGGCACCGCGACGAGGGCGAGCACGGCCAGCAGCGAGCCCGCGAAGGCGCCGGCCGAGATCGAGTCGAGCGCATCGACGGAGAGGTCGAGGAACGGTTGGGCGACGAACGGCACGACCGCGAGCAGGATCGCGGCGCTCAGCACCATCCGCGCCAGCCCCGCGACCGAGGGGTTGCGATCGGCGAGCCTGCCGCCGTACCAGTAGCCGACCGAGAGCGCGACCAGGACGACGCCGATCGTGTTCGCCCAGACGATCGTCGAGGCGCCGAAGAACGGCGCCATCAGCCGCGCGACCGCGATCTCGGCGCCGAGCGAGCCGGTGCCGACGACGAACACGAGCCCGTAGAGGTAGCGGTTGCGGGTCAAGTCAGGCTCGCCCGCCCGTCGCGGGCATGCGCGGCGGGCTCGCCGCCGGCCTCGATCCGCTCGCGCAGCCGCTCGCCCTGGCCGGCGTTGACGGCGCGGGCGGCGCGCTCGGGGCTGAGCTCGACCCCGCGCTCGTGAGCGAGGTCGAGCAGCTCCTGGCGCTCCTCGTCGGTGCGCGCCCAGCGCAAGACCAGCCAGACCAGCACCCCGAAGGTGACGGCGCTGCTCTCGGCCATCATCACCACCCCCGCCATCCCCTGATCGGTGAGCGGGTCGACGCCGTTGGCGGTCTCGACGGCGTCGTAGCGCGCGTACAGCAGCGAGCCCGACCACATCAGCACGTTCGCCAGCCCGGCGCCGACGAGCCGGACCGCGAACGCGAACCCGGCGGCGGCGCCGGCGTTGAACCAGGCCGGCTTCGGCAGCGGCCCCAGCAGCGACATCCAGAACGCCAGCCCGGCCGCGAAGAAGCAGAGGTGCTGGAGCGCGTGGACGAAGTCGGAGTCGAACGTCGCCGCCTGGTAGAGCGCCGGGATGTGCCAGGTGTAGAGCAGCGCCGCCCAGACGAGCAGCGCGATGATCGGGTTGGCGAGGTGGCGCAGCCAGCGGAAGCCGCGCAGCGCCAGCAGCGGCTGCAGCAGCGGGCCGGTCAGCCCGAGCACGAACAGCAGCGCCGCCACGTCCATGATCAGCAGGTGCTGGATCATGTGGAAGGTGAGGCGCTCGTCGGCGAGCCCCTCGAGCGGCGATACGTAGGCGACGAGCAGCGTCAGCAGGCCGGCGAGGAAGCAGAGCTGGCGCCACAGCGGCACCGGCCGCCGCTGCTTCGACAGGGTGTTGATCCGGACCGCGTAGCCGATCGCCGTGATCAGGATCGCCAGCGAGGGAAGCGAGTCGACGACCGCGGAGCCGATGTCCGCGATGGTGGACATGGCAGCGGAGGGTAGCGAGGCACCGGCGCCGGCCGGCGCCCCCGGCGGGCGCCGCGCTCAGCCGATCACGCCCTCGAGCTCGAGCAGCCGGCGCTTGACCTCGAGCCCGCCGCCGTAGCCGCCGAGACCGCCGCCGGAGCGCAGCACGCGGTGGCAGGGGACGACGATCGGGATCGGGTTGGCGCCGAGGGCGCTGCCGGCCGCGCGGAACGCCCGCGGGCTGCCGGCGCCGGCCGCCATCTCGGCGTAGCTGCGGGTCTCGCCGAACGGGATCCGCGCCGTCTCCCGCAGCACCCGGTTGACGAAGCCCGCGCTCAGCCTCCAGTCGAGCGCCAGCTCGAAGCGACGGCGCTCGCCGTCGAAGTACTGGCCGAGCTCGCGGCGGACCGGCTCGAGCCGCGCCGGCGCCTCGAGCAGCCGCGGCGAGACCCTCGCCGCCAGCCACTCGAGCTGCTCGTCGACGGACCGGTTCGGGTAGCCGAGCTTGAGCAGGCCGTCGGCGCTGGCGACCGCGAGCAGCGGGCCGAGCGGCGAGTCGAGCTCGCAGTAGGCGAGGTCGAGCGTCCCCTCGGCCTCGGCGGCGGCGGCGATACGGCCGGTCAGCGCCTCGACGTCAGGGCGCGGATCGGCCCCCAGCGCTTCCCGCAGCTCGGTTTCGGTGCTCATCCTCGAACCTCCTCGATCTCGCTCGATCTCCGCAGCCTGCTGATCGCCTCGTGCACGTTGCGGCGCGCGGCCGCCTCCGTCGTCCCCATCGCCGCGCCGACCTCGCGGTAGCGCAGGTCGGCGCCGAACCGCAGCACGACCGCCTCGCGCTGCTTCGGCGGCAGCGCCGCGACCGCAACCCAGACCTCACGGTGATCGGGGCCCGGAGCGGGCGCGGCGAGCTCGTCGGGATCGACCGGCGCCGGCGCCCGCCGGCGCTCGGCGCGGCCGGCGTCGATCGCCTTGCGCCGGGCGATCGTCAGCAGCCAGGCGCGCGGGTTGCGGCCGTCGAAGCGGTCGTAGGCCCGGAGCGCGGCGAGGTAGGTCTCCTGCAGCGCGTCCTCGGCGTCGGCCGCGCGCAGCATCGCGCGCAGGTAGGCGGCGACGGCGCCCGCGTGCTCGTCGATCAGCCGCTGAAACGGCGCCGGCGCGGGCTCGCCCTGAATCGTTGCTGGCCTCTGCATCACCGCTGCTACAACGTCCCGCGCCGTGATTTCGTGAGATCGGCCGGCGACCGCGGCGGCCGGGCCGGCGATCGTGCGGCGCACCGCAGGGCGGCCGCTTGGTAGCTTCGGCGGCCGCGATGAGGAGAACGACCGCAACGATCGCCGCCCTCGCCGTAGCGCTCGGCGCCGCGGTCCTCTGCTCGCCGGCGCTCGCCGGCGGCGCCTCGGCGAAGACGACCTGGCTCTGCAAGCCGGGCAGCAAGCCCGATCCCTGTCGCGGCAGCCTGAAGACGACGGTCGTCGCCGCCGACGGCTCGACCCGGATCAAGAAGCCTCACAACGCGCGGCGACCGAAGGTCGACTGCTTCTACGTCTACCCGACGGTCAGCGAGCAGCCGACGATCAACGCCGACAAGCACATCGACCCGCAGCAGACGGCGATCGCCCAGTATCAGGCGGCGCGGTTCTCGGCCGCCTGCAAGGTCTACGCACC
>CAZCFA010000097.1:0-7223 GCA_964497825.1 uncultured Conexibacter sp.
AGAGATCCCGCAGCCGGCGGATCTGGAAGGCGCGGACGAGGTCGGTGACGCCGGTCATCAGCGCCCAGATGCCGGCGAAGACGAGCAGCGTGTACTGCTTGTCGATGTAGAACTGGCCGCTGGTCCAGAACGCGAGGATCACCATCAGGATGCCGGCGGTCAGGCCGAGCCACCAGATCTCGTTGCCGTCGCGCTCGGCGAACGCCTGGATGATCCAGAAGACGCCGACGATCAGGAACAGGAAGCCGAGGATGTCGGCGATCGCCGCGAAGGTGTCCTCGGGCGAGATCAGGGTGATCACGCCGGCGATCAGGAACAGGAACCCGAACAGGCCGAACAGCCAGGCGCCGCGATCGACCAGCGCCGCGATCGCGAACTGCTGGATCGCGGTGACGAAGAACATCAGGCCGATCAGCACGCCGACGGTCTTGATCGAGGCGTCGTCGAACTGGAGGATCACGAGCGCGATCACGACCCAGCCGATCCCGAACGCCAGCCACAGCCACCAGAAACGCGACAGGCCGCGCAACAGCTCGCGTCCCTCGGTGCTGATCGGGCTCGTTTCCATCTTCGGCTCCTCGGTTCGGGGATTCGGTCGGGCCTGCGTTCGCCGCCGCGAGCCGCTCTCCTGCTCTCGCCGGTACGCCCGTGCGGAGCAACGCCGGGCCGAACTCTGTCCAGATCCCCTATCCGGGCAGGAGTACCATCGCCTGCATGGCAACGCTTCAACAACCCACAGCAACCGATGTCGAGACCCTGAACAACTACATCGGAGGTGAGTGGGTACCGAGCGCCGCGACCGAGGCGATCGACGACGTCGATCCGGCGACCGGCGAGGTGCTCGCGCGAGTGCCGCTGTCGGCCGACGCCGATGTCGACGCGGCCGCCCGCGCCGCCCGCGCCGCCCAGCCGGAGTGGGCAGCCGTCTCGATCGCCCGCCGCGCCCGGGCGCTGTTCGCGCTGCGCGACGCGATGTGGGAGGAGCGCGAGGCGCTCGCCCAGCTCGTAACCCAGGACATGGGCAAGGCGCTCGACGACGCCCGCGGCGAGGTGATCCGCGGGATCGAATCGACCGAGGCCGCCTGCGGGATCCCGAGCCTGATCAAGGGCGAGACGCTCGAGGGCGTCGCCACCGGCCTCGACGTCGAGATGTGGCGGCAGCCGGTCGGCGTCGTCGCCGCGATCACCCCGTTCAACTTCCCGGCGATGATCCCGATGTGGTTCTTGCCGTTCGCGATCGCCTGCGGCAACACGTTCATCCTCAAGCCGAGCGAGCGCGATCCGCGCACCTCGGCCCGGATCCTCGAGCTGATCGACGCGATCGACCAGATCCCGGCCGGCGTCGTCAACCTCGTCCACGGCGCCCACGACGCGGTCAACGGCCTGCTCGACCACCCCGAGGTCGACGCGATCAGCTTCGTCGGCCAGGCCACGACCGCGCTGCACGTGATGCAGCGCGGGACGAAGTCGGGCAAGCGGGTGCAGGCGCTCGGCGGCGCCAAGAACTCGCTGGTCGTGATGGACGACGCCGATCTCGACAAGGCGATGCCGGCGATCATGCAGTCGGCGTTCGGCAACGCCGGCCAGCGCTGCCTCGCGGGCTCGATCGCGGTGATCGTCGGCGACGAGGCGCGCCGCGCCGAGGTCCGCTCGGCGCTGGCCGAAGCGGCCGGCAGCCTGCCGGCGGGACCGGGGACCGACGAGAGCGTCGTCTGCCCGCCGATGGTCGCCGCCGACGCCCGCAACCGCGTCGCCGACGCCGTCGGCCGCGCCCTCGACGAGGGCGCCGAGATGGTCGTCGACGGGCGCGAGATCACCAACGAGGCCGGCGCGCTGATGGGGCCGACCGTCGTCGCGACGACCGACCGCGAGTCGGAGCTGGCGCGCGAGGAGCTGTTCGGGCCGGTGCTGGCGCTGATCGAGGTCGCCGACCTCGACGAGGCGCTCGAGTTCGTCAACGGCTCCCGCTACGGCAACTCGTCGTCGCTGTTCACCTCCTCGGGAGCCGCCGTCCGCCGCTTCCGGGCCGAGGCCGAGACGGGGATGATCGGGATCAACATCGGCGTCCCGGCGCCGGTCGCCTGGTTCCCGTTCGCGGGCTGGAAGGACTCGATGGTCGGCGACCTGCACGCCAACGGGACCGACGCGATCGAGTTCTACACGCGCAAGAAGGTGCTGACGACGAAGTGGTAGCGGCGGGCCCGGTCCGGCCTCCCACCCTCCTCGCCGCCCGGCCGCGCCGCCTCTAGCTGGCCCGCGTGTTCATCAGCTACGACCCCGAGAACGGCTCCGCCTACATCAGCCTGATCCCCGAGCGGGCCGGCTTCGTGCCACGGCGCGAGGTCGCGCTGAGCGAGGTCGAGGAGCTCGGCGCGGCGGCCGATGAGCTGGCGCTCGATCTCGACGAGGAGGGGCGGCTGGTCGGGATCGAGGTCCGCTCGCCGGAGGCCTTGCTGCGGGCCGAGACGCTCGCCCACCTGCGGCGCTAGGCAGCACGGTCGCACCCGGTCGGCGCGCGCGTGATCCCCGCCGGCGGGTCGCCGCTGCCGCCGGGTGCGCACGATTGCCGCCGCCGGTGGTGCCTTGGGCCGGGATACCGGCATTCGTTCACCTCGATGGCAGCGACTGGCGCCTGCGTGATTCGCCCGCGATTGCGGTGCCCTAAGGCCGGGATACCGGCATTCGTTCACCTCGATGGCAGCGGCTGGCGCCTGCGTGATTCGCCCGCGATTGCGGTGCCCTGAGGCCGGGATACCGGCATTTGTCACCCCCTTTCGCTGGCGCTCATGATGCCCGCCACCCACCGGCACCGCATCGCGCTGCCGTCCTTGCCGCGAACCTAGGAGCGTTCCCGCTCGACGTACCACTCGGTGAGCTCGCGGCAGCGGCCGTCGTTGTCGAAGCGCAGCAGGAAGCAGTTGTCGAAGGTCCTGACGACGGGGCCGCCGGGTTCGGCGGAGTAGCTGCTGGAGCCGACCGCGACCGCGACCTCGCCATCGACCGCGACCGCGCGGTAGGCGGCGTCGTAGGTCCCGGCCGCGTCGCGGCTCGGCGCGGTCGGGACGTCGCCCGTGCCGAGCCAGGAGGCGACGACGTCGTCGCGGCCGCGGATCGGCTCGTCGCCGGGGTGATACCGGTAGGCGACATCGGCCGCGAACAGCGCCGCGATCGCCTCGCGGTCGTAGCTCTTCCAGGCGGCGACGTAATCGCCGAGCCAGCGATCGACGGTGGCGCGGTCGATGCCCACGACGGCATCGTCGCAGGGGATCGCGCGGCGTGGCCGCTCAGCGGCCGATGTGGATGCCGATCCGCTCGGGGATGCCGCTGACCATGCGGGTGATCGCGCCCGGCGTCCGGTCCTGCTCCTCGGCGGTCTCCTTGCGCAGGATCGCGCGGCGGATCACGGTGCCGCCGGCGAACCGGAACGGCTCGGGCGGGACGTGGACCGCGGGCGGATCGACGATCGCCAGCCGCGCGTACTCGTCGTCGATGCCGAGCGCCAGCGCCGCCAGCGCCCGGCCGACCATCTGCGACGGGCCGACGCCGTTGCCGGTATAGCCGAAGCCGGCATAGGTGCGCTCGCCTGTCGTCCGGATCACCGGCACGTGGGTCGGGGAGACGTCGATCGGCCCGCCCCAGGCATGGTCGATCCGCCGTCCCTCGAGCTGGGGGAAGAAGCGCCGCAGGTGCTCGGCGACCTCGCTCGCCAGCTCGGCGTCGATCTCGGCGCGGCCGTCGATCCGGGCGCCGCGGACGATCTTGCCGCCGCCCCAGCCGAAGGCGATGCGGTCATCACGGGTCGTGCGGAAGTAGTGGACCATCGCGCGCGAGTCGGTGACGCACTCGCCGCCGCGCCAGTTGAGCTCGTCGAGCACGTCGGGGACGGGCTCGGTGATCACCATGTGGCTCGAGGTCGCGGTCAGCGCCCGGCGCAGCGGCCGGAACCGCAGCAGCGAGCTGCCCGCGGCGAGCACGCAGGCGCCGGCGCGGACTGTGCCGGCCGCGGTCTCCGCCCACACCCGCGAGCCGTGATCGGTGACCGATTCGACCGCGGTGTGCTCGTGGATCGCCACCCCCGCGGCCAGCAGCCGGTCGCGCAGCCCGGCCGCCAGGCGCGCCGGCTGCACGGTCGCCGCCTGCGGGTAGTAGGCACCCTTGCGAAACAGCGGCGAGGCGCAGTGAGCGGCGACCCCGTCGCGGTCGAGCTCGTCGACCATGCCGGCGGCGCCGAGCCGCTCGCAGGCCGCGGCGATCGCCTCCCAGGTCCGGTCGAACCGCGGCGAGGTCGAGGCCTGCAGGTAGCCGCCCTGGGTGAACCAGGCGTCGACGCCCTGCTCGTCGCAGAAGCGGCCGATCTGGCGCACCGACTCGCCCGCGAGCCGGGCGACCTCGAGCGCATCGGCGTCGCCGAACAGCGCCCGCATCGTCGGCAGGCTGAACCACATCGAGTTGACGAAGCCGCCGTTGCGGCCGCTCGGCCCGAAGCCGCAGCGATCGGCCTCGAGCAGCACGACAGCGGCGTCGGGCGCGTGCTCCTTGATCGTCCACGCCGCCCACATGCCGGTGTAGCCGCCGCCGACGATGACGACGTCGGCCTCAGCGCTCGCCGCCAGCGGCGGCAGCGCCGGCTCCGATTCGAGCCCGGCCTCAGCGATCCAGTAGCCGTGCGCGTCGTGCCGCATCGGCCCAGCAGTATGCGGGAGCGGCGCGCCCGCCGCCCGTTCAGCCGGCGCGACGGCCGCGCGGGATCGGCGCGCGAGGTCGGCCATCTAGGGGACCGGCGCGAGCGCCGGGGACTCGGCCGCGCGGGTGGCGCTGCGCTCGATCATCGTCGCCTGCACGCTCAGCGGCTCCTCGCCGGGAGCGGGACGGCGTCGCGTCCAGCCGCCGTCGGGGCCGAGCTCCCAGGCTCCGGCCGTGTCGGCGAGGCTGAGCTCGAGGATCTCGACCATCTCCGCCTGCACCGACTCGTCCTCGATCGGGATCACCAGCTCGATCCGCTTGTAGAGGTTGCGCTGCATCAGGTCCGCCGATCCGGTGTAGACGCGGCGCTCGCCGTTGCGCTCGAAGCAGTAGATCCGCGAGTGCTCGAGGAAGCGGCCGAGGACCGAGACGACCGAGATGCGCTCGGAGACGCCCGGGACGCCGGGGGTGAGCGCGCAGATCCCGCGCACGTTGAGCTCGACCGGCACCCCTGCCTGCGAGGCCCGGTAGAGGGCCTGGATCATCCGCGGATCGAGCAGCGAGTTCATCTTCATCCGGATCCGCGCCGGGCGCTCGGCCGTGTGCGACTCGATCGTCCGCTCGATCTCGGCGAGCAGGTCGTCGGCGAGGTTGTAGGGGGCGATCAGCGCTTTGCGGTAGCTCGTCGGCCGCGCGTAGCCGGTCAGGTAGTTGAACATCTCGGCGATGTCGGCGCAGATCTCGGGATCGGTCGTGAACAGCCCGAGGTCGGTGTACAGGCGCGCCGTCTTCGGGTGGTAGTTGCCGGTCCCGACGTGGGCGTAGTGGCGGACGCCGTTGCCCTCGCGGCGGGCGATCAGGATGCACTTGGCGTGGGTCTTCATCGCCGGGATGCCGTAGACGACGTGGACCCCGGCCTGCTCGAGCTTCTTCGCCCAGGCGATGTTGGCGCGCTCGTCGAAGCGGGCCTTGAGCTCGACCATGCAGACCGCCTGCTTGCCGCGCTCGGAGGCCGAGATCAGCGCCGGCACCAGCGGCGAGTCGTCGCTGGTCCGGTACACGGTCTGCTTGATCGCGAGCACGTCGGGGTCGGCGACCGCCTGGTCGACCAGCGCCTCGACCGAGGTCGTGAACGAGTCGTAGGGATGGTGGACGAGGATGTCGCCCTCGCGCATCGCCGCGAGGATGTCGCTGTCGCCGTCGGAGGACTGCAGCGCCGCCTGGGTCACCGGCGTGTACGGCTTGAAGCGGAGCTCGGGGAAGTCGGAGACGCCGGCGATGTCGAACAGGTCGTCGATGCCGATCATCTCGTCGATCACGTAGAGCTGGTTGGGGTGGGTGTTGAGCAGCCCGACCAGCCGCTCCATCAGGTGCTCGTCGAGCTCGCCCGCGACCTCGAGCCTGATCACCTCGCCGAAGCGGCGGCGGCGGAGCTCGTCCTCGACCGCCTGGCGCAGGTCGTCGGCCTCGTCGGAGATGTCGTAGTCGGTGTCGCGGGTGACCCGGAACAGCGCGTGGCCGAGCACCTCCATGCCGGGGAACAGCGCCTCGAGGTTGTGCGAGATCACCTCCTCGAGCGGGACGAAGGTGTTGCCGTCGCCGATCGGCAAATAGCGGCGCAGGAGCTCCTTCGGGACCTTGACGCGGGCCAGCACCTCGGCGTCCTGCTCGGGGTCGCGGAGCACGACGATCAGGCTCAGCGACAGGTTCGAGATGTAGGGGAACGGCCGGCCGACGCCGAAGACCAGCGGCGTCAGCGCCGGGAACACCTGCTGCTCGAACAGCTCGCCGATCTCCTGCCGCTCGGCCGGGCTCGCCTGCTCGCAGGTGACGATCCGGATCCCGTGCGACTCCAGCGCCGGCTTGAGCTCGTCGTTGAAGCAGCGCTCGATCCGCCGCCGCTGCGCGATCGTCAGCTCGCGGATCGCCTCGATCTGCTCCAGCGGCTTCATCCCGTCGGCGCCGGCGGGCAGCGAGGCGGCGACCTGGTCGTGCAGGTCGGCGACCCGGACCATGAAGAACTCGTCCAGGTTGTCCTCCCAGATCGCGCAGAACTTGACCCGCTCGAGCAGCGGGATCGAGTCGTCCTCGGCGAGCTGGAGGACGCGGTCGTTGAACGCCATCCACGAGACCTCACGGTTGATGTAGAGGCCGGGGTCGTCAAGCGTCGGCGACCGCTCGGCGGCGGCGCCGTTCCGGCTTCCCTCGACCGGCTCGATCTCCACCTCGGCGCTGGGCTCCATCGCGATCTCCGATCCTCACTGTAGGGGACGGTCGCCGCGGCGCCCATCCGCAGCCGCTACCGACAGGCGGCGGCCCGCTACCGGCCCTCGCGCCCAGGCGAGCTACAGGCCTCGGCGCTCGGCGGCGGCCCGCTACCGGCCTTCGCGCTCGGCGGCGGCGAGCTCGGCGGCGGCCCTCGCGGCGAGCTGCTCGGCCTCCTCGCGGGCGCGCTCGGCGGCGGCGAGCGTCGCCCGGGCCCGCGCGGCGCGCTCGGCCTGCCGCCGCGCCTCGGCGGCGCGCTCGAGCTCGCGCTCGGC
>CAZCFA010000098.1:0-7189 GCA_964497825.1 uncultured Conexibacter sp.
CGCGGTCGAGGCGGTGATGCTGGTCGATGTCGTCGAGCGGATCGGGCTCGAGCGGATCGCCGAGGTCGATCTCGGCAGCCGCGCCAACGATCACCAGTCGCTCGCGGCGCTCGGGCTGATGGCGCGCGAGGTGCTGGCCGGGCTCGCCCTGCGAATGGACGAGGAGCCGCCCGGCATCGCCGCGCTGACCGCCGGGCTCGAGGCGCGCGGGCGCGTCGTTCGCGAGCGCCCGGCGTTCGCCTCGATCCACCAGCTCGCCGGCGAGTAGCCGCGGCCGCGTGCGGGGCGGGTTCGCGGGCCGGCGGCGGGGCCAGCGCCGGACCCGGGCGCCGCGCGGTCAGCCGGCGGGCCGGAAGACGTCCTCGTAGTCGGCGACGTCGAAGGCGGCGATCGCCGCCTGGGCGCCGGGCGCGCCGGGGTCCGCGTTCGCCTCCAGCGCCGCGAACATGCGCTCGAAGAACTCGCGCGTCCGCAGCGCCGGCCGCACCTCCCAGCGGACGGTGCCGGGCTCGCTCGCATGGCCGCCGAAGACGTGCGGCGTACCCGCCGGGATCACCAGCACGTCGCCCTCGCGCAGCGTTCGCGGCTCGCCGTCGACGACCGTCTCGACGGCGCCGGCGAGGACCGTGAACCGCTCCTCCTGCGCGGGGTGCAGGTGCGGCGGCGCCGGCGCGCCTCCGGGCTGGTAGGTGCTCTCGATCACCAGCAGCTCCTCGTCCTCGGCGACGAACTCGATCGTCTGCCCGGTGAAGGGGTTGGTCAGCACCCGGCGGACGGTAGCTTCCCCTGGGACTTGGCGCTGCGCTGCCTCTACACCGACCTCGACGGAACCCTGCTCGGGCGCTACGGGTCGCTGTTCCGCGACGCCGACGGGAACTTCTCGCGGATGGGGGCGCTGACCTTCGAGGCCTGCCACCGGGCCGGGGTCGAGGTGGTGATCATGTCGGGCCGGCGCGAGGCGCAGATCCGCGCCGACGCGCGGCTGTTCGGGCAACGCTCCTACATCTACGAGGCCGGCTGCGCGATGGTGATCGACGACGAGCGCACCTACCTGACCGGGAGCTGGGTCCCCGGCGAGGACGGGACCCCGGCCGAGCGGATGATCGCCGCCGGGCTGCCGGACCTGCTGTTCGAACGGTTCGGGCCGCAGCTCGAGTATCACGCCCCCTGGCACACCGACCGCGAGCTGTCGATGCTGTTCCGCGGCGCCGTCGACGTCGCCGCCGCGAACGAGCTGATCCTCGCCGCCGGCCACGAGGACCTGCGGTTCCTCGACAACGGCGCGATCAGCCGCCCGATGGCGGGGATCGAGACCGCCCACGCCTACCACCTCGTTCCTGGCGGCGCCAGCAAGGCGAAGGCGGTCGGCGCCCACATGCGGGCCCGCGGCTACGCGCCCGAGGAGTGCATCGCCACCGGCGACTCGCTCGAGGACCTCGACACCGCCGAGTTCGTCGGCCGCTTCTACTGCGTCGCCAACGGCCCCGAGCGGGACCCGGCGCTGCGGGCGGCGATCGGCGGCCGCGGCAACGTCACCGTGACCGAGGGGCGGATGGGCGACGGCGTCTACGAGGCGGTCGTCGGCCACCTCGCCGGGGCGGGCTGAGCGTGCGCGCCCTCGCCACGGCGGCGCTCGCGGCGCTGGCCACGGCGGCGCTGGCCGCCTGCGGGGAGGCGGGGACGGTGACGACGAGCGTCGCGGCCCAGAGCCGGGCCGAGCAGCGGCTCGCGACGAAGGTCCGCGCCGAGCTGCGCAACTACGAGACCGGGTTCGACCTCGAGTCGATGCCCGACGAGCAGGCGGCCCAGCTCGAGCCGATCGTCGACAACCTGCCGCAGGCGGCCGGCGGCGTCAGCCTGCTGCGGGTCGAGGGCGACGCGGTGACGGCCACGACCGACTACCGGGCCGGCGAGCAGGGCGAGCAGACCGGCAGGCTGATCTGCGGCGCGATCGTGCGGGCCGGCGGCGACCCCGGCTCCAGCCGGGTGCTGGGCGAGGATGACGACGTGCTCGCCGACTGCGAGGCCGAGGATGCCGACTTCCCCTGATCCCGGGCCGGTCCCGGTCAACCTGCTCGAGCTCGAGGCGCTGGCCGCCGCCAGGCTCGACCCGAGCACCTACGACTACTACCGCTCGGGCGCCGGCGAGGAGCTGACGCTGGCCCGCAACCGGGCGGCGTTCGCCGAGCTGCAGCTGCTGCCGCGGGTGCTCGTCGACGTCGCCGACGTCGACCTCGCGACCTCGGTGCTGGGGGCCGAGCTGGCGCACCCGGTCGCCGTCGCCCCGACCGCCTTCCACCGCCTCGCCGACCCCGAGGGCGAGATCGCGACGGCGCGCGGGGCGGCGGCCGCGGACGCGGTCATGTGCCTCTCCTCGCTCTCGAACACGCCGCTGGAGGAGGTCGCGGCGGCGGTCGAGGCGCCGCGCTGGTTCCAGCTCTACGTGTTCCGCGATCGCGGCGTCACCCGCGACCTCGTCGAGCGCGCCGAGGCCGCCGGCTACGGCGCGATCGTGCTCACCGTCGACGCGCCGATCCTCGGCCGCCGCGAGCGCGACGTCCGCAACGAGTTCAAGCTGCCGCCCGGGCTCGGGATCGCCTGCGTCCCCGACGGCGTCGTCGCCGGCGCCGAGGGCGAGTCGGGCCTCGCCGCCTACTTCGCGACGATGCTCGACGCCGGGCTCGACTGGGACGACCTCGAGTGGCTCGCGGCGACGACCAGCCTGCCGGTCGCGGTCAAGGGCGTCCACCGCGCCGACGACGCCGAGCGCGCGCTCGCGGCCGGCGCCGCGGCGGTGATCGTCTCCAACCACGGCGGCCGCCAGCTCGACACGGTGCCGGCGACGATCGAGCTGCTGCCGGCGGTCGCCGACGCGGTCGCCGACGGCGGCGAGGTGCTGCTCGACGGCGGCGTCCGCCGCGGCAGCGACGTCGTCAAGGCGCTGGCGCTCGGCGCCCGCGCGGTGCTGGTCGGGCGGCCGGTGCTGTGGGCGCTGGCGGCGGGCGGCGGCGCCGGGGTCGGCGCGGCGCTGACGATGCTGGCGGCCGAGACGCGCGAGACGATGGCGCTCTGCGGCGCCCGCAGCGTCGCCGAGCTCGGCCCCGATCTGCTGGCGGGGCCGGCGGCGCGCTGATCGGGCCCGCGCGGCGCCGGCTCGACGGCGCGTCCGGCGGCGAATAGGCTCCGCGCCAGTGGATCTCGTCCCCCCGCTCGTCATCGCGGACAACCTGCTCGCGGCCCGGCAGCTGATGGCGTTCACGCTCGGCTTCCACATCATCCTCGCCTGCGTCGGCGTCGCGCTGCCGGCGATGATGCTGATCGCCGAGTACAGGGGACGCAGGCACGGCGACGAGGTCGCGCTGTCGCTCGCCGAGCGCTGGTCGAAGGCGGCGGCGGTGATGTTCGCGGTCGGCGCCGTAACCGGGACCGTGCTCTCGTTCGAGATGGGGCTGCTGTGGCCGCGGTTCATGGAGCGCTACGGCGACGTCTTCGGCACCGGCTTCGCGATCGAGGGCATCTTCTTCTTCACCGAGGCGATCTTCATCGCGATCTACATCTACGGCTGGAAGCGGATCGGGGGCTGGAAGCACTTCTGGACCGGCATCCCGATCGTGATCGCCGGCGTCGGCGGCGCCTTCAGCGTCGTCGCCGTGAACTCGTGGATGAACAAGCCGCAGGGCTTCGAGCTCGACCAGAGCGGCGAGGTCGTCAACGTCGAGCCGCTGAAGGCCCTGTTCAACGGCGCCACCGCCTACGAGTTCCCGCACATGCTGCTCGCCGCCTACATGGTCGTCGGCTTCGGGCTCGCCTCCGTCTACGCGGTCTCGATGCTCCGCAACCCCAAGCGGCGTCGCGACCGCCGCCACCGCCTCGGCCTGCTGATCCCGCTGACCGTCGCCGCGATCGCGACCCCGATCCAGCTCTACGTCGGCGACGTCGCCGCGCGCGGGGTCGCCGACGATCAGCCGTCGAAGTTCGCGGCGATGGAGTGCGTGTACGAGACCGGGCCCGACCAGACCGAGTGGATCGGCGGCATCTGCACCGACGACGAGGTCAAGTACGGGATCGGCATCCCCGGGCTCGACTCGTTCCTGGTCGGCTTCAGCACCGACACCGTCGTCACCGGCCTCGACCAGATCCCCGACGACGAGCAGCCGCCGGCGCCGACGCTGCTGCACCTGTCCTTCGACGCGATGGTCGGGATCGGCACCGCGCTGCTGCTGCTCGGCGGCTGGCTCGGGTTCGCCTGGTGGCGCCAGCGCGACATCCCGGAGACGAAGTGGTTCCTGCGCGCCGTCGCGGTCAGCGGCCTCGCCGCGGTGATCGCGCTCGAGGCGGGATGGATCGTGACCGAGGTCGGGCGCCAGCCGTGGATCGTCTACCAGCACATGCGCGTCTCCGAGGCGGTGACCGGGGCGGGCGGGCTGTGGTTCGTCTTCGCCGGGGCGGTGGTGCTCTACGGCGCGATCGGCGTGATCACCTTCTTCGCGCTGAAGCGGGTCGCGCGCGGCCGCGACGGCGGGCCCGGCGGCGGCCTCCCCTACGCGCCGCCGGCGGCGACGGAGGCCTGAGCCGGTGAGCAGGGCCGACGTCGTCTTCGTGATCCTCTGCATCGGGGCGACCCTCTATGCGACCTTCGCCGGCGCCGACTTCGGCGCCGGGATCTGGCAGCTGCTCGGGCTGCGCACGCCCGCCGGCCTCCGCGACCGCAGCGACGCGCGGATCGCCCACTCGCTCGGGCCGGTCTGGGAGGCCAACCACGTCTGGCTGATCTTCGTCCTCGTCGTGCTCTGGACCTCGTTCCCCGCCGCCTTCGCGCCGATCATGGAGACGCTGTACGTGCCGCTGGCGCTGGCCGCGGTCGGGATCGTCCTGCGCGGGTCGGGGTTCGCCTTCGGCCACGTCTTCAGCGACCGCGGCGGCCGGATCTCGGGGCGCGTGTTCGCGGCCGCCTCGCTGCTCACCCCGTTCTTCATGGGCTGCGCGGTCGGCGCGATCGCGGCCGGCGACGTCGTCGCCGGCGGCTCCGGCGACGCGCTCGGCTGGGTCGGGCCGCTGCCGCTGCTCGTCGGGGCGCTGTTCGTCGCCTGCTGCGCCTACATCGCCGCCGTGTTCCTGCTCGACGACTGCCGCCGCGGCGGCGACGCCGAGCTCGCCGCCTACTTCGAGCGCCGCGCGCTCGCCGCCGCGCTCGCCGCCGGGGCGCTCGCCGTCGCCGGCCTGCTCGTCCTCCGCGCCGACGCCCGCTACGTCTTCGACGGCCTGATCGCCGAGGGGCTTCCGTTCGTGCTCGCCTCGCTGGTCCTCGGCGCGGTCACGATCGCGGGCCTGCGCCGCGGCTGGAGCCGGGCGCTGCGGCCGCTCGCGGTCGCCACGTTCGTGATGGTGATCGCCGGCTACGCGGTCGCCCAGTACCCCTACCTGCTGCCGACGACGCTGACGGTCGACGCCGGCGCCGGGGTCGAGGCGACCCTGACGGCGGTGATCGTCGTCTTCTGCGTCGCGCTGGTCACCGTGATCCCGTCGCTGGCGCTGCTCTACCGGCTCGCCCAGAAGCAGGCGCTGGAGTAGCGCCGCCGGCCGCTCGGAGCCGGGCTGCGCCCGGGATCGCTCTCGCCCACCGAGAGCGATCCCCGACGCGGACGTCCTGCCGCGCCCGTCGCGCAGCGGACGGCTAAGCTCAACCGATGAGCAGCGCTCAGGCGACCGTCGCCGAGGAGGAGTACCTGCAGATCATCTACTGGCTGCAGGAGGCGGGGCTGCCGATGACCGGCGCCAACGTCGCTCGGGCGATGCAGCTCTCACCGCCGACCGTGCACGAGATGGTCGGCCGGCTGATCGACGACGGCTACGTCGCCCGCAACGACGACAAGTCGCTGCGGTTCACCGACGAGGGCCTCGCCCACGCCGAGGCGATCGTCAAGCGCCACCGGCTGATCGAGCGCTTCCTCACCGACATCCTCGGGATCCCCTGGGACGAGGTGCACGAGGAGGCGGAGCGGCTCGAGCACGCGATGTCGCCGGTGCTCGAGGAACGGATGCTGGCTGCGATCGGCGACGCCAAGACCTGCCCGCACGGCCACCCGATCGGCGGCGAGCGGGTCAAGGGCTCGCTGCTGGCCGACTGCGAGGTCGGCGCCAAGGTGACGATCCTGCGGTTCGAGAACGAGGCCGAGGAGCTGCTCCACTACCTCGCCGCCGCCGGACTCGACCCCGGCCTCGAGGGTGAGGTCGCCGGCTCCGACGGCGACGGCGTGACCGTGCGCTCCGCCGGCGACGAGCACCGGGTCTCGCGCACCGTCGCCGAGACCGTCTCGGTGATCGCCGACCCGGCGCCGCCGCCGCGCGCGCACCTGCCGGAGCAGATCCACCTCTCGACCGACCGCTTCGGCCGCTAGCGCCGGGATCGGCGCGCGCCGCCGCGCCGCAGGTCGACCACGCGACCGACCTTTGCGGGCAGCCGGGATCGGCGGGCGCGGCGGGGACCGCGGGATCGACTACGCGACCGACCGCTTTGGCGGCCGGGATCGCGTATGCGGCCCCGAGGTGGCGACGGATCCGGTAGACGGTCCGGCGCGTGCGGGGTGTGGCGATGTGCGTCGCGGCGGGGTGTTGCGCGGCGCGGCGTTGCTCAGCGGCGCGGTGTGCGTTGCGCGGCTGCGGCGATGTGCGTCGGGGCGGCGGGATGCGCGGCGTTGCTCGGCGGCGCGGTGTGCGTTGCGCGGCGTTGCCTCTGCGTTGCGCGGCGATTGCCTTGTGCGGCGCGGCGTTGCGCGGTGCGGCGCGGCGCGGGGTTGCGCGCCGTCCCCGGCTTCCGGCGACCTTCGCCGCTAGGCCGCGGGGATCTTCGACCGCGGTCGTCCGCGCCGCTCGCCGGCGATCTGACGCAGGCGGCGGTAGAGGCGCTCGTCGCGGGCGCGACCCGGGGGACGGGCACGCCGCGATGCCTCCTGGTGGTCACGGACCGCGGCGACGAGCTCGCGGAAGCGGCGATCGTCGGCGCGATCGCGGTCGCTCTGGCCCTCCGGAACTCCCTCGAAGAAGCTGATCGGCATTCTGAATCCGTCTCCTCTTTGCGCGGCCGGCACGGCTGCCTGCCATGTGTCGGCCGCCTTCGATTGCTGGCCTGACCGACGATTGCATTCTTTTCTCAGCACTCGCTAAGAATTGCCGCCTTCGACCGGCGCTG
>CAZCFA010000099.1:0-7173 GCA_964497825.1 uncultured Conexibacter sp.
CGCTTCGAGCGCGAGCTGCTCGACGACCTGGTCGACCGGCAGCTCGTCGACGACGAGCGCATGCAGGAGGGCGTGCGGCGGATCGGATGGCCGCAGCGGCGGCCGTACGTCGTGTTGGTCGCGGGCCGGCGCCGGCAGCGGACGCAGCCGCTCGAGCCGGTGCTCGACCCCGGCCTCGGGCAGGACGTGCTGCCCGAGTTCACGCGCGCGCTGCGCAGGCTGCCGTTCCAGGCGCGGACGTTCCTGCGCCGGCCGGGCCTGTGCGTGGTCGTCTACGTGGAGGATGCCTCGGAGGCGCGCGCCGCGGCCGAGGCGGCGGCCGAGCGGCTGGCGGGTGCGGGCGGCGTGGACTGGCTACCGGAGCGGCTGGTCGCGGGCGTGGCTCGGCCGCGGACGACTTTGGGCGAGCTGGCCGACGCGTTCCGCGAGGCGGCGCTGACGGCGCTGACCTCGCCGCACCTGCGCAACGGGTCGGCGACGGTCGAGCACTTCGCGGACCTGGGCGCTGGACGGCTGGTGGCGCAGACGGCCGAGGGTGCGGCGCTCGAGGCGATGGCCGCGGACGCGCTCGGCCCGCTGTCGAACCCCGCGCTGTCGGGCGGCGACGAGCTGCTCGAGACACTCGCCGTCCTGCTCGACCACAACATGAGCATCGCCGACACCTCCGCCGAGATGTTCTTCCACTACAACACCGTCCGTCACCGGCTCGGGCGGCTGCGCGACCTGCTCGGCGAGCGGCTCGCGACGCCGGCGGGGCGGACGTCGCTGGCGCTGGCGATAGCGGCGCTGCGGGTGGTGCGGGCGGAGCGGGCGGTGCTAGCGCCGGCGCGCGCGGCGGCGGCGGCTTCGAGCGCGGCGGACACGACGCCGACGGCTGCGGCCTGACGCGGCGGCGCGCGGCGGCGAGCGCCTCAGCGCGTCATCGCGAACAGGTCCGACGGCGCTAGCGGCATGCGCTCGACCACCACGCCGGTCGCGTCCTCGATCGCACTCGCCAGCGCGGCCGACACCGGCAGCACGCCCGCCTCGCCGACGCCTTTCATTCCGAGCTCGTTCCGCGGCGACGGCGTCTCCATGTGGTGCAGCTCGGGTCGTGGCACCTCGGTCGCGTACGGCATGAGGAAGTCCATGAAGCTCGCGTTCTGGATCTGGCCCTGGTTGTCGTAGGCGATCTCCTCGTACAGCGCTCCGCCGACTCCCTGCGCGAACGCGCCCAGCACCTGGCCGCGTACGACCAGCGGATTGATCACCCGCCCGCAGTCGTCCAGGATCACGTACCGCAACACGCGCACCGCGCACGTCGCCACATCGACCCCGATCACGGCGGCGTGTACCCCGAAGCCCCAAGTCCACCCGTCGGGCGTGTGGTAGTCGACGGCGCCGAGCCCCGGCGTGCGGTCGCGACCCAAAGGCGAGACCCGCGCCATCTCCGCCAGCTCGCCCAGCCCGATGGCTGACCCCGGCGCACCGCGCACGGATACGCTGCCGTCGGCGACCACGATGTCCGACACATCGGCCTCCAGCTTCAGCGCGGCAAGCTCGACCGCCCGCTCGCGCACCTCGTGCGCCGCCTTCTTCACCGCGCTCCCGCCCACGACCGCCGCGCGCGACGCGAACGTTCCGATCCCGTACGCCATTCGCCTCGTGTCGCCCAGCACCACCTGCACGCGTGCGACGTCGACGCCCAGCTCGTCCGCGGCGATCTGCGCGAACGTCGTCTGGTGACCCTGGCCCTGGCTCGACAGGCCGCTCGCAACGGTCACGGTCCCATCGGCCAGCACGTCGACCGCGGCGCCCTCGAACGGCCCGAGTCCCGCTCCCTCGACGAAGCAGGCGATCCCCATCCCGACACGGACGCCCTCCGACGAACGCACGGCCGCGAACTCCTCGTAGCCCGCCGCCTCGAGCAACCGCTCGAACCCCGCCGCGTAGTCGCCCGAGTCATAGCTGATCGGCGCGGCGTCCTGCCCGCTCACTCCCAGCTCGTACGGGAATTGCGACGGCTCGATGAGGTTTCGCCGCCGCACCTCCGCCCGGTCCAGCCGCAGAAACGACGCGATCCGATCCATCACCCGCTCGATAACGAACACACCCTGCGGCCGGCCGCCGCCGCGGTAGGGCGACGTCGGCACCGTGTTCGTGTAGATCGCCTGGAACGAGTAACGGAACGCCGGGATCCGATACGGGCCCTGCAGGTGGGCCGCGGTGTTCAGCGGCACGATCAGCCCGTAGGGCAGGTACGCGCCGGTGTCGTGAACGAACCGCACGTCCAGAGCCAGTAACCGCCCCTCCCCGTCGAAGCCGACGCGCACGTAGTGCACCTGGCCGCGCTCGTGGTTCGACCCGATGAACGCCTCGCGCCGGTCCTCGGCCCAGCGCACCGCCCGCCCCAGTCGCCGCGCCGCCCACGGCACGATCACTTCCTCTGTGTAGAAGCGCATGCCCTTCATCCCGAACGCGCCGCCTATGTCGGGCGCGACAACCTCGACCCGCTCGTTGTCGATCCCGAGCATGCGCGCCAGCCCGCTGCGGATCGTGGTCGGCGTCTGGCTCGTGTCGTAGATCAGCAGCCGCTCGTCGCCCGCGTCCCAGCGCGCGAACACGGCCCGCGCCTCGAGCGACATCGCGGCGCTGCGCTCGATCTCCAGCCGCAGTTCCAGCACGTGGGGCGCGTCCGCCAGCGCGCGCTCGACGTCCGCGGTCGACTCGCTGAAGGCGCCGGCGACGTTCGCCGCGTCGCCCGCCGCCGCCTCGACGTCGACGGCCGGCTCGAGCGGCTCGTACTCCACACGGATCCGGGCGGCGGCGTCCTCGGCGACGTAGCGGTCGGACGCGATCACCGCCGCGATCGGCTCGCCGGCGTACCGGACCATGGCGCGCGCCAGCGCATACGCCGTCCGCAGCCCGCTGATCCCTGGGTGGTCGCGCAGCAGCGGCATCGGCTCGGCGACGCCGCCGTCCAGATCCTCGTAGGTGTAGATCGCATCGACGCCGTCGACGTCGAGCGCGCCGCTCACGTCGACGTCGAGGACCCGCGCGTGCGCCCACTCTGCCCGGACGAACGCCGCCTCCGCTGCCGGCCCGCCCAGGTCGTCGGTGTAGCGTCCACGGCCCCGGACGAGCCGGTCGTCCTCGCGGCGCTCGAGCGGAGCGCCGAACGCCGGGTTCGCGGCCGTCATGGGCATGCGTGGCATCCTAGGCCGCTTCTCACTGGCAGTGGCCGACAACAGCATCGCCTGTGACTGGCTCCCGTTGATCTTGTCGCGGCTCCGGGCGCGTGTTCAAGATCCTGGCAAGACCGCGGCGTAGCCCCCAGGCGTCGACCGCGCGTGAACCGAATGGAGGACTGTGATGCGAGTGGCTCTCATCCAGCCGCGCAGCGGAAGCGGCGCAGCTGAGCAAAGCAACGCCCAGGAGGCGCTTGAGTGGATGCAGCGCGCAAGCGATGCCGGAGCCGACCTGGTCGTGTTCCCCGAGTGCTATCCCGGTCCGGCGAACCCGATGAACTCCTACGACGCGATCGGGCCCGTCGCCGAGCGCGCCGCTGATCTCGGCCTACACGTTGTCGCCGGGCGCATCGAGCCGGCCGACGACGGCGAGCGCTACCACGTCACGCTCCATCTGATCGACGACGAGGGTCAGACGCTTGGCGTCTACCGCCGCACGACTCCCTCCGGCCCCTATATCTACCGCGACATCCCGGCCTGGGATTTCGACTACGTTGAGGGTGCCGACGAGCCGGAGGTTTACGACACGAAGATCGGCCGCATCGGGATGCTCGTCTGCAGCGAGGCCTACTCGCCGGAGCTCTCGCGCGTGCTCGCGCTGAAGGGCGCGCAGCTGATCGTCTACCCGGTCGGCGGCGCGGTCAACGAGTTGCTGCCGGCCTGGCGGACGATCCTCCACGCGCGCGCGATCGAGAACCTGCTCTACACCGCGGCGTCGCAGAACCTGTACGCCGACGGCGAGGAGGGCATCGGCCAGATCGCCGGGCCCGAGCGGGTGCTCGAGAGCCGCGCCGAGGAAGGGATGCTCGTCGCCGACCTCGACATGGACCGCCTCGAGTTCCTGCGCGCGGAGGACGAGAAGGTCGAGTTCCCCAAGCGCTACGCGACCGTCCCCGGCGTCATGCGTTGGCGTCGCCCCGAGCTGTACCGCGCGCTCATGGACGAGACCGCCGTCAGGGCCGGCGTGGGCTGAGCCGCGTGCGACAACTCGCCGAACAAGCGCCGGCCACTTCGGGCGGGAGGCTCTGACGTGGGCTCTTATCTGCTGACCAACGGCTATGTAGTCACGGTCGACGATGAGCGCCGGGTGCTTCCGTCGGGTTTCGTCGAGGTCGACGGCGACAGCATCACCCGCGTGGGGGCGATGGATGAGCTGTCGGAGGCGGAGCGCGACGGCGCGAGCGGCAACCGCGAGGTCGTCGACGTGGGCGGCATGCTGGTGTTGCCGGGGTTCGTCAACGGCCACAACCACCACTGGGGGTCGCTGTTCAAGAACACCAGCGAGGGGCTGCTGCTGGAGCCCTGGCTGGACCAGGTGGCGATCCCGTTGATGATGCAGCTGTCGGCGGAGGACCTGCGCGTGTCGGCCTACCTGGGCGCGCTCGAGCAGCTCCGCACGGGCACGACCTGCTCGCTGAACCACGCGGTCAACACCAACGACTTCGACATGATGGCCCACTTCGTCGAGCCGGTCGTCGACGTCGGCGTCCGCCAGGTCATCACGAAGGAGATGCGCAACACGCCGGATCCGCCGTTCTCGGACCGCTATCCGGCGCAGCCGCACGTGCGCGACCTGGAGGAGGAGGTCGCGCTGGCCGAGTCGGTGGTCGACAAGTGGGACGGCGCGGGCGGGGTCGTTCACATGGGGCTGGCGATCGAGAGCGGCGCCAACTGGATGCTGCACAACGCGACCTCGGACGAGCTGATCCGCGAGGGTGTCGCGCTGGCCGGCCGGCGCAACCTGAAGATCACGAACCACTGCTCGGCGGGGACGCCGTGGCTGTCGATCAAGGAGTTCGAGCAGCGGACCGGCGGCGGCGACGTCGACTATCTGGTGCGGCTGGGGGCGCTGACCGACGCCTGGGTGCTGATCCACAACCTGCACCTGAAGGACCGCGAGATCGACCACGTCGCGCGCGCGGGCGCGGGCGTGATCTCGAACCCGGTGTCGAACGCGTACAGCTGCGACGGGATCGCGCCGCTGCGGTCGATGTTCGACGCCGGCCTGGAGGTCGGGCTGGGCACCGACGGCACCTACGTGAACTGCTCGCCGGACATGGTCGAGCAGATGAAGTTCGCCGCGCTGATCCAGAACGTGACGCACTTCGATCCGACGCTGATCAGCGCCGAGCGGGCGATCGAGATGGCGACGATCAACACCGCCAAGGCGATCGGGCTGGGCGACCTGATCGGGTCGCTTGAGCCGGGCAAGCGCGCGGACATCGCGATCTTCGACCTTTACCGGACGCATATCACCGTGCCCAATCGTCCGGTGAGCGCGCTGGTGTTCTCCGCGCACGGGACGGACGTCGACTCCGTGCTGGTGAACGGAGAGTTCCGGATCAGGTCAGGTGAGCTCGTCGCCTCGGTCAACGAGCAGGAGGTACTCGCTGAGTCGCGCCGGCGTGCGCGCGACGTCATCGAGAAGGCTGAACTCACCGCACGCATTGATGACCACTGGCGAAACACCAACTCGAGGAGTGAGTGAGTATGTTGCGCGGTAAGCATGGCGGGCGCGCGCGCCGGTCGCGTCCCATCAGCCGGGGAAATTCACTGAACGCAGCTCCGCGCTCGGTTGATCCTATGCGGCGATCACCTCCTCGGCCCGCTCGCCTTGGGTGGGCGGCTCCGCGGAGCCGCCCCGCGCCCGTCTGAGCCGCTCGATCTCGGCGACGATCCGGGGCGTCATCGTGACCCCGCGCCAGCCGCGGGAGGAGAGCTCGAGCACCGCCCAGATCAGGGTCAGCGCCGAGGTCTCACCCGGGAAGCGACCGATCACCTTGGTCCGGCGGCGGACCTCGACGAAAGTCCGCTCGAGCAGGTTCGTCGAGCGGGTTCGCCTGCGGTGCTCACTCGGAAAGCGCAGGTGGGCGACGAGCTGATCGACGTGGCAGTCGATCGTCCGCATCGCCGATGGGTAGGCGCGCCGATGCTCCTCAGCGAGCGCCATCAGGCCCGCCTTCGCCTCCGCCGCCGAGGCGGCCTCGTCGAGGAGCCGCCACCAGCGCGCCTTGAAGGCCGCGTGCAGGCGCTCGGGCAGCTTGGCGAGGATGTTGCGCAGGGCGTGGACGGTGCAGCGCTGTCCCTCCGCCGCCGGCCAGAGCTCGCCCACCGCCTTCCAGATCCCCGGCGCCCCGTCGGCGACCACCAATGCCGGCGAGCGCAACCCGCGCTCGATCAGGTCGCGGCCGAAGCCGAGCCAGCAGGAGTGGCTCTCGCGGCTTCCGAGGGCGAGCCCGAGCAGGACCTTTCTGCCCTCGAGGGTGATCCCCCAGGCGACCAGGACGCCCTCGGCGGGCTCGTCGTCGGGCCGCAGCTTCAGGTAGATCGCGTCGAGGTAGAGGTAGACGAGATCGTGGCCGGAGAGGTCGCGCCGACACCAGCGCCGGTAGCGCTCCTTCGTGTCCTCGCAGATCCGGCTCACCGTCGACTTCGAGACCACCCGCTCGTCGAAGGCCTCCTCCAGCGCAGCCTCGACGTCGCGGACGCTCAAGCCCCGCAGGAACGAGCTGATCACCAGCGACTCGAGCGCGTAGGTGCGGGCAACGCCCTTGCCGAGGATCTTCGACTCGAAACCGAGCTGCTCGGCGTCGCGGATCCGAGGACGCTCGATCTCGACCGGGCCCGAGCTCGTCACCACCCGGCGAGGTTCGTAGCCGTTGCGGTGCCCGACCGCATCACCGTCGCGTTCGTAGCGGGCGCGGCCGAGGAACTCGGTGACCTCGTCTTCGAGCGCCTGCTGGATGATCAGCCGCGACCCGGCGCGGGCGATCTGCTCGATCGGGTCGCTGCTTTCGCCTGCCGCCGCGATCAGCTCTTCGAGCTGATCGCGATAACGCTCACTCGGGACTATCCTCGCCATTCGGGCGTACCTCCTATGCGTCGACTTCCAGGTCAACGCGGAGGCTACGCCCGAGCTATTTCCCCCGGGCTATGGGACGCGACC
>CAZCFA010000100.1:0-6825 GCA_964497825.1 uncultured Conexibacter sp.
CCGATCAGCCCGCCCCAGTCGTGGACGACGAGCACGACGGGCCCGAGCTCGAGCGCGACGACGAACCGCTCCAGCGTCGCCACCAGCCGCTCCCAGGTGTTCGGCGGGTCGGCGGGCGAGCGCCCCGAGCCGGGAAGGTCGGGGGCGATCGCGCGATGACCCGCCGCGGCAACCGCGGGCAGCAGGTCGCGCCACATGTAGGAGGTCTCGGGGAAGCCGTGGACGCAGAGCACCGGCGGCCGGCCGCGATCGGCGCCGGGCAGCGCCTCGCGGTAGCTGAGGCCGGCAGCCTCGCGCAGCTCGACGGCGCTCACGTGCCGGGCGGGTGGATCTTCGCGGCGGGCAGCCGGTTGAGCCGGTCGACGACCTCGAACAGGTCGCCGTAGCCGACCTGGTCGACGGCGATGATGTTCGGGTAGCGGCCCCGGACCGCGGCGCACTCGCTCGCGCGCCCACCGATCACGTCGTAGGAGTTGACCGCCGCGGAGGCGGCGGGATCGGGGACCGCCGGCGCCACCGACGGCGACCAGTGGTTCATCAGAAACAGCGATCCGCTGAGCCCGCCGCGGTTGGGCGCGCAGCTCGCGGGCCAGTTCGCGGGGTCGGTCAGCTTCGACGGCGGGTTGAAGGTGTAGGGCGTCTCCTGCAGCAGGCCCTCGTAGGTCGGCCGGTACCAGGCGGGGTCGATCGCCTTGTCGTTGTCGGCGAGCATCACGACCCGGTGACCCTTGCGGATCATCTTCCGCAGCGACGGCCACGGCGAGCGCGGCCCCCGGTAGACGTAGTCGAGCAGCCCGCTCTTGCTCATCGCCGCGACGAAGTCGTTGTTGGAGATGTAGTCCTCGTTTTCGATCACCAGCACCTCGGCCGGGTTGTGCCGCAGCCACCTGCGGATCCGCCGCAGCGCCGGCGCCAGCGGCGTCGCGCCGATCTCGCAGTACTCGTGGCACAGGTAGGTGCCGCGGGCGCCGGTCTCGACGTCGCCGTCGTCGTCGGTGCGGACGGTGCCGTCGGCCTGCAGCCGGCCGTAGTGGGTGTCGATCAACAGCGCCCGGACGCCGAGGTCGAGCTGGCCCGGGATCGCCTGCGTCTGGTTCGGGAGCAGGAAGCCGAGCTCCTGCGCCGACATCGCGTTGTGGGCGCCCGCGAGCACGACCTGGTCGAGCGAGCGCTTGCAGAGCCGCTTGGCGCCGTTGCAGCGCTTCGGGTGCGCGAGCCCGTGCGGCTTCGCCGCCGCGGCGGCGGGCAGCGCGCAGACCCCCAGCCCGAGGACCACGGCGAGCAATGCGAGCTGGACGCGGCGGCGCACGAGCACCACGGTATCGCCAGCGCGGTGCTCAGGGGCGGATTCGTCTTCGAGCAGCGATGCCGCCGGCTCCGACGATCGTCGGTTCGCGGGATCAGCGTGGGTGCTGGTGATCCATCCCGGCGCGGAGCTCGCTCCGGCTCAGCTTGCCGGCCGGGACCGGCACCGCCCGGTAGGAGAACGTCCCCGGGAAGTCGAGCGCGAACGTTCGCGACCCGTCCGGCATGTACTCGACGACCGGATGGTCGGTGGTGCCGACGCCACCCCACGCGGCCAGCCAGCTCCCCGCGGGCGACAGGCGCGCCGAGCCGCAGCAGATCGCCGCCGGCACGTCGGGATCGCTGAGCGATCCGAGCAACGTCGCGGTCCCCGCGTTCGCGTCGATCTCATAGTGGACGGCCCGCGGCGGCCGCCCCTGGAGCTCGCCGTTGTCGTGCGCGGTCAACGTGCCGTCGGGCAGGATCCGGACGTCGTGCTGTCCACCGAGCGGGTTGGCGGCATGCGGGTCGTTGAGAACCGTGAGGCTCTCCGGCGTCGGCGAGCCGCCGAGCTTCCAGACGACGTCGCCGCTGTCGCGGTCGATCTCGTAGATCGCGTCGGTGTGGCGTAGCGAGATCACGATCGAGTCGCCGTCGACGTCGACGGCGTTCATGTGGAAGGCGTCGAACTGGTTGTCCTTTGCCCGCGGGATCGCGAAGTCGTCCCACCAGTGGCCCGTCTCATCGAGGCTGATGTGGTCCTTGCTGTTCCAGGTCCAGACGACGGTGCCGTCGGGCTTGACCTCCTGAAGCTCGGCGTCGAGGACGATCCCGTCCGGGGGGCCGCCGTATGGCGTCAGGTCGGTCGGATTCGACCGCGGCCTGTAGGTCATCAGCATGTAGTCGCCGTTCGCGAGCAGCAGCATGTCGTGGGAATCGAGCGTGCTGCCGACCGTTTGCAGCGTGTTCAGCAGGTTGCCGTCGAGATCGCGGATCTCGTACTTCGTTCCGCCGCTCGAGGCGGCGAGGGTGCCGTCGGCGAGCAGCTTGAAGTCGTTCGGCGTGTCCGGGTCCCAGCGCCACCAGACCGGCACGCCGTTGCCGTCGAAGATGATCGCGTATCTCAGCGGCGAGACCATGTACCACTTCCGCTGGGCCGGCCCGTACTTGTCGAAGGTCCAGTCCGGGAAGTTGTTGGGCAGGCATCGCACGTGATAGGTCGAGGTGCCGACGTCGGTCTGCGTCCTGAACGAGAACTCCTGCTCGGAGCCCAGCGGCACGGTCTCGGTGAACGTGCCGTTGCGGTCGGGACCGCCGTCGACCGAGACCTCCTCGTCGACCGGCGCCTCGACGTCGACGTCGACGGGCCCGTCGTTGCAGCGGGTCACGTAGTCGGGCACGTCGGGGTCGAAGTCGGGATAGAGGCCCGGGTCGGTGCTGATCGCCAGCTGCGCGGGCCCGCTGCCGGTCCTGAACGTCTGATCGCCGCCGCAGACCTCCTGCGGCTGGCTCCCGCCGGGCTCCCTTGCGCAGAGCCGGAAGTGGTACTTGCTCTCGGGGTCGAGCCCGCTGAGATCCTCGGAGACCGATGCGGTCTCGCCGCCGGTGAGGTCGATCGAACGCTGGCTGGTCTCGGAGCCGTAGTTCTTCGTCGGCCCGTACTCGAACCAGTAGGTGGCGGTGCCGTCGCTGGTCTCCGCGACGATGCCCGTGATCGTCGCCGATGTAACGCCGACGTCCTCGGCCGGCTGGGTGATGCCCCACGCGCAGCCGCCGAGCAGCGCCGCAGAAGCGGCGGCGAGGACGGCGAAGCCCGCCCGGAGAGGCATTCGTCGACCCCTGCGTGGGGCCGGCGGAGAAGGGTTCCGGTCGTGGTTCGTCTTCATCTCAGTCCCTTGTGCAGTGCTTGCGTCATCGGCTACCGCGGGTGCTGGACGTCCATGCCGTCGCGCATCTCCGCCCGACTGATCTTTCCGGCTGGTACGGGCACCGTTCGATATGGGTTCGTCGCGAAGACCAACCTGAAGGTCCGCGTCCCGTCGGGCGCGACCTCGGTTATCCCATTGGTGCCAAGCGGGAAGCGACCCCAGTCGACCAGCCAGCTCCCCGACGGTGATCGCCGTGCCGACCCGCAGCAGACCGCCTCTGCAACCTCCGGCAGCCCCGAGATCGACTCCAGGTAGGTCGCCGTCCCGGCCTCGGGATCGATCCCGAAGCGAACGGCGCGCGGTGGCCGATCTTGCGTCTGGCCGTTATCGAACGCGGTCAGCGTGCCGTCCGAATGCAGCCGCACGTCGTGCTGGCCTCCGAACGGTCCACCGGTCGCGGGATCGCCGATCACGTTCAGGCTCTCGGGCGTCGGTGTGCCACCGAGCTTCCAGACGACGTCGCCGCTGTCGCGGTCGATCTCGTAGGCGGCGTTCGTGTGGCGCAGCGAGACGACCAGCGACCCCGAGTCGATGTCGAGTGCGTTCATATGGACGACGTCGTAGCCGTCGGCATGATTCGGCAGCACTCGCGCCTGCCACCACTCCGTCGGCGTCTCCTCCAGCCCGATGTGATCCTTCGTGTTCCACGACCAGATGAGATCGCCGTCGGGATCGATCTCCTGAACCTCGTTGTCGAGGACGGTCGCATCCGCGGGCCCGCCAAAGGCGGTCAGGTCCACCGTTCCAGGACGTGGAACCCCAGCCATCACCATGTAGTTGCCGTCCGGCAGCAGCAGCATGTCGTGGGTGTCGGCGTCCGCTCCGACCGGTTTCAGCGTGTGCAGCAAGGTCCCGTCGAGCGTTCGGATCTCGTACTTCTTCGTCGCTCCGAAGGCGAGCGTCCCATCAGCGAGCAGCTTTGCGTCGACGGCGCCGGCGGCCGCCCGCCACCAGACCGGCACGCCGTTGCCGTCGAAGATGATCACGTAGCCGTTGTTGGTCGTGATGTACCACTTCCGCTGCGCCGGCCCGTACTGGTCGAAGGTCCAGTCCGGGAAGTTGTTGGGCAGGCATCGCACGTGATAGGTCGAGGTGCCGACGTCGGTCTGCGTCCTGAACGAGAACTCCTGCTCGGAGCCCAGCGGCACGGTCTCGGTGAACGTGCCGTTGCGGTCGGGACCGCCGTCGACCGAGACCTCCTCGTCGACCGGCGCCTCGACGTCGACGTCGACGGGCCCGTCGTTGCAGCGGGTCACGTAGTCGGGCACGTCGGGGTCGAAGTCGGGATAGAGGCCCGGGTCGGTGCTGATCGCCAGCTGCGCGGGCCCGCTGCCGGTCCTGAACGTCTGATCGCCGCCGCAGACCTCCTGCGGCTGGCTCCCGCCGGGCTCCCTTGCGCAGAGCCGGAAGTGGTACTTGCTCTCGGGGTCGAGCCCGCTGAGATCCTCGGAGACCGATGCGGTCTCGCCGCCGGTGAGGTCGATCGAACGCTGGCTGGTCTCGGAGCCGTAGTTCTTCGTCGGCCCGTACTCGAACCAGTAGGTGGCGGTGCCGTCGCTGGTCTCCGCGACGATGCCCGTGATCGTCGCCGATGTAACGCCGACGTCCTCGGCCGGCTGGGTAATGCCCCACGCGCAGCCGCCGAGCAGCGCCGCCAGCAGGGCCAGGGCCGGAGCAGCGGTCCAGCGGCAGAGCCGACGCCGGCGCTTACCCGGACCGATGACCTGACTCGACATGACCCTCCCCAGGGACCGAGCGCAAGGACGATTACGAACCGAACATAACAAGTAACAAACCGCACTGCCAGTCAGATCCTTGCGCATCTCGCGTCCGCGGCCGGCAGAGCCGTTCGATCCGTGTGGGCCGGGCGTGCGCGGCCGGGGGAGGGGATCCGATCGAGGCCGACGCGCGAGCTGAGAGCGGCCGTCGCGGCGAGACGCCCCAGCGAACCCCGCGTTGCGTGCTCGCAGGGCCGCGGGCGGCCGCTACCCTACCCCGTCGCCCCCGGCGCCTTGGCGGAGTGGCTACGCAGCGGCCTGCAAAGCCGTTTACGCCGGTTCGATTCCGGCAGGCGCCTCTGGCGCGGTGTGCTCGAGCACCGCGGTCGTTATCGCGTCCCAGTCGGGTCGGAAGAGGCCGTGGCCGGCGCCGTCGAGGGCGAGCAGCCGCGCGCCCGGAATCTCCGCGGCGAGCGCTCGCCCGTGCTCGATCGGGAACATCGGATCAGCGCTGCCGTGGATCACCAGCGTCGGCGCGACGATCGCCGACAGCGGCTCGCGCGGCGGCTCGGTTTCCGCCAGGGCCAGATCGTGGTTCTGCAACGCGGCGGGGTTCCGGGTCCGGGCGACGTCGGCGCGCACGAGCTCGCGGGTCGCCGCCGCGTCGAATCGGCGCGCCTCGCCCGCCAGCAGACGCTGGTAGGCGGTCAGATACTCGATCACCGAGTCGCTGTCGGCCCAGTCCACGGTGGCGCTCGCGACGAAGCGCCCGAAGGCCTCGTTCGGCGGCGGCAGCCCGCGGTCGCCGGCCGTCGCCGGCGTCGTGCTGATCAGGACCAGCGAGAGGACGCGGCCGGGGTGCTCGAGGGCGAGTACCTGCGCGCAGCCGGCGCCCGCCGAGGCGCCGACGAGGTGCGCCGCGGCGAGCCCGTAGGCGTCGAGCACGGCCGCCGCATCGGCGCTGAGGTCGGTGCCGCTGTAGGTGGGCCGACCCGGTGGGCAGGTGGCCGAGCGCCCGGTGTCGCGGTGGTCGTAGCGGATCACGAAGCGGCCGCCGCCGGCCAGGGCCCGGCACAGGTCCTCCTCCCACCAGAGCATCGATGCGCCGCTGCCCATGATCAGGAGGATCGGCGGGTCGGCGCGATCGCCGAACGCCTCGGTGCAGAGCTCGACCCCGTTCGCCTCGATCATCCGCTCGGCGATCCCGCACCTCCCCCCGACGTCGGTCTCACGGTGCCTGCGGTTGCGACGCGGGCCGCCTGCCTCAGCCGGCCGCGTTCCAGCGGTGCTTGCCGCTGTCGCAGTTGCCGGAGCGAGCGTCATCGACCGGCAGCCTCGAGCCGCGGACGATGATCTTGCCGTGGGCGCGCCCGCCCTTGATCCTGCCCTTGATGATCGCCTCCGCCTTCGGGCGCTTCTTCTTCCCGTAGACGGCATAGGCGGAGAACCTGTGGCGCTTGACGGGCACGCTGAAGGTCAGGGTGCCGGTCGAGCTGTCCCGCTTGTTGCGCTTGCCGCACTCGACCGGAAGCCGGTACCAGGCGAGGTCGACGACCCGCATCCGCTGCTTCTTGCCCTTGACCGCGAACGAGATCGCGCCGGAGGGGCCGATCGGCCCCTGGTACTCGCGCTTCTTCGCCGTCGCCGGGGCGGCGAGCAGCAGCGCGCAGGCCGCGGTCGCCGCGACAACTCCGAACCTCGCCGGTGCCCGCTTGCGGTCGAGCATCAGGGCAGGGTAGCGCCGCCCGCCCGCCGCCGGCCCCGGTTCTCCCGGGCCGCGGCCATACCGCTGCTAGATTGCCCGGCCCCGGGCGTTTAGCTCAGTTGGGAGAGCGCCAGCTCGACAAGCTGGAGGTCACTGGTTCGAGCCCAGTAACGCCCATCGGCCGGCGCGC
>CAZCFA010000101.1:0-6645 GCA_964497825.1 uncultured Conexibacter sp.
GCCCTCCATGTGACCGCCGGCCCGGCCTACGGCGGCGACCTGGAGGCCGTCAGCACCGCGGGAGCGCTGTGCGCCGCGCTCGAGCGCTGCGACGCGGGCGTCTGCGGCCCGGGCCCGGGCATCCTCGGCGCCCTCCGGGTCGAGCCGGCCGACGGCGCCGTCGGGGCCGCCGATCATCAGGCAGAAGCCGCGGTCGAGCCCGAACACGCCGCCGCTGGTGCCGACGTCGATGTAGTCGATCCCGCTCGGCTCGAGCGCCCGGGCGCGGTCGATGTCGTCGCGGCAATAGGAGTTGCCGCCGTCGATGATCGCGTCGCCGCGCTCCATCAGCCCGGCGAGCTCGTCGACGGTTCCCTGCACGTAGCCGGCCGGGACCATGATCCAGGCCGCGCGCGGCGGCGCCAGCTTGGCGACGAGGTCGGCGAGCGAGTCGGCGGCCGTCGCCCCCTCCCCCGCGAGCTGCTCGACGACGCCGGCGTCGACGTCGTAGACGACGCAGTCGTGGCCGTCGCGCATCAGCCGCCGCACGAGGTTGGCCCCCATCCGTCCCAGTCCGATCATCCCGAGCTGCAAGTGCGACCTCCTCCGGCGCGTCGACGGTTCCGCTCTGAGCTTCTCACACGCGCGCCGCCGATCCCGGTCGCGGGCCGCGCGGCCGCGCGGTGAGCGGGCTCGATCCGGCCCCTACCCTTGCGCCGAACGTCGATTTCTACCCCGCGGGGCAGGGGTCGATCGACGTTCGGCACGGCTGCGCGCCGAACGTCAAGCTCACGCGTTTCCGCTCCCCGCCCGCGTCAGCGCCCCCGGACGGCGCGCTGCGGGCGCCGAAGGGCCGGCGGCCTACCCGCGGCGGCCGTGCCCGGGCCGTGCCCGCGGCTCCTTGACCCGGACGTCGACCTCGCCCGAGATCGCGCGGTTGCCGATCAGGTCGACGAAGGTGACGGCGAGCTTCGCCCGCGCCCGCTTGCCGCGCCCGAGCGCCTTCCTGATCCTGCGGCTCGCCCGCGGCCTGACCGGCACCAGCCGGAGCCGGCGGACCGCGCCGGCGCTCAACCTGATCCACCTGCTCCGGACCCGGAAGCGCCGCTCGCCAACCCGGACCTTGCCGGCCGCCCGCACCCGGGTCTGCTCGCCGGAGCGGACGCTGATCACGATCGCGACCCGGCCGCCCCGCGGCCGCTGAACGCGGCGGGCGGCGGCGTTGGCGCCGGCGATGCTCTTGTCGACGCTGAACCGGCGCTCGGCGGGAGTCGCCTCGACGTTGCCGGCGGGGTCGGTCGCCCGGACCCCGAAGACGTGGTCGCCCTGCTTCAGCGGACCGGTCGTGTACGGGCTCCGGCAGGGCTTGTAGCCGCCGTCGTCGAGCCGGCAGGCGAAGGTCGCGCCGGGCTCGTCGGCGCGGAAGCTGAACGTGAGCCTGCCCCTGCGCACGACCGGCGCCGGGCCCGACTCGATCGTCGTCCGCGGCGCCGTGTGGTCGCCGCCGCCGGCGGCCGCGCGCTGCGTCGGGGCGTCCGCGGCGGCCGCCGGCGCCAGGACTGCGAGCGTCGCGAGCGCCGAGCAGCACGCCGCGACCGGCCCGCTGGTTCCTCGCCCGCTCACCCGCCTGAGGCTAACGGTCGCGCGGGCCGGCCCGCGCCGCTCAGTCGTCGCCGGCGGCGATCGTCGCGGCGATCCGCCGCGCCTCGGCCGGGTCGAGCCCGGCGCGGGCGGCGATCCAGCAGGCGATCGGCGCCGCCCGGCGCTCGGAGGAGTGGGCGGCCACCGAGGCGAGCTCGAGCAGCGCGTCGATCTCGACGCGGGCCGGGGGATCGACGCCGGCGGCGCTCGCGAACGCCTCGATCCACTGCTCCGCGGTCGGGTTCGCCGCCACCTCAGCGCTCCCGGGCGACCATCACCGAGGTCGCCTTCACCGTCGCCACCGCCTCAACGCCCTCGACCAGGCCCAGCTCGTCGACCGCATCACGGGTGATCGCCGCGGTGATCCGGTGCGGGCCGGCCTCGATCTCGACCAGCGCCATCACCCCGTCGGCCTCGACCGAGACGACCGTGCCGGCGAAGCGGTTGCGGGCCGAGAAGGTGTCGCCGGTGCGGTGCCGGGCCGGCGCCGGACGCAGCCGCTCGATCTCGGCCACCGGGACGCGGCGACGATCGCCCTCGTCGCGGGTCGTCTCGAGCTTGCCGGCGGCGTCCCAGCGGCGCAGCGTGTCGACGCTGACGCCGAGCTGCTTCGCCGCCTCGCCGAGGCTGAGGTCGTCCGCCATCGGCGCCAGGATCTCACAACGCGCATCGACCGGCGCCCGCGAGCGAGCCGCGGCGCGGCGGCCCGTGCTCCTGGAGCGGCTCGAGGCGGACGCCGCCGGGCGGCGCCCCCGATCCGATCCGGGCAATCGACGGCCATCGAGTTCGGCGATTCGCGCGCCACGAGCGGGTGACCCACTCAAGCGGAACCGCCGACCACCCCGATAGGGGGAGGTTCCGCGGTGCCGCCCCCGGACTCCGGCTGCGTCACGGCCCCCTGCGGAGGCAGCGCAGGGCGACCCCGGCGGGGCGGGCGGGCGCGGGTCGGACGGCGCCGCCGCGTTGCTGAGGCGGGCGCCCCGACCGGCCTAGACTCCGGGGCGGCCGTTGGCGGGGACCGATCGACATGAATCGCGGATGCGCGCCGCGATGCAGGCCTACATCGACGGCTTCAACGGGGCCGACGGGGAGGCGCTGGCGGCGCTGTCCGCCGACCACGCTCGCATCGAGGACCCGGTCGGAGGGTCGGCGATCGTGCGGGGAAGGGCGGCGATCGACGAGTTCTACCGCGGCGCCGTCGAGGTCGTCGACCGGCTCGAGCTCGTGGCGCCGGTCCGCAGCTCCCAAGGTGACTTCGCGGCGATGGCGTTCGACATCCACATGCGCCAGGACGGCAGGCCGCTGCGGATCCGGGCGATCGACGTGATGGAGTTCGACGACCGCGGCAAGATCGTCGCGATGCGCGCCTACCACGGGCCCGGCGACGTGATCGGCGGCTGACGCCGGCCCCGGGCGGCGGCGCCGCGCTGCGCCGCGGGGCCGTGAATGGCCCAGCGCCCGGGCGAGCGCGACGTTGCCGGCGGCGACATAGGATCGCTGGCGATGGCCGCGCTCGACAAGCTGGCCGAGGGGCTCGGCAACGCCGCGTTGATGGCCTACCAGGTCTTCTGGGCGCTGGTGCTCGGGTTCCTGGTCTCGGCGATCGTCCAGGCCTGGGTTCCGCGCGAGTCGATCGAGCGCGGGCTCAGCGGCGGCGGCGCCGGCCCGGTGGCACGGGCGACCGGCCTCGGGGCCGCCTCGTCGTCGTGCTCGTATGCGGCGGTCTCGATCGCGCGCTCGCTGTTCGCCAAGGGGGCGTCGGCGGCGGCGGCGTTCAGCTTCATGTTCGCCTCGACCAACCTGGTCTGGGAACTCGGCCTGGTGCTCACGGTGCTGATCGGCTGGCAGTTCGCGCTCGGTGAGTACGTCGGCGGCGTCGTGATGATCGCGCTGATGGCGCTCGTGCTGCGCTTCTTCATCTCGCGCCGGCTCGAGGAGGAGGGCCGCGACAACGCCCGGGCGACGGTCGAGCAGGATGGCGGCGGCGAGGGGGCGGTGAGCTGGCGCCGGCGCCTGCTCTCGCTCGAGGCCTGGAGCGAGGTCGCCCGCAACTTCAGGGCGGACTGGAAGATGCTCTACAAGGAGATCCTGACCGGCTTTCTGCTCGCCGGCTTCATCGGGTTGCTCGGCACCGACTTCTTCAACGCGCTGTTCATCACCGATGCGCCGCCGCTGCTGCGGACCCTGCAGAACGTGATCGTCGGGCCGATCATCGCCGTGCTCAGCTTCGTCTGCTCGGTCGGCAACGTGCCGCTGGCCGCCGTCCTGTGGTCGGGCGGGATCAGCTTCGCGGGGGTGATGTCGTTCATCTTCGCCGACCTGATCGTGCTGCCGATCGTCGCGATCTACCGCAAGTACTACGGGACGCCGTTCACCGTCCGGCTCGTCGCGCTGATGGCGACGACGATGATCGTCGCCGCCCTGATCGTCGATCTCAGCTTCGGGCTGGCGGGCCTGATCCCCGATTCGCGGCCGACGCCGGAGGACGTCTTCGGCTCGGTCGAGGTCGACTACAAGCTGTTTCTGACGATCCTCGGCGCCGCGGTCTTCGGCTTCCTCTGGTACCTCGCCGGCCGCCGCGATCCGGTCGCGGCGCACCACTGAACGGGGCGGCGGCCCGGCGGGCGCCGGCGGTCCGCCACGCGGCGGGCGAGAGCCCCACGCGCCCCGGCCCCCGGCCGCGCCGCGGCGGCGAACCGCAACATCAGCGGCGCCGCTCTGTTACTGATTACGTTCACAGGCGAGAGCGACGAGCATGCGGGAGCGATGAGATGAGCTCGAGGATCCTTCTTCTGACGATCGTGGCGACGGCGGCGGCGGCGATCTTCGCGGCGGGCGCGAGCGCGGCGCCGACGGCGCCGCTGCCGGGCGGCAAGTACGTCGGCAAGGCGGCCGCGGGGACCGGCAAGCGGGTCGTCGTCAAGGTCCGCTCAGCCAACAGCTACGAGCAGCTCCGCGGCGTCGTCCGGTTCGGGTGTGCCGGCGTCAAGGCCCGCTTCCGCACCGACGACGGGCGCTTCGTCGCCCGCAAGGGCCGCCACGGCCGGACGATCTTCAGGGTCAGGGGCCGGTTCGTGAACATGAACGTGGCCAAGGGCAAGGTCCTGCGGCTCAACCGGCACCTGCGCCACGGGTCATGCCGCCCGTCCCGCTTCCGGGCCGGGCTCGACAACGCGCCGCCGATCCACCAGCGCACCGTCACCTACGGGCCGTTCACGGTCGAGCCCAGCATGGGCCACGGCCACGGCCACGGCGGGCTCAACACCGGGCTCGGCAACATCGAGAAGCCCTGCGAGGACTGCTCGATCGTCGCGATGTCGGCCGATCTGACCGAGGCCGACGGCCGCCGTGCGAACTTCAACACCCAGTCGATGCTGCACCACGTCGTCTTCTTCAACCAGAGCGCGCCCGATGCGACCTGTCCGGGCTGGCGCCAGCGCTTCTTCGCGTCCGGCAACGAGCGGACGCCGTTCCTGATCCCGCGCGGCTTCGGCTATCCGGTCGCGGCGAGCGATCGCTGGCGGCTGATCACCCACCTGATGAACATGGGCGAGCAGACCAAGGACCTCTACATCACGGTCAGCTTCGCCTACGTCGACGGCACGACCGAGCTACAGCCCGTGAAGCCGTTCTGGATCGACATCAACAACTGCGGCAGCTCGCAGTACGAGACCCCCGCCGGTGATCACACCGAGGTCCGCGACTTCACCGTGACGCCGGATATGGCCGGCACGCTGGTTGCGATCGGCGGCCACCTGCACGACCACGGCACCCACATCTCGGCGACCGACACGACCACCGGGCAGCTGCTCTGCGACGGCGCCGCCGGCTACGACAACGACCCCTCCTACATGGGCCACATCGACACCGTCGGCGGCTGCCTCGGCCGCTCGCTGGGGACGCTCAACGTCGGCGACAACCTCGAGCTGCGCAGCAGCTACAACGCGCCCGAGGCGCTCCCCGACGTGATGGGGATCATGGTCGGCTACGTCGCGCCGCCGGGCTGAGCAGCCGGGCGTCGCGGCGCCCACCAACCGGACCCTCGGGTTTGCCGAACCGCCGATCGGGCCCGCGGAAACCTGTTACGTTCACCGCCTGACCGGCAGGGGCCGCCACGCGAGTCCGGCGCCCCGGCGGTCAAGCACAAGACGATCACCGGGAGGGGATGATCATGCCCAGCAGCGATAAGAGCTTCGGCTTTGGGATCGCGCTCGCCGCCACGGCGCTGCTCGCGCTGGCGGCGACGCCGGCCCAGGCCCGGCCGGCGCGCGTCGTCGACGTCACGGCGAAGACGACCGCGAAGGCGACCTTCGGGGCCGGCGAGGTCGGCGGCGACTACACGGGGAAGATCAGCTTCCCGAAGGTGCGGCCGTTCTCCGGCGGCAAGCAGGTGCCGAAGAAGATGGTCAAGGCCGCTCGCAACGCCTGCTACGGGCTCTACGCCGGCGGCACGAGCCGCCACGGAACGCCGTACGTGAAGCTGGTGCAGCGCCCGCTCAAGTACGGCGGCCTGGCGCTCAACGACCGCTCCGAGACCAAGTTCACCGGCAAGGGAAAGTGGACGACCTGGGCGCTCGGCGGCTCCGACCACGAGCCCTACGCGGGCATGAAGATCGAGGTCCGGGGCGGCCTGTTCGACCAGTACCGCAACGACCGCCGCAACTTCGCGCCGACCAAGTTCAGGTTCCGTGGCAAGGGGCGGATCGCGCACTGCCACGCCTTCACCAAGGTGATCAGACCGCCCAACCGCGGCTGACCCCGGGCCGCCGTCGCTGCCGCGCCGGCGACGAGCGTTGCTCGCCGGCGGGCGGCGGGGCGGCCGGCGCACCGGGCGCGCTGGGCGAGTTGACCACGTGGACGGTGGCAAAGTCGCCCCGCGTCGTCTGAGCGCCGCTCGCGCTCGTCGCCGGGCGGGCGGGGCGGCCGGCGCACTGGGCGCGCTGGGCGAGTTGACCACGTAGGCGGTGGCAAAGTCGCCCCGCGTCGTCTGAGCGCCGCTCGCGCTCGTCGCCGCCGGCCGCCGGC
>CAZCFA010000102.1:0-4594 GCA_964497825.1 uncultured Conexibacter sp.
CGGCGGCGCGCTCGAGCTCGCGCTCGGCGGCGCGCTCGAGCGCCCGCCAGACCCCCTTCTCCTCGCACCGCCGCCAGTGCTCGGTGAAACGCTCGAACAGCAGCGCCCGGCGCGAGATCAGATACACCTCGAGCACCTCGAGGCCGCGGTAGGCGGTGCGGTGCGGGGCGCGGGCGGCGAGCGCCGGGTCGAGATCCTCGGCGCCGCCGGCGCGGCGCAGGACCGCGGCCGCGTCCTGATCGCGGATCAGCGCCCGGTGCTCGTGCAGGCGCGGCAGCATCACGTCGGCGTCGTGGACCTCGCCGAGCAGGTCCTGGATCTCCCGGGCGCGGCGACGGGCGGTCGCCGCCGGGCGGCCGAAGCAGAAGCCGGTCGCCTCGAGCACGTAGCGCAGGCGCTTGGCGGCGATCCGCATGTCGTGCTGCGTCCCGGCCGCGTTGGCATCGAGCGCCTCCGGCACGAACGAGCGCAGCTCGCCGAGGCGGACGAGGACGATCCGGGCCGCGTTCTCGGCCAGCGTCGCCTGCGGATCGAGCCGCTTGACGCGTCGCGCCTTCACGCGCCTTCCCCGCCGGCGGCCGCCGCCGGAGCGGAGGCGGAAGCGCCGCCCGCCGCCGGGTCGTCCTCGACGCCACCCGGGGACGGACCGTCCGCTCCAGCCGCCGGCTCGGCGGCGCCCGCCGCCGCGCCGCCCGCCTCGGGCCCGCCGCCGGCGGCGGCTCGCGCGGCCGCCGCCAGGCCGATGACCACCTCGTGGATCCGCTCGAGGCGCGCGGGGTCGACGAACGGCTCGAGCGCCACGTTCGCCGCCTCCTGCTCGGCCTCGAACCGCGCCACCAGCGAGCGGACCCCGGGCCGGTCGGGGGCCGGCATCGTCGTCGCGAACGCCTCGAGCGCGACGATCGCGACGTCGCGATCGCGGCGCTCACCGAGCGCGTCGGCGAGGTCCTTTACCGCCCGCAGCGCCCGGCCCGCTTCCGGCTTCGGCAGGCAGGGGCGGAAGATCTCGATCGCCGCCCGCAGCCGCCGCGAGGCGACCCTCATCGCGTGCAACCGCTCGATGTCGCCCGTGTCGAGGACGCCGGCGGAATGCTCGATCAGCTCGGCACCGCGGACCTCGAGCACCCGCGCCGCGACCTCGCCGTAGGCGAGCTCGGTCGTCAGGCCGGGGATCTCGCGGGCCTTCGCCACTGCGGGCGAGAATATGCGGCCCGGCTAGCTCGCGGCGTCGCCGGCGAGGACCTCGAGGATCACGCCCTCGCGCAGGCCGCCCTTGCCGATCTGCAGCGGCTGCCCGAGCAGGTCGGAGAGCTGCTCGAGGACCAGCACGCCGGCCGCCAGCACCTCGACCCGGCGGACGTCGAGCTCGAACCGCTTGGCGACGTCGGCCGCGGGGGCGCCGGTGAGGACGCGGATGCCGCGCTCGAGCGTCTCGTACTCGAGCACCGAGCCGACCAGGCGCCGCAGCGAGGTGGCGCTGCCGCCGACCGCCACCGCCTGCTCGGGCCGGCGCAGCACGACGCCCTCGAAGCGGTCGGCGATCTCGTCGCGGAGCCGGCGGATCTCCGCCGGTCCCGGCGGATCGCTGCTCAAGAACTCCTCGGCCAGCGCCCCCGAGCCGACCTTGAACGAGCGCACCTCGCGGACGCCGCCGGCGAGCGTTCCGAGCACGACCTCGGAGGAGCCGCCGCCGACGTCGACGACCGCGATCTCGCCCTCGACCGGATGGCCGAGCGCGCGGGTGGCGCCGATGAAGGCGAGCCGTCCCTCCTCCTCGTCGGTGAGGATCTCGACCGGGAAGCCCGCCGCGGCGCCGATCTGCTCGGCGACCGCGGCACCGTTCGGCGCCTCGCGGATCGCCGCGGTCGCGACGATCCGGATCGTCTCCGCCCCGAGCTCCTGCGCGAGCCGCACCTGGGTGGCGACGACGTCGCAGACCTCGGCCAGCTTCTCCTCGGTGACGGCGCCGTCCTTCTTGCGCAGGCCCTTGCCGATCCGCGTGTAGGCGCGCTGCTCCATCACCTTGCGCAGCTGACCCCGATCGGGCTCGGCGACCAGCACCCTGGTCGTGTTCGAGCCGATGTCGATCGCCGCGCAGAGCATCTGCCGCAGGCCGATCTTGTCAGTTGCGGTCGTCGCGGCGCGCGAGCGTCCGGACGATCGCGGGCGCTGGGCTACGTCCACCATGACGCGCTCGATCCTGCCGCCCGCTGCGGCGGGAACGCGGAGCCCGCTCAGCCCGGGTCCGGGATCACGATCCGCACCGTCGCGCCCGGACCGGGGGCGATCTCGGCGTCGCCGCCGTGGGCCGCGGCGATCGCCCGCACGATCGCCAGCCCGAGGCCGGTTCCGGCCGTCGTCCGGCTCGCCTCGGCCCGCGAGAAACGGTCGAAGGCGCGCGCGACGAACTCGTCGGGGAACCCGAGCCCGGCGTCGCCGACCGCGAGCTCGAGCCCGCGGTCGGTGCCGCGGGCGCGCAGCTCGATCGAGCCGGCGCCGTGGCGCAGCGCGTTCTCGACCAGGTTGCCGAGCGCCGCCTCGACGCGGCCGCGGTCGAGGCTCCACCGCAATCCGCGCTCTCCGCCCACGCTCAGCGACCTGCCGGCGTCGGCGGCGGCGGCCGCGTAACGGCGCCGGGTGCGGTCGAGCAGCGCGTCGATCTCGGTGGCGGCGGGCTCGATCGGGATCTGGCCCGACTCCGAACCCGCCAGGGCGAGCAGGTCGGTGGCGATTCCACCGAGCCGGTCCGCTTCCTCGACCGCCGAGCGCATCGCCGCCTCGACCTCGTGCCGGTCGCGATCGGGCCGCAGCGCCAGCTCGAGCTCGCCCCGCAGGATCGCCAGCGGCGTCCGCAGCTCGTGGCCGGCGCCGGCTACGAACGCGCGCTCCCGGTTCAGCGCGTCCTCGATCCGGTCGAGCATCTCGTTCAGGGTCAGCGCCAGCCGGCGGATCTCGTCCTCGGCGGCGGGCAGCGGCAGGCGCTCACCGTCGCGGCTCAGCGTGATCTCCCCGGCCCGCCGCCGCATCGTCTCGACCGGCCGCATCGCGAAGGTCGCGAGGACGTAGCCCAGGGCGGAGGCGATCAGCAGCGCGACCGGCCCGCCGATCGCGAACGTCGTCGCGAGACTCTTCAGCGTCTCGGTCCGATCCCCGGTCGAGGACCCGGCGAGGACGATGAGCTCACCGCCGTCGCCGCTCACCGGTCGGGCGAACAGGCGGGCCCCGTCCTCGATGCCGGGGACGTCGGTGGCGTCGAAGTAGGTCGGCTCCGCGCGGGCGGCGGCGAGCTGATCGGGGTCGAGGATCGGCTCGAACGGGCGCCCCGTTGAGGCGGCGACGATCCGTCCATCCGACCGCAGGATCTCGGTGAGGATGTCCGGGCCATCCTCGGAGCGCCGGTCGCCGAGCTCGATCTCGCCGGGCTCGGAGTCGCTCAGCTGCCGGGCGAGATCGTCGGCGCGCGTGGTGAGACCGTCGTCGATCGCTCCGCTGAGGTCGGAGTCGACCCTGAGGTAGACGAACGTCCCGGCGAGCGCCAGGACGGCACCCATGGCCGCGGCGAAGGCCAGCGTCAGGCGCAGGCGGATCGGGATCCGGCTCAGGATGGCGCCGGCTTCCTGATCCGGTAGCCGACGCCGCGCACGGTCTCGATCGAGACGACGCCGAACGGGCGGTCGATCTTGTTTCGCAGGTAACGCACGTAGACGTCGACCACGTTGGAGCGGTTCTCGTAGTCGTACTCCCACGCGAGGTCGAGCAGCTCGGTTCGGCTCAGCGCCACCCCCGGCCGGCGCATGAACGCGCTCAGCAGCGCGAACTCACGAGCGGAGAGGGCGATCTCGGCACCGCCGCGGCGAACCGTGCGCGCGGCTGGGTCGAGCTCGAGGTCGCCGACCACGAGCGCCGTCGGGCGCTCGATCGACCCGCGCCTGATCAGCGCCCGGATCCGGGCCGCGAGCTCGGCGATCGAGAACGGCTTCGGCACGTAGTCGTCGGCACCGCCGTCGAGACCCGCGACCCGGTCCTCGATCGAGGTCCGCGCGGTCAGCATCAGCACCGGGGCCCAGACGCCGTCGTCACGCAGCCGGCGACAGGTCTCGAAGCCGTCGATGCCGGGCAGCATCACGTCGAGGACGATCGCGTCGTAGGGGGTGCTGGGACCCATCCACAGCGCGTCCTCGCCGCTCGTCGCCAGATCGACGACGAAGCCGTCGTCGGCGAGCCCCCGTCGCAGCAGGCGCGCCATCTTCGGCTGGTCCTCGACGACGAGAACTCTCATGCGGCGATTATCGGGGCGGAGGATGAGAGCGGGATGAGAGCGACCCAGGCACTCGGCGCTCCCGGCTCGGGGCGGACGCCCGGGTGGGCATCGGCGATTCAGGCGACGAGACGGCCCGGCGCTCCCGGTCGGGGCCGGGAGCGCCGGGGTTCGCTCTCGTGTCAGCCCTGGTCGGCTTCGGTCCCGAGGACCTCGAAGGACTTGCTGAGGAAGACCTCCAGCTCCTTCCCGCCCTTGCTGACCTCGACCTCGTAGGCGGCGCCCGCCGGAGTCGGAGGCTCCGGCTTCTCGTTCGCCTCGCCCGGCTCCGGCTTC
>CAZCFA010000102.1:4694-6433 GCA_964497825.1 uncultured Conexibacter sp.
GGCTCCGGCTTCTCGTTCGCCTCGCCCGGCTCCGGCTTCCCGTTCGCCTCGCCCGGCTCCGGCTTCCCGTTCGCCTCGCCCGGGTCGACGGCCTCGACGTCGTCAGCGCTGCCACCGGTCGCCTGCTCGGCGGCGGCGCGGGCCTGCTGCTCGATCGAGGCGGAGAGCTCGACCTCGTCGCTTTCGCCGGCCTCGTTCCCGTCGCTTCCCGGCTGCTCGCCCCGCTCGGTGCCGGCGCCTTGGCCGCCGTCGTTGCCGCCGCCGGTCGCACCGGCGATGGCGGCGCCGCCGAGGGCGAGCGCGGCGAACGCGGCGATCGCGGCCAGCGCGCGCATGATTCGCTTGCTCATCATTACTCCTTTCGTTTGCGTTCGGTCACGACCGGGTGGCCTGACCAGAGCGCAACGTAGGTGGGCCCGATGAGACCGCCGTGAGAGCCGGCGGATCAGCTGATCGCGCCGCTCGCCGCGAGCACGATCACGAGGATCCCGAGCGGGATCCGGTAGGCGACGAAGACGTCGAGGCTGTGGTGGGCGAGGTAGCGCAACAGCCAGGCGATCGCCGCGTAGCCGCTGGCGAAGGCGACGAGCGCGGCGATGATCGTCGCCGAGGCCGAGGCGCCGCTGCCGCCGCCGATGTCCTTGAGCTCGTAGAGGCCGCTGAGCACGACGGCGGGGACCGAGAGCAGGAACGAGTAGCGGGCGGCGGCGGCGCGGTCGAAGTTGCGCAGCAGGCCGGCCGAGATCGTCGCCCCCGAGCGCGAGACGCCCGGGATCAGCGCCAGCGCCTGGGCGAGGCCGATGAAGATGCCGTCGCGTCCGTCCATCGTCGTCAGCTCGCGGTCGCGCCGGCCGTAGCGCTCGGCGGCCAGCATCACGAACGAGAACGCGATCAGCACCGAGCCGATCAGGTAGAGGTCGCGGGCGCCGGACTCGATCTCGGAGCTGAAGGCGATCCCGAAGATCGAGATCGGGATCGTGCCGAGCAGGATGAACCAGCCGAGGTTGGCGTCGCTCGTGCGGCGCGCGTACGGCACCCGCAGCTCGGCCAGCCAGGCGCGGGCGATCCGCCAGAGATCGGCGCGGAAGTAGATCAGCACCGCCGCCATCGTCCCGAGCTGGATCACCGCGGTGAACGCGGTGCCGGGATCGTCCCAGCCGAGCAGGGCGGGAACGATCCGCAGGTGCCCGCTCGAGGAGATCGGCAGGAACTCGGTCAGACCCTGGACCAGCCCGAGGACGATCGCTTCGAAGGCCGACATCGGGCCGACATCCTAGGTGCTCAGGTAGAGTGGCGGGCCGTGAGCTTCGCCCGTCGCACCGGCCTCATGCTCGGCGCCCTCTGGGCGGCGGCGCTGCTCACCGCGCCCGCCGCGCTCGCCGCCGACGGCGTCGGCCTCGGCGGCCGCACGACCGACAAGAGCGTCACCTTCTTCTGCTTCGGCGTGATCGCGATGTTCATGGTGCTGCCGATCGTGCTGTCGCTGATCCAGGCGCGGCTCGAGGGCCGCAAGGAGCGGCGAATGGCTCGCATGCAGCGGATCCAGCGCCCCTGACGCGCTCCGCGGCCGCGCCTCAACCGCCGCCGACGGCGATCGCGGCGGCGGTTCCGTAGGTCACGCCTGGGCGGGCCGCTGGGCGACTTTTCCACCCTATGCGTGGTCAACTCGCCCGGCGGCGGCATCTCGGCGCCGGCATCGGCGCCGGCATCGGCGCGCGCGGCGGCGGCGGCAGCGGCGG
>CAZCFA010000103.1:0-6138 GCA_964497825.1 uncultured Conexibacter sp.
GGGTCGAAGATCATCTTCGGGTGGACGCCGGTGACACCGTCGAGGTCGCCGACGAACTCGCGCATCTGCTCGGAGACCTGGGGGCCGATCGGGCAGGCCGGGGTGGTCAGGGTGAAGGTGACGTAGACCTGGTTGTCGGGCTCGATCTCGACGTCGTAGACGAGGCCGAGCGAGACGAAGTCGAGGCCGAGCTCGGGGTCGATGACCTCCTCGAGCGCCGCGTAGACCTCGTCCTCGGTGACCTTGGTGGCATCGGGCATGACGGTCACGGTAGCAACCGGGCGCGCCGCGCTCTGTGAGCTGCCGACGGCAGATGCGGGCGGCGCCCCGGCGGGCAGGCCGACCGCGGCGGACTGGCAGCGGCTCGGCGCGGCGGACGCGGGCGGCGCCACGGCGGCCCGCGGGCGGGCGGCGCCGGGCCGGCGGGGCTCTACGCTTTCGGCCGATGCTGCCGCTCCTGCTGTTCTTGATCTTCATCGTGCTGCCGCTGGCGGAGCTGTACGTGATCATCGTCGTCGGCCAGGCGATCGGGATCCTGCCGACGCTGCTGTTGCTGCTGCTCGACGGCGTGCTCGGGGCGACGCTGGCGCGCTCGCAGGGGCGGGCGGCGTGGCGCCGCTTCAACGTCGCCCTGGCCGAGAGCCGGATGCCCGCCAAGGAGGTCTACGACGGCGCCGCGATCGTCTTCGGCGGCGCGCTGCTGCTCAGCCCGGGCTTCATCACCGACGTCTTCGGCATCCTGCTGCTGCTGCCGCCGACCCGGGCGCTGCTGCGGCGGCTGCTGATCCGCGGCGCCCGCTTCTTCGGTCCGGCGCGGATGGCGTTCCTCGTCTACGACCGCGCCCCGCGCGGCGGCGGTCGCCGGCCGGGGGCTACGGGCGGCCCCGCCCCGGGCGCCTCCCCTCCCCCGCGCCGGCGGCCGGCGCGCAGCTACGACGTCGAGGGCAGCGCCCAGGAGATCCCCGACGAGGAGCCGGCGCTCGGGTCCGGCGGCGAGCGCGATGGCTGAGGGCCGCGTGCGGCTGCTCTCCGCGGTCGGCGGCGAGCGCGGCTATCTGGCGCTGACCTCGGATGCGGAGGGCAGCCGGGCGCTACGCCTCGACGGCGAGAAGCTGATCGTCGCCCGCGCCGGCGGCGAGCTCGGCGAGGGCCGGATCACGCTCGGCGGCGAGGGCGAGCCGCTCGAGCTCTCCTGGAGTCCGGCCGGGCCGCTGCTCGAGTTCGAGATGGGCGCCGGGCCGGCGCGCGTGCACGGGGTCGCGACCAGCGTCGCCGGCGCCGGCGGCGCGCTCTCGGGGCCCGGCGTGCTCTGGGACCTGCCGGAGGCGGGCAGCTCGCTGCTGCGGACGCTGTGGGCGGTGACCTCGAAGGGCGCGCTGACGGTGCTCGTCGCGGCTCGTCCCGACGGCGGCGAGGGCGAGCACGGCGACGAGATCGTCGGCGCGGCGCGGATCCTGCCCGGCGCCGAGCCCTACGGATACGCCGAGCCGCTGCTGTCAACCGAGTACGACGGCGACGGCGCCCACACGCGGGCGACGCTCGAGCTCTGGCCCGACGGCGACGGCCACCCGCCCGAGCGCGGCGGCGGCGGGCGGATCTGCGGCGCCGCCGACGACGGCCCCGGCGGCGCGCTGCGCGCGGCGCGGTTCGGCTGGAGCCTCGGCGGCGAGCAGGCGGTCGGCGGCTACGAGATCCTGCGACCGTGATCGCGGGCCGCCGCACCGGCGGCGGCTTGCGGCAGAAGCGGCCGCCGTGCCGATCCGCGCCGTCATCTGCGACTTCGGCGGGGTCCTGACCTCGCCGCTGCTCGACGCCTTCGTCGCCTTCCAGGAGGACACCGGGATCACGCTCGAGCAGCTCGGGGCGGCGATGGCCCACGGCGGCGAGCGGCTCGGCGCCAACCCGCTGTTCGAGCTCGAATGCGGCCGGATCAGCGAGCGGCGCTTCCTCGACCTGCTCCGCGACGGCTTCGAGGCCGAGCTCGGCCGCCGCCCCGAGCTGCACCGGTTCGGCGCCACCTACATGGAGGCGCTGGTCCCGAACGAGGAGATGATCGCGCTGATGGCCGAGCTCGGCGCCACGCACCGGATGGCGCTGCTGACCAACAACGTGCGCGAGTGGGAGCCGCTGTGGCGGGCGAAGCTGCCGGTCGATGAGATCTTCGAGACCGTCGTCGACTCGGCCTTCGTCGGGATGCGCAAGCCCGATCCCGAGATCTACGAGCTGACCCGCGAGCGGCTCGACGGGATCGAGCCCGGCGAGTGCCTGCTGGTCGACGACACCGAGATCAACTGCGCGGCCGCCCGGGCGCTCGGCTGGAGCGCCGTCCGCCACGAGGACAACGCGACCTCGATCGCCGAGATAAGGTCGCGGCTCGGTGAGTGAGCTGAGCGTCAAACCGGCCCGCAGCCGGTCCGAGGTCCGCGAGTTCATCATGCTGCCGTTCCGGCTCTACGAGGGCTCCGAGCACTGGGTGCCGCCGCTGATCTCCGAGCGCAGAAAGCACCTCGACCGCCGCCGCAACCCCTACTTCGCCCACGCCGAGGCGGTCTATCTGCTCGCCCGCCGCGGGGACCGCGTCGTCGGCCGGCTCTCCGCCCAGGTCGATCAGCGCTTCAACGAGGCGCACGGAAACGACTGGGGCCAGTTCGGCTTCTTCGAGTGCGAGGACGATCCCGAGGCGGCAGCGGCGCTGTTCGACGGCGCCGAGCGGTGGCTGCGCGAGCGCCGCCGCGACCACGTCGTCGGGCCGATGGACTTCTCGCTCAACCACGAGTGCGGGCTGCTCGTCGACGGCTTCGACCGCGATCCGCAGATCCTCGAGAACTACCACCACCCCTACTACGGGGCGCTGGTCGAGGGCTGCGGCTACGCGAAGGCGATCGATCTCTACAAGTGGAGCCTGCACGTCAGCGGCCGCAGCGAGGTGATGCCGGTGCTGTTCGAGCTCGCCGACAAGCTCGAGCCCGAGCACGGGATCACGATCCGCGGCATGCGCAAGCGCGACCTCGACGCCGAGATCGCCCGCTTCATGGAGATCTACAACCAGGCCTGGGAGAACAACTGGGGCCACACGCCGCTGACCGAGGAGGAGGTCCGCGCCTACGCCAAGGACCTGAAGCCGGTGCTCGACCCGAACTGGGCGATGATCGCCGAGACCGCCGATGGCGAGACCGTCGGCGTCGCGCTGACGCTGCCCGACTACAACCAGGTGCTGAAGAAGCTGCACGGGCGGCTGCTGCCGTTCGGCTGGCTGACGGCGCTGCGCGAGCGCAAGCGGATCGACGCGGTGCGGGTCTTCGCGCTCGGGGTCAAGCCCGAGTACCAACACACCGGCGTCGCCGCCGGCCTCTACAAGCGCCACTACGACATGGCCGCGGCGACCCCGCAGAAGGGCGGCGAGACCGGCTGGATCCTGGAGACGAACAAGGCGATGAACCGCGGCATGGAGGCGATGGGCGGCGAGATCATCAAGACCTACCGGATCTACGGCAAGGACCTGTAGGGACCGGGCGCGGGCGCGGCGGGCCGCTTCGCTTCCGCCGGGTCAGTTGTCGGAGCCGGCGCGATCCCAGAGGTAGAGCTCCATCGCCTCGACGGCGAGCTCCTCCTTGCGGGGGTCGCTGAGCCAGTCGAGCACGGTCTCGAGCGCGCGCTCCTCGGTGACGCCGCGGTCGACCGCCTCCTCGCCGCGGAAGCCGGCGGCGAGCTTGAGCGCCTCGCGGCGGTGGGCGCCGAGCGAGTCGAAGGCGTTGAGCAGAAAGTCGCGGTTGGGGATCGGGTGGGCGATGTTCATCGAGGCGTGCCAGGCGGCGAGCATCGAGATGTCGTGCTCGTCGAGCTCGGAGATCGCCTTCGCGTAGTGCGCCTCGAGCTCGTCGTCGGGGATCTCGTCGACCCAGGCGCGGACCGCCTCGCCGAGCAGCTGGCGGCGGGCCTCGCGGCCGACCGAGTCGGCGACGACGCGGATCGCATCGGCGGGGTCGATAAAGCAGAGCGGCATCGCGGCGAAGATAGACGGGGGCCCTGACGGCAAAACGGCGCCGAAGCAGCGGCGAACGTCAGCGACGGCGCCCGGGCCGCGACCTATGCTCGGATCGATGTTCGCGAACGAGCCGAAGCGACCCCGAGGGGGCGGCGCGAGATGAGCCTGAGCGTGATCTCGGGGCCGCCCGGCTCCGGCCGCGAGGAAACCGTGCTCGAGCGGTTCACGGCGGCGATCGGGGCCGATCCGCTGCTCGTCGCGCCGACCGCCGACGACGTCGACCGGCTCGAGCGCGAGCTCTGCCGCCGCGGCCGCGCGGCGCTGCTCGGCGGCGCCGTGCTGAGCTTCCCGGCGCTGTTCGAGGAGGTGCGGCGCGCGACCGGCGTCGAGGCGGCGCCGGCGGCGAGCGCGATGCAGCGGATCTGGCTCGCGCGGGCGGCGGCGCGCGAGGCCGAGCTGCGGCTGCTGCGGCGCTCGGCCCGCCGCGCGGGCTTCGCGCCGGCGCTGGCGGCGCTGATCGCCGACCTGCAGGCGGCCGGCCTCGACGCGGCGGCGCTATCGACGGCGATCGAGGCGCTCCCCGACGGCGCCTACGAGCGCGAGATCGGCGCCCTGTTCGCCGCCTACGAGCGCCGCCGCGACGCCGCCGGGCTCAGCGACGACGGCGTCCTCGCCGCCGCCGCGATCGCGGCGCTGCGCGCCGACCCGGCCCGCTGGCGCCAGCGGCCGGTGCTGCTGGTCGGCTTCGACGACCTCTCGCGCCAGCAGATCGAGCTCGTCGGCGCGCTCGCCGCCGACGCCGCGGTGACGGTCGCGATCAGCTTCGAACCGGGGCGGCCGGCGCTGGCGGCGCGGGCGGGGCTGCGCGGCACCCTGGTCGACGAGCTCGGCGCCACGGTCGAGCCGCCGCTGGAGCGCCCGGCGGCGAGCGGCACCCTGCACCACCTCGAGCGCAACCTGTTCGAGCCCGACCCGGTGGCGATCGAGCCCGACCCCGGCGCGCTGCGGCTGCTCGAGGGCGCCGGCGAGCGCGGCGAGGCCGAGCTCGTCGGCCGCGCCGTCGCGCGGCTGCTCGCCGGCGGCGCCGACCCCGACGAGATCGCCGTCACGGTCCGCTCGCCCGACCGCCAGGCGCCGCTGCTGGCCCGGGTGATGGCCGGGCTCGGCGTCCCGGTCGCGCCCGAGGCGCGAGTGCCGCTGGCGGCGACCGCGACCGGCGCGGCGCTGCTGCGGCTGCTGGCGATCGCCGCCGGGGACGGCGCCGCCGCCGACGTCGTCAGCTTCCTGCGCGGCCCGGCGCGGGCCGGCCCGGCGGCGGTCGACTGGCTCGAGCGCGCGGTCCTCCGCGAGCGGATCAGCGGCGCCGCCGAGGCGCGCGAGCGCTGGCGCGCGGGCGGCGGGCGGATCTGGGAGCTCGATGCGATCGCCGCGGCCGGCGACGACGCCGGCGCCCTCGCCGCGACCCTGGCGCGAGTCGCCGCCGACATCGCCGAGCGCCCGCACCTGCGCAGCGGCTTCGTCCCCTCGGCCGGGCCCGCGGTCGAGCTGCGCGCCGCGGCCGAGGTCCGGCGGGCGCTCGGGGAGGCGGCGGCGCTCGGCGCCGACGCGCCCGCCGCGGCCGAGCTCGCCGAGCTGCTCGGGCACGTGCGGGTGCCGCTGTGGAGCGGCGGCACCGAGGGCCGGGTGCGGATCCTCAGCCCCTACCGGCTGCGGGCGAGCCGGATCGAGCACCTGTTCGTCGCCGGCCTCGCCGACGGCTCGTTCCCGGTCGGCGCCGGCGCCGACCCGCTGCTCGGCGACGAGCGCCGGGCCGCGCTCGGCCTGCCGGCCCGCAGCGACCCCGCCGCCGAGGAGCGCTTCCTGTTCTACTCGTGCGTCTCGCGGCCGGCGCGCTGCCTGCATCTCAGCTATGCCGCCGGCGACGAGTCGGGGACGCCGAAGCCGCGCAGCCCCTACGTCGACGAGGTCCGGGCGCTGCTCGCGCCGGCGCCGACCGCCGATGCCGCCGACGACCCGCTCGAGCGGTTGCTCGCGAGCCGCGCCGGGCCCGACGACGTGGTCCCCGCGCCCGCCGCCGCGACCAGCGAGCGCGACCTGGCGCGGGCGCTGGCCGCCCGCGGCGCCGCGGCGCCGGCTGCCGCCCCGGCCGCGGC
>CAZCFA010000104.1:0-6131 GCA_964497825.1 uncultured Conexibacter sp.
CACCGTCTGATCGAACCCCGACGCGGCCGCGGCGGCGGCGCGGGCGAGGTCGCCGGCCGAGGGGTAGCGGTCACGTGGCCGCTTCGCCAGCGCCCGCTCGATCACCGCGTCGAGACCGGTGCCGGCGACGCCGGCGAGGCGCGGCGGCTCATCCTGCAGGTGCGCGTACATCTTCGACACGTTCTCCTCGCGGTCCCCGAACGGCGGCCGGCCCGCGAGCGTCTCGTAGAGCACGCAGCCGAGCGCGTAGACGTCGGTGCGGGCGTCGATCCGCTCGCCCTTGATCTGCTCGGGGGCGACGTAGTCGAGCGTGCCGACGAAGCCGCCGGTCCGGGTCAGCGCGGCGCCGCTCTGATCGAAGCGCTTGGCGAGCCCGAAGTCGGTCAGGTAGGCGCGCTCCGGCGGCTGCTCGCCCGGGCGCTGTTCGACGAGCACGTTGCCGGGCTTGATGTCGCGATGGACGAGGCCGCGCGAGTGGGCGACGTCGAGCGCGCCGGCGATCTGGCTCAGCAGCGCCGCCGCCCGCGCCGGCTCGATCGCGCCACCGGCGATCAGCAGGCCACGCAGGTCGGGACCGTCGATCAGGTCCATCGTCACGAACAGCAGCCCGTCCTCCTCGCCGGCGTGATGGACCGGGACGACGTTCGGGTGGCGCAGCGAGACGGCGATCCGCGATTCCGAGCGGAAGCGCTCGCGGAACGCCTCGTCGGCGGCGAGCTCGGCCGAGATCACCTTCAGCGCGACCTCGTGGTCGAGCGCGATGTGGGTCGCGCGATAGACGACGCCCATGCCGCCGCGGCCGGCGACGCCCTCGATGCGATGGCCCGCGAACTCCGATCCCGGTGTCAGGTCCGCCATCTCGGCGTTTATACCGCCGGTGCGGCGGGCGCGGTCAGCGCTGCCGGCCGACGATCGCCGCGAGCCGCTCGATCGTGTGCATCCGCTGCTCGGCCTCGAGGTGGACCGGCGCGACGATCAGGCGGTCGACGCCGACCCGCAAGAAGCGCTCGATCCGGTCGGCCACGTCGGCCTCGGTGCCGACCAGCGAGGTCGCGGCGACGAGCTCGTCGGGGATCGCCGCGTAGGCCTCCTCACGCTTGCCGTCGAGATACAGCGACTGCACGTTGAGCGCCTCCCGTTCGAACCCGAACCGGCAGGCGAGGTCGACGTAGAAGTTGGTCTCGCGGCTGCCCATCCCGCCGAGATAGAGCAACAGGCCCGCCTTGACGACGTTGCGCGCGGCCTCGACGTCGCCGTCGATCGCGACCTGGATCGAGGGGCTGATCTCGAGGTCGGAGCGGCTGCGGCCGCCCTTCTCGAAGCCCCGGGCGAGGTGCTCGCCCCAGGTGTCCTCGAAGGCGTCGGGGCTGAAGAAGATCGGGATCCAGCCGTCGCAGATCTCGGCCGCCATCTCGACCGACCGGCGGCCGATCGCGCCGACGAAGACCGGGATCTCGTTGCGCAGCGGATGGAAGTTGAGCTTCAGCGCCTTGCCCTGCCCGGTGCCGCCCTCGATCGGCAGGTCGTAGTTGGGACCGTGGTGTTCGAGCGGTCCGTCGCGGGCGATGATCGCGCGGACGATCTCGATGTACTCGCGGGTCCGCCCCCACGGCTTCGCGTAGGGCACCCCGTACCAGCCCTCCGAGACCTGCGGCCCCGAGGGGCCGAAGCCGAAGATGAAGCGGCCGTCGGAGAGCGCGTCGATCGTCGCCCCCGCCATCGCCGCCGCCGCCGGCGGCCGCGCCGGAACCTGCATGATCGCGGCGCCGAGCTTGATCGTGGTCGTCTGCGGCGCCAGCCAGGCGAGGATCGAGACGACGTCGGAGCCGTAGCTCTCGGCGACCCAGACCGAGTCGTAGCCGGCGGCCTCGGCGGCGCGGACGATCTCGAGCGCCTCCTGCCCGCTCGGGCCGATCCCCCAGTAGCCGAGGTTGATGCCGAGCGCCGGTGCCATCGCGGCGGCCACACTACCCGGATCGCCGCCGCCGTCGCCGCGGCGACGATCATCCTGTACTGATGGGCGCCGTGAACGGCAGCAGGCAACCCCACGGGCTGAGCGCGGCCGAGGCCGAGCGGCGGCTCGCCGCGCTCGGACCGGTCGAGCAGGCGACCAGCCGCTCGGTCGCCTCGATCGTCCGCGCCAACGTGCTGACCCTGTTCAACGCGATCATCCTCGTCTTCTTCATTCTCGTGCTCAGCCAGGGCCTGTTCGCCGACGCCCTGTTCGGCCTGATCGCGATCATCAACTCGGCGATCGGGATCCGCCAGGAGATCAGGGCCAAGGAGGTGCTCGACAACCTCGCCCTGCTGGTCGCGCCGACCGCCACGGCGATCCGCGACGGCGAGGAGATCGAGCTCCGCGCCGAGGAGCTCGTGCCCGGCGACATCGTCCGCGTCGAGCCCGGCGACCAGCTCGTCGCCGACGGTCCGGTCGTCGACTCGCGCGGGCTGACCGTCGATGAGTCGCTGCTGACCGGCGAGGCGGACGGGATCCGCAAGGTCGGCGGGGACCGGCTGCTGTCGGGCTCGTTCGCGATCTCCGGCTCCGGCCACTACGAGCTCGACGCCGTCCGCGAGGACTCCTACGCCGAGCAGATCGCGGGCGAGGCGCGCGAGTTCCGCCACCCGCCCTCGCCGCTGCAGGAGGAGGTCAACCAGGTGCTCTGGGCGACGACGATCATCCTCGTGCCGATGGCGATCACGATGCTGCTCGGCCTCAGCATCCGCGACGTCGGCTTCACCGAGGCGGCGCAGGCGGCGACCGCGGGGCTGATCACGCTGATCCCCGAGGGCCTGGTGCTGCTGATGAGCGTGACCCTCGCGGTCGCGGCGGTGCGGCTGGCGCGGATGAACACGCTCGTCCAGCAGATGAGCGCGACCGAGGCGCTCGCCGCCGTCGACACGATCTGCATCGACAAGACCGGCACGCTCACCGACGGCAGCCTCGAGCTGGTCGAGGTCGTCAGCGCCGGCGGCGGCGACGCCGAGCGCGCGCTCGGCCGCTTCGCCGCCTCCGCCGGCGAGCGCAACCGGACGCTGGCGACGATCGCCGAGGCGTTCCCGGCCGAGGCCGTGCCGGTCCGCGCCGAGGTTCCGTTCTCATCGTCGTGGAAGTGGAGCGGGCTGACCCTCGACGGCGATTCCTCGCCACGCTCCTACGTCGTCGGCGCCCCCGACGTCCTGATCGAGGCCGGCGCGCTGACGCTGCCGGCGGAGCTGCGGGACCGGCTCGAGCGCGAGGCGAGCCGCGGCCGCCGGGTGGTCGCGTTCGGCGAGGCCCGCGCGGGGCTGCCCCGCGACCCCGCCAGCGAGCCGCCGCCGCAGCTCGAGCCGCGGGCGCTGGTCGTGCTCGAGGAGACGCTGCGCCCCGACGCCGCCGAGACGATCGGGTTCATGCGCGAGCAGGAGGTCGACCTGAAGCTGATCTCCGGCGACGCCCGCCAGACCGTCACCGCGGTCGCCGCGACGCTCGGCGTCCCGAGCGAGGCTGGGGTCGTCGAGGGGCCGGAGCTGCCCGCCGACCACGCCGAGCTCGCCCGCGTCGCCGACGACAACACGATCTTCTGCCGGATCACCCCCGATCAGAAGAAGGCGCTGGTCGGCGCGCTCGCCGAGTCGGGCCGGTTCACGGCGATGATCGGCGACGGCGTCAACGACGTGCCGGCGCTGAAGCAGGCGCGGATGGCGGTGGCGATGGGCTCGGGCAGCCAGATCACCAAGGGGATCGCCGACATCGTCCTGCTCCGCGACCAGTTCTCGATGCTGCCGCGCGCGGTCGGCGAGGGCCGGCGCATCGCCCGCAACATCCACCGCCTCGGACGGCTCTATCTGACCAAGACCGTGTACGCGGGGGTGCTGATCCTCGCCTCGGCGCTGATCGGCTTCAGCTTCCCGTTCCTGCCGCGGCAGCTCACGGTCGCGGCGCTGCTGACGATCGGCATCCCGTCGTTCGTGCTCGCGCTCGCGCCGAGCGAGGGGCCGCTGTACCGCGGCCGGCTGCTGAAGGCGCTGGCGGCGTTCGCGGTCCCGGCCGGGATCGGGATCGGGGTCGGCACGCTGCTCAGCTTCGCGACGGTCGACGGCGTCTTCGGCGGCTCGCTGAACGAGGGGCGGACCGCGGCGACGACGACGCTGATCGTGCTCGGGCTCGCGTTCATCCTCCTGCTCGAGCGCGGCCCCGGCCGCGAGCACATCGCGATCCAGGGCTACATGCTGGCGATGATCGCGATCCTCGGCGCGCTCTACGCGCTGTTCCTCGCCGCGGCGCCGGTCCGCGAGTTCTTCGACCTCGAGCTGCTCAGCGCCGGCCAGTGGTTCCTCTGCCTGGCCTCGGTCGCCGCCGGCCTCGTCGCCGCCAGCGCGCTCTGGCGCCTGCCCTACATCCAGAGCCTCGAGGTCGACCCGAGCGCGCCCGGGGCCGAGCCGGCGGATGCCGAGACGGCGCCGATGCCGGGGCCGACCCACCGGCCGCCGCAGCCGGAGCAGGGCCGATGAACGATCCCGGTCGGCGCGACGGCGACGGCGAGGGCCCCGACACCGAGGTGTTCAGAATCGCTGCGCCCGTGATCGAGCACACGCATCGCCGGACCAAGATCGTCGCAACCGTCGGCCCCGCCTCGCGGGCGCCGAAGATGCTGGAGCGGCTGATCTCCGCCGGCGCCGACGTCTTCCGGCTCAACTTCTCCCACGCCGACCGCGAGACCCACGCCGAGAACATCGAGCGGATCCGGGCCGCCGGCGAGCTGATGGGCAAGTGGGTCGGGATCCTCGGCGACCTGCCGGGGCCGAAGCTGCGGCTCGGCGACCTCGCCGGCGGCTTCGTCTCGATCCGCGGCGAGTCGCAGCTGATCCTGACGACGAGCGACGAGCGGCCCGGGGACGAGGACACGCTGCCGGTCGCGTGGGCCGGGCTGACCGAGGCGGTCAGCGAGGGTGACCCGATCTTCATCGCCGACGGGCGGGTGCGGCTGCGGGCGCTGTCGGTCGAGGCGGACGAGGTCCACTGCAAGGTCGAGGTCGGCGGCAGGGTCGCCTCCCACCAGGGGGTCAACCTGCCCGGGACGACGTCGGGAATGCCGGCGGCGGGGGCCGCCGACCTCGAGTGGGTCGACTTCGCGGTCGAGCACGACGTCGATCTGCTCGCGGTCTCGTTCGTGCGCAGCGCCGCCGACCTCGAGCCCGTGCACGAGCGGCTCGTGGAGCGCCACTCGACGATCCCGCTGATCGCGAAGATCGAGAAGCCGCAGGCGGCCGACAACGCGGAGGAGATCATCGAGGCCGCCGCGAGCGGGATCATGGTCGCGCGCGGCGACCTCGGCATCGAGCTGCCGCTGGAGGCGATCCCGGTGACCCAGAAGCGGCTGATCGAGCTCGCCGGCAAGCGCTCGAAACCGACGATCACGGCGACGCAGATGCTCGCCTCGATGGTCTCCAGCGACCGCCCGACCCGGGCCGAGGTGACCGACGTCGCCAACGCGATCTACGACGGCACCGACGCGGTGATGCTTTCGGAGGAGACCGCGATCGGCGACAACCCGGTCGAGGCGGTCGCGACGATGGACCGGATCGCCCGCTGGGCCGAGCGCGACCTCCCCTACGGCGACTGGCTGATCAACCGCGTCGACGTCGCCGGCGAGGTCTCGGCCTCGGTCGCCCAGGGCGCCGTCGCCTCGACCTACCGGCTCAACCTCGCGGCGATCGTCGTGCCGACGATGAGCGGGCGCACGGCGCGCCTGATCTCGGCCCTGCGGCCCGAGGTGCCGATCCTGGCGCTCTCGCAGCGGCGCGAGACGGTGCGCCGCCTCAACCTCCTGTTCGGCGTCCGCTGCGCGCTGACCGAGCACTGGGGCGAGCTCCGCGACCTGCTCGACGACTCGGCCGCGATCGCCCGCCGCGAGGGCATCGCCAAGCCGGGCGAGCTGATCGCCGTCACCGCGGGGCTGCCGGACCAGGAGCTCGGCACCAACCTGTTCGAGATCCACCGCGTCCCCGGCTGAGCCGCGGCGGCCCGGCCCGGCGGCGCCGTCCCGGCGGCTGTCCGGCGGACGGCGCGCCGGCGGCCGTCCGGTGGGCGCCGCGCCGGCGGCTGTCCGGTGGACGGCGCGCCGGCGGCCGTCCGGTGGGCGCCGCGG
>CAZCFA010000105.1:0-6098 GCA_964497825.1 uncultured Conexibacter sp.
CCGAGGACGCGGCCGAGGGTTCGCGGTGACGGCGAGCCGGGCGACCTCGGCCCCGCAGACCCGGTTCGGGCCCTACGGGGGCCGCTACGTGCCCGAGGTCCTGATCGCGGCGCTGGACGAGCTCACCGCCGCCTGGGAGCGGGCGCGCGAGGACCGCGCCTACCGCGACGAGCTGGCGGCGCTGCTGCGCGACTTCGTCGGCCGGCCGACGCCGCTTTACGAGGCGAGGCGGCTGTCGGAGCGGGCCGGCCGCAGCGTCTACCTCAAGCGCGAGGACCTCAACCACACCGGCGCCCACAAGATCAACAACGCGGTCGGCCAGGCGCTGCTGGCGCGGCGGATGGGCAAGCGCCGGATCATCGCCGAGACCGGGGCCGGCCAGCACGGCGTTGCCGCCGCCACCGCCTGCGCGCTGCTCGGGCTCGACTGCGTCGTCTACATGGGGGTCGAGGACATGCGCCGGCAGCGGCCCAACGTCGAGCGCATGGAGCTGCTGGGCGCCCGCGTCGAGCCGGTCGAGGCGGGCGCGCGGACGCTGAAGGAGGCGGTCAGCGCCGCGATCCGCGACTGGGTGACCAACGTCGCCGACACCCACTACATCATCGGCTCGGCGGTCGGCCCGGCGCCCTACCCGGCGCTCGTCCGCGATCTGCAGCGGGTGATCGGGGAGGAGGCGCGCGAGCAGATCGTCGCCGCCGCCGGGCGGCTGCCCGACCGGGTGATCGCCTGTGTCGGCGGTGGCTCGAACGCGATCGGCAGCTTCGCGCCGTTCCTCGCCGACCGGGGCGTCGAGCTGATCGGCGTCGAGGCGGCGGGCGAGGGCCTGGGGGAGGGCGGCGTCCTCGGGCGCCACGGTGCCCCGCTCAGCGCCGGCCGCACCGGCGTCCTGCACGGGTCGCTGTCGGCGGTGATCGCCGACGAGGAGGGCCAGATCCTCGAGGCGCACTCGATCTCCGCCGGCCTCGACTACCCCGGCGTCGGCCCCGAGCACGCGATGCTGCGCGACTCCGGCCGCGCCCGCTACGTCGCCGTCGATGACGAGGGCGCGCTGCGGGCGCTGCGCGAGCTGGCCCGGCTCGAGGGGATCGTGCCGGCGCTTGAGTCCGCGCACGCGATCGCCTGGGCGCTCGGCGCGGGCCGGGCGCCGGGCGCCGCGATCGACCTGGTGACGCTCTCGGGCCGCGGCGACAAGGACCTCGACGAGGCGCTGACCGCGCTGCGGCGGCTCGATGGCTGAGGCCGGGGCCGAGCGGATCGCCGCCGCCTTCGCCGCCGCCCGCGGCGAGGGCCGGGCGGCGCTGATGCCGTACCTGATGGCCGGCTTTCCCGACGTCGAGACGTCGGCGGCGGTGATCGATGCCTACGCCGATACGGGCGCCGACCTGATCGAGCTCGGCGTTCCCTACTCCGACCCGCTCGCCGACGGGCCGGTGATCCACGCCGCCGCGACCGCGGCGCTCGCCGCCGGCAGCCGCTTCGCCGACGCGCTGGCGCTCTGCGAGCGCGTCTGCGCGCGGCTGCCGGTGCTGCCGATGGTCTACGCCAACGTCGTCCTCACGCTCGGGCCGGAGCGCTTCGCCGCGGCGCTCGAGCGGGCCGGGGCGGCCGGGGCGATCGTTCCCGACCTGCCGCCGGGCGAGGACGATTCGGTTGCCGCCGCGCTGACCGAGCGCGGGCTGGCGCCGATCGGGTTCGTCACGCCGACGACGGCACCGGAGCGGCTGCGGCGGATCGCGGCCGGCGCCGTCGGCTTCACCTACGTCGTCGCGCTCACCGGCGTCACCGGCGAGCGCGACGAGCTGCCGCCCGAGCTCGCCGACCTGGTCGCCGCCGTCCGCGCCGCATCGCCGGCGCCGGCCGCGGTCGGCTTCGGGATCGGCACGCCCGAGCATGCCGCCGCGGTCGGCGCGATCGCCGACGGGGTGATCATCGGCACCCGCCTGGTCCGCGCCGTCGCCGACGCCGACGGCCGCGACGCCGCCGTCGCGGCGGTGACGTCGTTCCTCGCCGAGACGCACGTCGCCCTCGCCGGGTAGATTTCCCGCCGATGCAGCTGTTCGGTTTCACCGTCGCGGCGCTGGTCGCGTTCATGATCGCCTTCGGCGCCTTCGACCTCGGCGGCGCCGTCAGCGCCGTGACCTTCCTGCTGGTGCTGTTCATCGGCGCCGTGATCCGGGCCTGGCAGCCGCTGATCGACTGGATGCGCGGCCCCTCGAGCCAGCTCTAGCGATCAGCCGAAGAACACCTCGGCGGTCTCGAACAGGGCGGGGTCGAGCAGCTTCGGCTCGGCCAGCGCCTCGGCGAGCGGGATCGTGACGATCTCGGTCCCGCGCAGGGCGACCATCATCCCGCTCTCGCCGCGCGCGATCGCGTCGACCGCGGCGACGCCGAAGCGGGTCGCGAGCACGCGGTCGTAGGCGTTGGGGGTGCCGCCGCGCTGGACGTGGCCGAGGATCGTGATCCGGGTTTCGTAGCCGGTTCGCTTCTCGATCTCGCCCTCGAGCGTCACGGCGACGCCGCCGAGGCGCTCGTGGCCGAAGGCATCGCGCTCGCCCCCCGCGGCGACCAGGTCCTCGTCGGCGGGATGCGCGCCCTCGCTGACGACGACGATCGAGAAGCGGCGGCCCTGGACGTGGCGTCGCCGCAGGTGCTCGCAGACCTCGTCGATGTCGAACGGGCGCTCGGGTACGAGGATCGCATCGGCGCCCCCCGCCATCCCCGAGTAGGTCGCGATCCAGCCCGCGTGGCGGCCCATCACCTCGACGACGATCACCCGGTTGTGCGACTCGGCGGTCGTGTGCAACCGGTCGATCGCGTCGGTCGCGATCTGCACCGCGGTCTGGAACCCGAACGTGAAGTCGGTGCCGGCGAGATCGTTGTCGATCGTCTTCGGCACGCCGATCACCGGCACGCCCGCATCGGCGAGCTTGCCGGCGACCCCGAGCGTGTCCTCGCCGCCGATCGGGATCAGCATCTCGACCCCGGCCTGCTCCATCCCGGCGCGAACGCCGTCGGCGCCGGGCCCGTCGTCGCTGAACGGGTTCGTCCGCGAGGTGCCGAGGATCGTGCCGCCGCGGGGCAGGATCCCGCGCGTCGCGGCGATGTCGAGCGGTCGTCCCTCGCCGGCGAGAACGCCCGCCCAGCCGTAGGTGAAGCCGAAGAACTCGTGCTCGTGGACGCGCTCGCCCTTGCGCACGATCGCCCGGATCACCGCGTTCAACCCCGGGCAGTCGCCGCCGCCGGTGAGGATCCCGATGCGCGCCATGCGCCGACCCTAGCGCGGCCGCGCGATCGCTTGCCCCCGTCCCGATAATCCACCGATGCCGTCGCGCCGCGACCACGCCCTGCTCTACGACGCCGACTGCGGATTCTGCAGGCTCTGCGTCCGCGCGGTCCTGCGGCTCGACGACGACGATCGCCTCAACCCGGTCGCGATCCAGAGCGCCGAGGGCAGGCGGCTGCTGACCGAGCTGCCCGAGCGGCAGCACCTCGACTCCCTCCACCTGGTCACGCCCGGGGGCACGGTGCTCTCGGCCGCGCGGGCGGCGGCTCCGCTCGCGAAGCTGCTCCGTGGCGGGTCGATCCCCTCACGGGCGTTCCGCAAGTACCCGCGGGCGACGGAGCGGGCCTACGCCTGGGTCGCCCGCAACCGCGCGACGCTCGGCCGCCTCGGGCTACGCTCGCGGCGGCCGATCGAGCCCGAGCGACCGGATGGCTGAGCGCCGGAGCAGCGGCCGCGGCCGGCTGCGCGCCCGCGGCCCGCTGACGCCGGCCCTCGCGGCGCTGGCCCTCGCGGCGCTCCTCGCCGGTTGCGGATCCGGCGCCGGCGAGGGCGCGAAGCTGACCGTGTACGTGAGCGCGCCGCTGCGCGGTCCGCGTGCCGACGACGGCCGCGACGTTGGCGCCGGCGCCCGGCTCGCGCTCGCCGACGCCGGTGGCAGCGCCGGCGGGGTCGCGGTCGGGGCCGAGGTCCGCGACGCCGCCGCCGGTCGCGGCTGGGAGGCGGCCGGGGCCGGGGCCGACGCCCGCGCCGCGACCGAGGACGCGACGGCGATCGCCTACATCGGCGAGCTTGACTCGGGCGCCTCGCGGACCTCGATCCCGATCACCAACCAGGCGGGGATGCTGCAGGTCTCAGCGGGCGCGGGAGCCGAGGATCTGACGAGGGAGGCGCCCGGATCGAGCGCCGTCCCCGACGTTCAGCCGAGCGGCGAGCGCAGCTTCGCGCGGGTGATCCCCAGCGACCGCACCCAGGGCCGCGCGGCGGCGGTCTGGATGGCGCAGCGGGGCGTCGCGTCGACCGAGCTGCTCGGCGGCGGCACCGATTACGGCTCGGCCCTGCTCGATGGCTTCGAGTCGGTCCCCGGGGCGCCGCCGGTCGTCGCCGCCGACGCCCGGCCCGCGGCCGCCTACGACGTCCAGGGCGATCCGTTCACCGCCGCCGAGCCCGGGCTCAGGCCGAGCACGCGGGGAGCGGTCTACGGCAGCGACGCGCTGCTCGACGCCGGCCTCGAGCGCACCCGCAGCGTCCTGGCCCGGAGCTGCTCGCGCCGCTCCGAGTGCCCGCCCGGCGGCAGGCGTCCGCTGCGCCTCACCTCGGCCGCGCTCGACCCGACGCAGCTCCCCGCCGCCGCCGCTGGCTTCGAGCCCGCGTTCGCCGCCGAGTACGGCCGCGAGCCCGGCCGCTATGCGGCCTACGGCTACGAGGCGATGGCGGCCGTCCTCGACTCGATCGACCGCGCCGACGACCCGACCGACCGCGGCGACGTCGTCGACGCCTTCTTCGCGATCGAGGACCGCGACTCGATCCTCGGGCGCTACTCGATCGACGCCGTCGGCAACACGACGCTGGCGGCGCTCGGCGCCTACGAGGTCGATGCCCGCGGCCGGCCGCAGCCGGCCGCGGCGCCGCTCGAGCTTCCCTAGCGCGCGGGGCCGAGCGCGCTGTCCCCGGGCAGGCGGGCCGAGCGCACTGCTGCCGGCGCGACGGCCCGAACGCGCTTTCTTCGGCGCGAGGGGAGCCGCCGATCAGCCGACGGCGTCCTCCAGCGCCGCGTCGATCTCGGCCAGGCGGAACTCGTAGCCGCCCTCGGTGGCGCGCCTGGGGATCGCCCGCTGCCCCGCGGTCGCGGCGATCTCGCCGAGCTCGGAGCCGAGCTTGACCTTGACCGCGAGCTTCGGGATCGGCAGCACCGCCGGCCGCCCGAGCGCGCGGCCGAGCGCCTTCGAGAACTCGCGGTTGGTGACCGGGTTCGGCGCCGTCGCGTTGACCGCGCCCTCGACCCGCTCGTCGTCGAGCGCCCAGAGAATGATCCCGACCTCGTCGGCGAGGCTCACCCACGCCATGTAGTTGTGGCCGCCGGCCACCGGACCGCCGAGGCCGAGCTTGAACGGCAGCAGCAGCTCGCGCAGCAGCCCCGCCTCGCTGCTCAGCAGCAGCCCGGTGCGGATCACGACGACGCGGACCCCGCCCGCCTCCGCTCCGTGCGCGGCCGCCTCCCAGTCAGCGCAGACCCGGGCGTCGAACGTCGTCCCGGGGCCGGTCGCCTCGTCGACGAGCGCCTCGCCCCGGTCCCCGTAGTAGCCGACGGCGGAGCCGCTGATCAGCGTCCGCGGCGGCCGCTCGGCGGCGAGCATCCCGTCGACGAGGTTGCTGGTCGCGGTGATCCGGCTCTCGCGGATCGCCCGCTTGGCGTCATCGGTCCAGCGCTGGTTGATCGTCTCGCCGACGAGGTTGACGACCGCGTCGACGCCCTCGAGCGCGGACGCGGGGGGCGGCCCCTCGCTCGGCGCCCAGCCGTGCCAGTCCGCCCGTGGCTCGCTCGCCCGCGCCCGCTCGGGGCTGCGGGAGAGCCCGACGACCTCGTCGCCGCGGTCGAGCAGCGCCTCGGTCACGGCAGCGCCGATCGTGCCGGTCGCCCCCGTGATCAATACCTTCATCTGGTTGCCTCCCTCCGTGGCCGCCGCCCGCCGATCGATTTCGCGCGGGCCATCCGGGCTCAGGTGATCGTCGCGAACGTGCCCGTCTCCTCCGTGACCCGGGCGATCCCCGCCGCTTTCGCCTCGCGGACGACGGCCTCGGCGACCGCCGGGGCAAC
>CAZCFA010000106.1:0-5942 GCA_964497825.1 uncultured Conexibacter sp.
CTGGTCCGCGCCGCCGCGGACCTGAACGCATCCTGAGGCCGCGGCGCTTCTAGCCGCGGACCAGCGTCGCGAGCCGGCGCCACCACTCGATCTCCCAGTGGCCGCTCGCCGCTCCCGAGGTCGACGGCAACACGTAGGTCGGAACGCCGCCGAGCTCGCGATCCTGCGGTCCGTAGCCGACCCGCCGGCGGCCGAGCGCGGCGGCGGCGGAGCGCTTGCCGTTGAAGGCGAGCAGGCCCGGCCGGTGCCGCTCGATCAGCGCCGTCAGCCGCGGCACGTCGAAGCCGTCGCCGCCGACCTCGGCGTCGGAGCCCGAGCGGGTCTTGCAGAGGTCGGTCAGGCCGAGCCCCCAGCGCGTGAGCTGGCGGAACTCGACCGGCTCGAGCAGCCGCGGCGTCAGCCCGACCGCGTGCAGCGTCGGCCAGAACTTGTTGCCGGGGCCGGCGTAGGGCGCGCCGACCCGGGCGGAGACGGTGCCGAGGGCGGTGCCGCAGAAGACCGCGCGCAGGCCCGGCGCGATCACATCGTCGAGCAGCTCGCCCGCCATCGGCGCGTCAGGCCCGCTCGCAGAACGCGATCCGGAAGACGACGGCCAGCTCGGCCGGGGTCTCGCCGGCGTCGAGCAGCTGCTCGGCGCGGGCGATGAGCGCGGTGCGGCGCTCCGCTTCCATCGCCGCGACCCAGCTCATCGAGCGGATGTAGTCGGGGATCGCCGCGATGTCGGCGGGGTGGCTGACGCGAACGCGGATCTCGCGCGGCTCGCTCCAGCCGCCGGCGGCGGCGATCGACTGCGCCCACGAGGGTCCGTTGAAGTAGGGGTGCTCGGGCCGCGAGTCGTTGATCAGCGCGCCGAGCTCGTGCGCCCAGGACGCGCCGCTCCAGTCCGGGTGAGTCGCGACCAGCGCCAGGCCGCCGCCGGGGACGAGGACCCGGGCGACCTCGGCCAGCGCCGCCGCGCCGTCGAGCCAGTGGAAGGCGTCGGCGATCGTCGCCGCGCGTTGCGAGCCGTCCGGCAGCGGGATCGCCTCGGCGGTGCCGGCGAGCGCGCGCTCGGCGCCGATCCGGGCGGCGAGCCGCTCCCGCATCGGCGCCAGGGGCTCGATCCCGACGACGTCGAGGCCACAGGCGAGCAGCGCCCGCGTGAGCTTGCCGGTTCCGGCGGCGACGTCGGCGACCCGATCGCCCGGCTCGAGCCCGAGCTCGGCGACCAGCGCAGCGACGACCTCGGCCGAATAGTCGGGCCGGCCGCGCTCGTAGCTGGCGGCGACGCCCGCGAACTCGCTGGCGAGCGGATGCAGCTTCACGCCGCGAACGCTAGAACGCGGGGCGGCCGCCGCGCCGGCCCCTACTTCGTCGCCACGACGACGTTGTGGGCGCAGAGCCGGCGCAGCAGCGGCGTCCGCTCGACCGCGACCTCAGCCCTCGCGGCCGCGCCCAGCAGTCGCCGCGGGACGAAGTCGGGCACGAAGCCGAGCTGCTCCGAGCTCAGCACCTCGGCACCGCCGGCGGCGAGGCCGGCGAGCACCTCGCGCTCGGGGATCAGGCGCTCGGAGCCGTCGTCCTGAGGGACCCTGGCCATCAGCAGCTTCCAGTAGGGGTTGCGGGGGTTGTGGTCCCAGACGACGATGCGGCCACCGGGGCGAACGACCCGCGCCATCTCGACCAGCGTGTCGCGGACGGCGTCGGCGGCGGCGACGTGGTGCAGGGCGGCGACGGTGGTGACGAGGTCGAAGCGGTCGCCGTCGTAGGGGAGGTCGTCGCCGGAGCCGCGCCTGCCCCGCACCTCGGGAGCGTCGCGGGCCATCACGTCGAGCATCCCCTGCGACGGATCGATCCCGTCCATCCGCCAGCCGAGCGCGGCGAGGCGGGCGGCGAGCACGCCGGTGCCGCAGCCGACGTCGAGCCCCCGGCCGGGGACCGCGACGCACCCGGTCAGGAACCGCACCCGCTTGTCGAGGTAATGGGCGACGACGTGGGCGGGCAGCGACTCGTCGTAGCCGGCGGCGATCGCGTCGAAGTTCGCCTCGCTCACTTGCCCGCTCCGGCGCCAAGCCGCCGCGGCCGCTGCATCCGCGGCGGCGTGCGGCGGCGGAAGCGCAGGATCAGCTCGATCATCCGCAGCCCGATCGCGATCGCGACCAGCGGCGAGCCGGTCGCCGAGGAGGTGCCGACGCGGGGCAGGTAGTTGACCGGGATCTCGACGAAGCGGGCGCCCGAGGTGATCGCGATCAGCATCATCTCGGGCCCGGCGTGGTTGCCGCCGATCTCCATCCGGTCGGCGACGAGCGTCGCCAGCTCGCGGGTGAAGACGCGGTAGGTGCAGCCGACGTCGCTGAGGTGGCTGGTGTTGAACAGGACCTCGATCAGCTTCGCCACCGCCCAGTTGCCCCAGCGCAAGAACCACTCCATGTTGGCGCCGTGCCAGATCAGCTCGCGGGTCGTGCGGGTGCCGAACACCGCGTCGCACTCGCCGCTGAAGACGAGCAGCTTGTGGATGTCGCCGGGCAGGAAGGTGCCGTCGGGCTCGGCGAGGACGATCAGATCGCCGCTCGCCTCGCGCAGCCCGCGGCGGCTGGCGTTGCCGTAGCCCTGGGCGGGCTCGAACACCTCGCGGGCGCTGGTCGGGGCGACCTCCTCACTCGTCCCGGGCTCGGCGTTGTTGTTGACGACGAGGATCTCGTCGACGACGCCGGTCGCCTCGAAGCCCTCGATCACGCCGCGGATCGAGCCTCGCTCGGCGTAGGTCATGAGCACGACCGAGACCGTTCTGCCTTGCCACATGGCGGGCCCCCTAGGCCGGCCCCGCGAGCTCGCGGGCGACCGACTCGGCGAGGTCGACGGCGCAGGCGACGGTCGGGTAGCAGACGTTCTCCGGCGTGTCGCTCATCAGGTGGTAGTTGGAGAGCGCCTTGTAGCGGTCGATCGCAACCAGCGTCGCCGTCGGCACCCCCATCCGGCTCGGGATCACGCTGTCGGTGCTTGCGCGCGAGCGCATCCCACGCCGCAGCGGCGTCCCGTCGCGCTCGGCGACGCGGCCGATCAGGTCGCGGAACGGGCGGTCGTAGTAGTCCTCCATCACGAAGCACCCCTCGCCCTCGACCAGCGCCAGATAGGGGCCGCCGACGGTTTCGACGTTGAGGACCCAGGTGCGCTCGCGGTCCATCGCGGCGAGGTGCCGCTCGCAGTAGCCGTAGATGCCGCCCTGCAGCTCCTCCTCGGCGCCGCAGGAGACGAGCTGCACGCGCAGCCCCTTCACCGGGCGCTCACGCAGCGCCTCGGCGAGCGCGACCAGGGTCGCGACCGCGGTCAGGTTGTCGTTGGCGCCGGGGACGATCGGGCTGCGCTGGATGTCGGCGAACGAGGCGGCCGAAAGCGCGCTCAGCGCCGCGCCCGCGGCGGCGACGCCACGGCGGCCGGCGGCGCTGCCGGCGGTCGCCAGCGCCGGTCCGACCATCGCCAGCCACCAGAACGGCAGCGAGGTGTCGCGGCGCTCGACGATTCCGGGGATCCGGTCCAGCACCTTGGCGCCGAGCGCGGGATCGAAGATCGCGCCGGTGTGGGCGGCGTCGTGGTGGGCGAGGACGACGAGCGTGCGCTCGGCGTCGCGATCGCCGGCCTCGGCGACGACGTTCCAGGTCTCGCGCTCGGGACGGGTCGCCCTGCGGGCGGGCCGGAGGCCGTTGGAGGCGTCGTCGGCAATCAGCGCCGCGGCGGCCGCGGCGATCACGGTGCCGACCCCGCGGCCGCGCCGGGTGGCGCCGATCGCGCCGCCGAGCGCGGCGGCGGCCGCGAGCGAGGCGATCAGCGCCGCCCAGTCGCCGCGGAACCTCGCGTTCTCGACCTCGGCGGGAGCGCCGGCGGCGGTGAGCCGGTCGGCGATCCAGTGCGCGGCCCGGCGCTCGCCCTCGGAGCCGGCGCCGCGTTCGAGCGGCGCCAGCGCCTCGATCACCTCGCGCAGGGTCGCCTCCGGGGTCCGGGCGGCGGCGGGCGTGAGCGCGGCGAGGGTGCTCATGGTGGCGGCGGGAAGGCTACGGGGAATTGCGATCGTGGTGACCGCGTTGGTCGACTCGGGGCGTTTACATCAAACCCGAATCACTTCGACTCCCTGGGCGCCCGTGAGCGGCTCGAAGTCATCGTCCTGCGTGACGACCGGCAGCTCGTTGGCCGCTGCGGTCGCCGCAATCCACAGATCGTTGACGTTCACGCGCCCGCCGGCCTCAGCAAGCCGAACCCGAAGGCGGCCCCATTCCGCCGCGACCCGAGCGTCGATCACGAGCACCTCGATATCGGCGATGGACTCCAGCGTGGCCAGGCGCCGCGCGCGAACGTCGAGGTCAGCGGCGATCAGCACCCCTGCCTGCAGCTCAGCGATCGTCACCGGGCAGATCATGCTGTGGTCCGGAAGCATCTCCTCATTGATCGGCCGCTCCGACTCAAGCGCGATGAACACGCTCGTATCGAGCAGGCCCAGGGCCGCGGGCGGCATCAGCGGATCGGGCCGAGATCGTCCGTCGTTTCACCTGCCAGCACCGCCAGGTCCCTGCGAAGCGAGGAATCGGCCTGGGTGCGACCCAAGCGCCGCGTTAGTTCCGCGCGGGCGATCGGCCGGTGAGTAACCGCGGGCAGCGGTGTCAACTGCGCCACCGCACGGCCGCGGGTGGTGATCGTCACCGGTTCCCCCGCTGCCACCCTTCGCAATACATCGGCAGTGTGGTTGCGCAGCTCTCGTGCGGCGATCTCAGTCATGCGACGACCGTAGCACATATGTAGCCATCGATGCGACCCACATCGCTTCTCTCGGTGCCACAAACCCCGCGGGGGCTCGCCTGGCAGCAACCTGGGCCGGTGGCGAACGGCCATCCACGGACCCCCCTGGTTCCGAGATGTCGATCTCGGAACATCAGCGCGGTCCGCGCGACGCTCTGCTCAGTGGTGCTTGCTCAGCTCCCTGATCCGCCGGTACTCGTCGACGGTCAGCTCGCGCCCGCGCACCGTCGACAGCGCCGGATCGCCGCGCAGGTACTGCTCCTCGTTGCGGCGCCAGACGACGAGATAGCGGTAGAACGGGATCAGCGGGTGCAGGTGGTGAACGAGGTGGTAGTTCTGGTAGATCAGCACCGGGGTCAGCAGGCGCTCGAGGCCGACCCGGTTGCGGGTCGTCTTCAGCCGGTCCTCGGTCGGCGTCTCGCGCAGGCCGTTGTGGGGCAGGTAGTCGAACGCCCAGGCGAGGTAGAGGACCGCGAGCCGGCAGGGGATCAGCAGGACGACGAGCAGGGCGACGAGCTGCCCGGTTGCGACCGCCGCGACGATCAACGCCGCCAGCGCGACCAGCGTCACGCTCTCCTCGATCCGCTCGCCGCGCGGCCGCGAGCCGAACCGCGGCAGGTAGAAGCGCATGTAGAAGAGATCGATCGTGATCCAACGCAGCGGCCGCTGCCAGGACGGACCAGCCATCGTGTAGTGGTCGGGGTCGGCGCCGTCGCTGTGGTTCGTGAAGCGGTGGTGCTGCATGTGGATGAAGCGCCAGGTCGGAAAGCAGGCGTGGGGCGCGAACAACGGCGTCGCCACGCTCCCCATCAGCCGATTGAGCCGGCGGTTCGAGGCGGCGGCGTGGTGGGCGGCGTCGTGGGCGACCGTGAAAGCGAGGTAGGAGGCGAGCGCGTTGAGCGGCACCGTAAGCCACCAGGCGAAGGCGCCCTCGAGGTAGAGCACCGTCGACGTCACCCAGATCGCCAGCGCGGCGATCAGCAGCAGCAGCGTCGGCAGCGCCACCGCTGGGACCGGCTCGCCGGGATCGGGAATGCGCGAGAGCTGCACGGCGGACAGGTTGCCACCCCGGCGCCGGCGCTGTCCAGCCAGCGGGCGCGGGCGGCGGCGATCCGGTGGCCATCGCGGTGCCTCAGGCCGGTATTCCGGAAGACGATTACCGTCACGGGTGGTCG
>CAZCFA010000107.1:0-5936 GCA_964497825.1 uncultured Conexibacter sp.
GGCGTCGACCCGGAGCTCGATGCGCTCGCCGAGCGGGTCGCGGCGCTCGAGCTCGAGGCCGCCGACGTCGGCGCCGAGCTGCGCGCCTACGGCGAGCGGATCGACTCCGATCCCGCCGCGCTCGAGGCGACCGAGATCCGGCTCGAGGCGATCGACCGGCTGGTCCGCAAGCACGGCGGCAGCGTCGAGGCGGTGCTCGCCCACGGCGCGGAGTGCCGCGAGCGCCTGGCGGCGCTCGAGCACGCCGATGAGCGCCGCGGCGAGCTCGACGCCGAGCTCGAGCGGGCGCTCGCCGAGCGGGCTCGGCTCGGCGCCGAGCTCAGCGCGGGCCGGGCCGAGGCGGCGCCGCGGCTCGAGGCCGAGGTCGCCGCCGTGCTCGCCGAGCTGGCGATGGACGGCGCCCGGATCGAGGCCGGGCTGGAGCCGCACGGCGACGGCTTCGCCGCCTCCGGCGCCGAGGCGGTCGAGCTCCGGGTCGCGACCAACCCCGGGATGCCGCTGGCGCCGCTCGGCGACGCCGCCTCCGGCGGCGAGCTCTCGCGGGTGATGCTGGCGCTCGCCGGCCTCGGGCCCGGCGCCGGCGTGCCGACGCTGGTCTTCGACGAGATCGACGCCGGGGTCGGTGGCCAGGTCGCGCGCCGGGTCGGCGAGCGGCTGCAGCGGCTCGGCGCCGGTCGCCAGGTCGTCTGCATCACCCACCTCGCCCAGGTGGCCGCGCTCGCCTCGACCCACTTCCGGGTCGAGAAGCGCAGCGAGGCCGGCTCGACGGTGGCGACGGTCGCGGCGGTCAGCGGCGAGGCCCAGCACGCCGAGATCGTCCGCATGCTCGGCGCCGACGCCGGCGACGAGGCCGCCGGCCGCCATGCCCGCGAGCTGCTCGCCGCCTGAGCGCCGCGTTTGCCGCGGGGCCGCGCAGCGCCGATAATCGTCCGATGCCCGAGGCCACGGCCCCAGGAAGGCTGCGCCGCTGGATCGCGCTGCGGCGCGATCGGCCGCCGCCGGATCGAGCGCGGCCGGTCGCCGGCCCGGTGCGCAAGGGGCGCCGCACCAAGGACCTCGTCAAGCGGCTCGAGCTCGGCGAGATCGCGCTGATCGACCACGCCGACCTCGACCGGATCGCCGCCGAGGACCTCGCCGCGTCGGGGGTCGTCGCCGTCGTTAACTGCGCCAGCTCCTCGACCGGGCGCTACCCCAACGTCGGCCCGCTGGTCCTCGCCGACGCCGGCGTGATCCTGATCGACGCGCCCGGCGCGGACCTGTTCGAGACGGTCGCCGACGGCGAGCTGCTCCACCTCGACGGCGGCGAGGTCCGGCGCGGCGGCGAGGTCCTCGTCAGCGGCCTCCGGCCGACGATCGAGGAGATCGAGCAGCGGCTGAGCAGCCAGCGGGAGCGCGTCGACGCCGCGCTGTCGGAGTTCGCGACCAACACGCTCGAGCACGTCCGCGAGGAGAGCGACCTGCTCTCCGGCGAGCTCGTCCTGCCCGAGACCCGGACCCGCTTCAGCGGCCGCCACGTGCTCGTCGTCGTCCGCGGCCCCGGCTACCGCGAGGACCTGGCGGCGCTCAACGCTTACATCCGCGACATGCGGCCGCTGATCGTCGCCGTCGACGGCGGCGCCGATGCCGTGCTCAAGCGCGGGATGAAGCCGGAGGTGATCCTCGGCGACATGGACTCGGCGACCGACGAGGCGCTGCGCTGCGGCGCCGAGCTGATCGTTCACGCCTACCCCGACGGCCGCGCCCCGGGCCGCGAGCGGCTGCTCGAGGCCGGCCTTGAGCACCTCGTCCTGCCGGCCGGCGGCACCAGCCAGGACGTCGCGATGCTGCTCGCGCACGAGCGCGGAGCCGAGCTGATCGTCAGCGTCGGCGCCCACTACAACCTGACCGAGTTCCTCGACAAGAACCGCGCCGGGATGTCCTCGACCTTCCTCACCCGGCTCCGCGTCGGCGAGACCCTGATCGACGCCAAAGGCGTCAGCAGGCTCTACCAGCCCGGGCTCGGCCGGTTCGGGATCGCCCTGTTCGCGATCGCCTTCGTCCTCCTGCTGATCGTCGTGATCGCCGCCTCGCCCGGCCTCGACAACGTCACCGAGCTGCTCTGGATCAAGATCAAGGACGCGTTCGGCGGTTGAGCCGCGGACACGGCCCCCCGGCGGCGCGGACGCCGTGAGAAGCTTCGCGCTCGCATGGGCTACAGCGGCCGATACCACGCTGCCTCGCTGGTCGCGGTGTTCATCGCGCTCGCGATCGGGATCCTGATCGGGATCGGCCTCGCCGACGACGTCGTCTCGACCGCCTCCCAGGAGCTCGAGCAGAGCCTGCGCGACGAGCGCGACCAGGCCGAGGCCGAGGTCGACCAGCTGCGCGGCGAGCTTGGCGCCGAGCAGCAGTTCAGCGACGCCGCCTACCCGGCGCTGGTCGACGGCAAGCTCGCCCGGCGGCGGTTCGCGGTCGTCGAGCTCGGCGACGTTCCCGACGATGCCGTCGACGCGACCGCCGAGGACGCCAGCGAGGCCGCCCAGCAGGCCGGGGCCGAGCTCGCCTCGGTGTCCTCGATCGAGCTGCCGCTCGACGTCGCGGCGCTCGCCGGCGCCGCCGGCGGCCGGTTCAAGAACGGGCGCCGCAACCGCGATCAGGTCGAGCGCCTGGGCCGCGCGATCGGCGCCCAGCTCGCCGGCGGCGGCGCGCTCGTCGACCGCGTCAAGCGCGAGCTGTTCACCCGCTTCAACGGATCGCTCGACGGGGTCACCCACCTGGTCCTGATCCGCAACCCGGCGCAGGACCTCGGCCCCAAGCGGCAGGCGCTCTACGACGCGCTCGAGGGCGGCATCATCGAGGGCGCCCGGGCGGGCGCGGTGGGCAGCGTCGGCGTCGAGCGGACGAGCACCGACCCGACCACGCTCGGCCCCTTCTCCGACCACCGCGTCGCGACCGTCGACGACGTCGAATCGCCGGCCGGCAAGGTCGCGACCGTCTTCGTGCTCGACGGCGCCCGCGGCGACTTCGGCACCAAGGACGGCGCCTCGAGCCTGCTGCCGGAGCTGCAGCCCGACGATCTCGCGCCGTGAGCGCCGGGACGGGTCGGCGTTGAGCTGGGCGGGCCTGATCGTCTCGGCCGCGGTCGCGGCGGCGCTGCTGCCGCCGTGGAGCGCCGACATGCGCGCCAGCGGCCTCGTCCGCGAGAACTGGCGCGGGCGGGCGCTCGCGTTCCCGCTCGGGGCGCTGACGATCTCGGCCGCGCTGATCGCGCTGGCGCCGCTGGCGGTGCTCGACGACCGCGCCGATCTCGACCTGCTCGAGCCCGACCTGCGGCGCTGGGCCGCGTACGTGATCGGCGTCGCGATGCTCGGGCTGCTCGACGACATGCTCGGCCGCGGCCACGCCGGCGACAGCGCCCGGGGCTGGCGCGGGCACGCCGAAGCGCTGCTCGGCGGGCGCCTGTCGACCGGCGCGATCAAGGCCGCCGGCGCCTTCGGGCTCGCCGCCTTCGCGGTCTCGGGGCTCGGTCGCGAGTGGCCCGGCTACCTCGCCGACCTGGCGCTGCTGCTGCTGGCCACGAACCTGTTCAACCTGCTCGACCTGCGACCGGGACGGGTCGAGAAGGCGCTCGTACTGCTGCTGGCGGCGGTCTGCATCGGCGCCACGACGGCCTATCCGCTCGAGCTGCTCGGCGTCTTCATCGGCCCCGTCCTCGCCGGCGCGGCGCTGACCCTGCGCGAGCGGGCGATGCTCGGCGACGCCGGCGCCAACCTCGCCGGCGCGATCGCCGGTGTGGCGCTGATCGTCGCGCTCGGGGAGGGGGCGCGGCTGATCGCGCTCGCCCTGGTCGCGGCGCTGACGATCTACGGCGAGTTCCGCTCGATCTCGGCGGCGATCGAGCGGATCGCGCCGCTGCGCCGTCTCGACCGCCTCGGCCGGCTCCCGGATCAGCGCAATTAGCGGCCGCGGCCGCGGTCCCGGGCGGCCGCTTCCGCCAGCGGGCGCACTACACTCGGGACCCGGTTTGAGCGTTCGGATCCCCGCAGGAGAGACCCGCTTCATCTTCGTCACCGGAGGGGTCGTCTCGGCCCTCGGCAAGGGAATCGCCTCGGCCTCGATCGGCCGCCTGCTCGTCGCCCGCGGCTTCCGCGTGCAGCTGCAGAAGTTCGATCCCTACATCAACGTCGACCCGGGGACGATGAGCCCGTTCCAGCACGGCGAGGTGTTCGTCACCGAGGACGGCGCCGAGACCGACCTCGACCTCGGCCACTACGAGCGCTTCACCGACCACAACACCTCGCGCGCCTCGAGCGTCTCCGCCGGCGCGATCTACAACACGGTGATCCACCGCGAGCGCCGCGGCGACTACCTCGGCGGCACCGTCCAGGTGATCCCCCACATCACCGACGAGATCAAGCAGCGGATCCTGATCGTCGCCGAGGCGCAGTCGGTCGACTTCGTGATCACCGAGATCGGCGGCACGGTCGGCGACATCGAGTCGCTGCCGTTCCTCGAGGCGATCCGCCAGCTCTACACCGACCTCGGGCCGAAGCGGGCGATGTTCCTGCACCTGACGCTGGTTCCCTACGTCGGCCACGCCGGCGAGCTGAAGACGAAGCCGACCCAGCACTCGGTCAACGAGCTGCGCCGGATCGGGATCCAGCCGCACGCGGTGATCTGCCGCTCCGAGGGCGGGCTCGACCGCGAGATCCGCCGCAAGATCGCGCTGTTCGCGTCGCTGCCCGAGTCGGCGGTGATCTCGGCCCGCGACGTCGACAACACCTACAAGGTGCCGCTCGCGTTCCGCGCCGAGGGCATGGACGACCTCGTCCTCGAGCACTTCGCGATCGATCCCCCGGCGCCCGACCTCGCCGACTGGGAGGAGTTCTGCCGCCGCGCCGACGCCGCCGACGGCAGCGTGCGGATCGCGCTCGTCGGCAAGTACGTGCAGCTCGAGGACGCCTACAAGTCGGTGATCGAGGCGCTCAAGCACGGCGGCTGGCATCACGGCGTCGACGTCGAGGTCGACCTGGTCAGCTCCGAGGACCTCGACACCGGCGAGCTCGAGGGCGCCGACGGCATCCTGATCCCGGGCGGCTTCGGCGAGCGCGGGATCGAGGGCAAGGTCGCCGCTTCGCGCTTCGCCCGCGAGAACGGCGTCCCGTTCCTCGGCATCTGCCTCGGGATGCAGATGGCGGTCGTCGACTACGCCCGCCACGTCTGCGGCATGGAGGGCGCCAACTCGGCCGAGTTCGACCCCGAGACGCCCTACCCGGTCGTCGACCTGCTGCCCGAGCAGAAGGAGGTCACCGATCTCGGCGGCACGATGCGGCTCGGGGCCGACCCGGTGAAGCTGCACGACGGCACCAGGGCGCGCGAGATCTTCGGCGAGGCCGTGATCTACAAGCGCCACCGGCACCGCTACGAGGTCAACAACATGCTGCGCCGCCGGATCGAGGACGAGGGCATGGTGATGAGCGGCACCTCGCCGGACGAGCGGCTGGTCGAGATCGTCGAGATCCCCGGGCACCCGTTCTTCGTCGCCTCGCAGTTCCATCCCGAGTTCAACTCGCGCCCGATCCGCCCCGAGCCGCTGTTCCGCGAGTTCGTCGGCGCCGCCGCGCGTCTCGCCGGCAAGGGCGAGCCGGCCGCGATCGCCGAGGAGGGCGAGATCTCGGTCCGCAGGGCGTAGGCGGCCGCGCCTGGGGCGCCCGCCGGCGGCGCGCACCCCGGGGGCGCGCTCGCCGCGAGCGCGCTCGCGTGCGCACCGCGCGTCGGCGCTACGCGGCGGCGCGCCACGCCTCGGCGCCCCACCGCCGGCGCTGCTGGTCGACTTTGCCACCGATCGCGTGGTCAACTCGCCCAGCGCGTCGCGCCCGTGCCACGACAGCCGGCGCTGCCGCTAGCAACCGATTCGTCGCGCGGCGAGGCCACGGGGCGGCGCCACCGGCGGCGCG
>CAZCFA010000108.1:0-2369 GCA_964497825.1 uncultured Conexibacter sp.
ATCTAGCGCGCGCGCCGGAACCTGTACTTGGCCGGGCTCTTGTCCTTGGCCTTGCCGTTGGCGGCGCGGACCTGGAACAGGACCCGGGCGCCGCGCCTGATTCCGACCACCCGCACCGGAGACGAGCAGGACCGGAACCGCCCGCGCTTGCCGAGGCGGCACTGGAAGCGCGCCGGGATGTTCGACTTGAACTTGAACTTCGCCTTCGAGCGGCGGATCGTCCTTCCCGGCTTCCTCGTGATCTTCGTCTTCGGCCGCCGCGGCGGGTTGACGCCGACGGCCGCCTGACCGTTGATCAGCCCGGCGCCGACGACGAGCGGACCGAAGCCGCCGATCGCTCCCGCCGTCTGCTGCTCAGCCGCGAGCACCTGCGCCGGCGACAGCGACGGGTTCGCCTGCCGCTGCAGCGCCGCGATCGCCGCCGCCGCCGGCGCCGCCGCCGAGGTGCCGCTGAACCGCGGCACGTCGTTCTGGGACGGCACGAAGAACGTCGTCTGCACGTTGTCGGTGGCGGTGATGTCGGGCTTGCGGAGCACCTGCGGCGCCGCCAGCGGCGCCGCCGGGGTCGTCCCGTTCACCGGCCCGAAGTAGTTGACGGTCGGGCCGTGGGAGGAGAACGCCTCCGGCTCGGTCGAGGACTGCCAGTCGATCGCGGCCGTGCTGATCGAGTTGAGGCTGCCGTTGTGCCCCATGATCGTCGGCCCGACGACGTCGCCGCCGAGCCCGACCCTGTACTCGACGTCGGCGAGCTGGGCGCGGCCGAAGATGAACTTCAGCCGTGGCGTCGCCGCGCCCGACGCCCGGTAGACGATGATGTCGAAGACCGCCGTGAACGGGTAGGGGTTCTCGAGCTTCATCACCTCGACCGGCTTCTGGCTCTGGATGTTGTTGTTGCCCGACACGGCGCTGATCACGCCGCCGAACTCGTCGTAGGCGAGCAGGTCGAGGTCGGTGGCGACGCCGTTGCGCGGCTCCGCCCACTGCATGATCACGTTGAACGACGAGCCGGGGGCGACCGCGAGGCCGTAGCGGACATCGTCGCTGCCGGGACCGGGGTTGAAGTCCATGCACTGGCCGAACAGGCCGAGGCCGCTCAGGCAGGTGCCGCCGGGCCGGAACGAGGGCGCCTCATAGGAGCCGACCGGCAGCCCGGCGACGATCACGTTGCTGTTCGCGGCCGAGGAGTAGTAGGGGATGCCGCGGTTCGTCACCTCGGTCGCCGCGTTGGCGATCGGGCCCTCCTGGAAGAACGGCTCGTCGAAGAAGGTGATGTCGTCGACGATCACGTCGGAGCCGGCGTTGGCGAGCGCGCGGACGGCGCCCGCCATGTCGTCCTCGGAGGCACCGCGGCTGGCGAAGGCGATCCGCGCGCCCGGCGCCATGTCGTGGACGATCTGCGCCATCCCCCGGCCCTCGTCGATGTCGGTCGGGGCGCCCTCGGCGAGCACCTGCACCTTGGAGTCGTAGCCGCACGGGTTCTTGCGCCCCGGCAGGTCGCCCGAGCGGACGTCCTGCCGCGCCCCGGTGATCGAGCCCTGGCCGACGTCGTAGGAGTCGGAGATGATCCCGACCTTCTGGCCGTAGCCGTCCATCCCGTAGCGCCGGCGGGCGCCGGCACTGTTCGACTGCAGGTCACCCTCGGCGGTGGCGGCGCCCTGGCAGCTCCTGCGCCGCTTCGACGCCGCGCCCGCGGACCGGCGCAGGGTGGGGCCGACCGCGGCGCTCAGCGGCTCAAGGTCCTCGCCCACGTACTCGACCCCGCTGGCCGCGGCGAGCGCCCGAAGGTCGTCGGCAAGGACGGCGGCATCGACGGTCCCGAAGCGGCCGTTGACGCTGACGATCTCGGCGCCGGCGGCGCGGATCGCATCGAGCACCTCGCCGGCGGTGGAGGCGACGCGGATGTTGACGAGGAGCCGGTCGCCGTCGCGCAGCAGGCTGCCGGGCCCGCGGCCGGGAAGGCTGAGCAGGTCCGCCTGCTCCTGCTCGGGCTTGGCGGCGACGCGGTCGCGCGCGAGCTCGGCGAGCCGCGGTGACAGGCCCGCCTGGACCGCGGCGGAGTCCTTGTCGAGCTTGACGCCGGGGGCGAACCCGACGTCGTCCGGCAGCCGGTCGCCGTAGCTGTGCTCGGAACCGCCGCCGGTCGCCGAGGCGGCGCCCGCGGCGCCCGCGAGACCGACCGCGCAGGCGGCGAAGGCGATCGCGCGCGAACGCGTCAAGCGGCTGCTCCCACGACCAGTCATCCCATCCTCCCTGTCGGCGTGCCTCCGGTGCTTGCGGCGAACCTATCACCGGCCCCCGGCCGGCGCGCCGGCGGCCCGGGGAGCGGCGATGGGATCGCGCCGGCGGAGGGCAATCGGGCGTCGCCGGCG
>CAZCFA010000108.1:2469-5651 GCA_964497825.1 uncultured Conexibacter sp.
GGCCGCGTCGCGCGCGTCCGCCGCCCGAGGCTCGGCCGCGCCTTCTGACGCGGATCGCGTGGCCCCACGCGAAGCGATCCGCAACGGTCTGGCCGCGCCAGGCCCCGGCCGGCCTCAGCGCAGGCGACGGTCGCAGGTCGCGGCCGTGCACGCGCGTGGCAGGGCAGCGTCGCGCGCGTCCGCCGCCCGAGGCTCGGCCGCGCCTTCTGACGCGGATCGCATGGCCCCACGCGAAGCGATCCGCAACGGTCTGGCCGCGCCAGGCCCGGCCGGCCCCGCCGCCGCCGCGGCCCCGGCCCGCGGAGCCGCTCAGCGCGCAGCGCCGGCTCGCTCGGCTGCCCTCAGCGCGGCTGCTCGCGCCGGCCGAGCTCGCGCAGCCACTCGAGCACCGCCCAGGTCGCCTCCAGGTCCTCGCGGTTGTAGGCGAGGATCTCGTCGACGATCGCGGCGCGCTCGGCGCCGTCGTCGGTCTCGGTCGCCTCGATGTAGCGGGCCATCGACCACTCGCCGCCCGCCCCCTCGAGCCTGCGCCGGTAGCCGGTCAGCGTCTCGACCCGCTTCAGCCCGTAGCCGCTCAGCGGCACCGCCACTGCCTCACGCGTGATCGGCAGCAGGTCGAGCAGGTTGGCGCGGACGCGCGCGCCGATGCCGTCGCGGTCGCCGTAGCGCTCGAGGTAGAGGTCGAGCATGCCGCGCTCGTAGGCGGCCCAGTGCACGAACGGCAGCGCCGGGCCGAGCTCGGCGAGCAGCCTCTCCGCCTCGGCCAGGAACGACTCCCAGCCGTCGCGGTCGCCGCGGCGACCGAAGCCGGCGACGGCGGCCCGGTACGGCCCCGGTTCGGTGCCGAACGGCTGCATCCCCCAGATGTAGATCTTCTCGGTCTCGTCGATCGTCGGCGGCATCCCCTCGAGGTCGAACATCACGTAGGTCGGGTGCTTGGGGATCTCGGGCGGACGGATCAGGATCGGCCGCCCCTCGAGCAGCGCTCGCGCGTTGATCAGCAGCCGCTCGGCCCGATCGCCGACCGGCCGCGGCCGGTCGTCCCAGCCGGGACGCTCGAACCGCGCCAGCCGCTCGGCGTCGTAGCGCTCGACCAACTCGGGCAGGGTCGCGGTGCCATCGCGGTGAAGCGCGTCGATCAGCCCCTGGTCGGCGAACGGCAGCAGGCCGACGTCGAGCCGCCGCCGGGCCCGCGGCCAGCAGCGCGAGCGGAAGCCGCAGGCGCCGCACTTGGCGACGCCGACGTGCTCGTCGGTGGGCTCGGCCGCCGCCAGCCGGTAGCGCAGCATCGTCGCCAGGACCGCGAGCGCATCGCCGCCGCCGCCGTACTCGAGCGTGATGATCTCGCCGCCGCCGGCGTGGACCTGAAGCGCCACCGGCGGCCGCCCGAACGTCCGCTCGTAGAGCCAGCCGTAGGCCTCGAGCTGCAGTCGCACGTGCTCCTGCCCGGGGCCGATGCGGCGATTCAGCTTCGAGTCGCGGATCGCGTATCCGCTGCGGGCGGGCAGCATGAAGTCGGGCCGGCCGACGACGTCGACCGCGCGCCCGTCGATCGTCGCCGTCGCCTCGAGCCGGCCCTGGTAGATCACCCGCTCGCCCGCGGCGACGGCCGCGATCGTCGCCTCGCGCTGTCGCGCGCGCGGCAGCGCGCCGATCTCGATCGCATCGGCGAAGCGGGCGCGGTGGCGACGCTCGTGCTCGCGCCCGAGCCCGGTCAGGATCTCGGCGTAGGGGCCGGGCGGGTCCTCCGCGGCGCCGCGCTCGCGCAGCCACAGCCGCAGGCCGCAGCGGGAGGGCCGCAGGTAGCCGCGGAAGTCGCCGGCGGACAGCGATCGGCCGCCCTGCGGGCGGTCGGACCCGGGCACTTGCTCTGCAATCCCCATCGCTGCCACCCTAGGACGGCGAGCGCAGAAACGGAGGTGGGCGCGATCGCCGACATCGAGCGTCAACAGCGGATCAGGGAGCTGGTCCGGCGGCTGCCGGAGGGGTTCGTGACAACCTACGGTGACCTCTGCCCGGAGGCGCCGCGGCTCGCCGGGCTGGCGCTGCGGACGAGCGCCGAGGAGGCGCTGCCGTGGCACCGCGTCGTCCGCGCCGACGGCTCGCTCGCCAAGGGCGCGCGCCAGCGCCGGCTGCTGCGGGCCGAGGGGGTCCCGTTCAGGGGCGGCCGCGTCGACCTCGCAGTCGCCCGGATCCCCGGCGAGGCGCTCAGGGATCTGGTCTGAGCGGTCGCCTCAGCCGTCGTCTCGCGGCCGTGGGTCGGCCGCCGGCGCGACCGGGCCCGCGTCGGGCGGCGGAGAGCCGCTGCTGCCGCCGCCCTCGAGCACCATCAGCAGCGCGTCGGCGACGACGGGGTCGAACTGGGTGCCCGACTCGCGCCGCAGCTCCTGCCGCGCCAGCTCGGGCGACAGCGCCGCGCGGTAGGGCCGGTCGCTGGTCATCGCGTCATAGGCGTCGCAGGCGAAGATGATCCGGGCGCCGAGCGGGATCTCCTCGCCGGCCAGCCCCTCCGGGTAGCCGTTGCCGTCCCACTGCTCGTGCGCGTAACGGATCAGCGGCCGGATCGGGGCGAGGAACTCGATCGGGGCGATGATCCGCTCGCCGATCAGCGTGTGCCGGCGCATCTCGTCCCGCTCTGCGGCGTCGAGCGGCCCGGGCTTGTTGAGCACGCGCGGCGAGATCGCGAGCTTGCCGATGTCGTGGAAGACGGCCGCGTAGCGGAGCATCCGCAGCTCGTCCCAGCCGAGACCGAGCAGCTGACCGACGGCGACGGCGTTGTCGGCGAGCGCCCGCGAGTGCTCGGCCGTGTAGGAGTCCTTCGCCTCGAGCGCCGCCGACAGCGCCTCCGCGGTGCCGAGGTAGGCGCGGTCGAGCTGCTCGTAGAGGCGGATCGAGGTGAGCGCGCCACCGACCTGCGCCGCGACCGATTCGACCAGGCGGGCGTCGCCGGGACCGAACAGCCCGATCCGCGCATCCTCGAGGTTGACCGCCCCCCAGATCGCGTCGCCGTCGAGGATCGGCACCGCCAGCTCCGAGCGCACCTCCTCGCCGGCCGGGATCGGCCGGTACTGGGGCTCACGCCTGACGTCGATCGCGAGCACCGGCGCGCGCTCGCGCATGCAGCGCCCGATCAAGCCGGCGTCGGCGCGCTGGCTCCAGTCCGGCGGCACATCCGACCTCCC
>CAZCFA010000109.1:0-5279 GCA_964497825.1 uncultured Conexibacter sp.
CGATTGCATTCTTTTCTCAGCACTCGCTAAGAATTGCCGCCTTCGACCGGCGCTGCGTAGCGACGCGAGACGGACGCTCCGCGTCCGGTGGCGGCTTGGCGGCGACCGGCGCTGCGGCGGCGAGCCGCAGATTGCGGCCGCCAGGTTGCCGGAATCCGCGGCTCGGCGGCCGGACGGCGGTACTTGGAATATGAACGGCTCGCGCGGGGGCGCTGCGGCAGCGCACTGCGGACGGCCGGCGGCGCGTGGCAATGCGGGATAACTGCGAGGCGATGCGAGGCACCCGCTCCGCGGAGCCGTGGCGGCTTGGCGGCGACCGGCGCTGCGGCGGCGAGCCGCAGATTGCGGCCGCCAGGTTGCCGGAATCCGCGGCTCGGCGGCCGTACGGCGGGTGTTGAGCCGCGGGCGGTACGGCGGCGGGTGCCCGCAGCGCGCTGCGGACGGCCGGCAGGCGCGGGGCGCCGGCAGGTCGCTCCGGGCTCAGGCCCGGGCGCCCGCCAGCGTCCGCGCGATCCGGCCGATGCCCTCGGGGACGTCGGCGGGGGGCACGCCGGCGAACGACAGCCGCAGGCTGTTGCTGCCGCCCTCGAGCATGAAGTCGGGGCCGGCGACGAAGGCGACGCCGGCCTGCTTGGCGGGCGCGACCAGGGCCGCGGCATCGGTGCCGGCGGCGAGGTCGAGCCAGAGGAAGTAGCCGCCGGCGGGGGTGACGAACTCGGCCTCGGGGATCTGCGAGCCGAGCTCGCGGACGACCGCGTCGCGGCGCTCCGCCAGGGCGGCGTTGACCGTGGCGATGTTGTCGTCGAGCGCGCCCGAGCGGCAAAGCTCGAGGACGATCGACTCGGCGAGCATGTTCGGCGAGATGTAGGTCTCGCCGGCGCCCCGGGCGAGGGCGGCGATCTCGGCCTCGGGGCCGATCAGGTAGCCGACGCGGACGCCGGGGCTGACCGTCTTCGAGAACGACGAGGCGTGGACGACCTTCGCCTCGGTGCCCTCGGCGAGCGACAGCATCGTCGGCAGCGGCTCGGCATCGCCGAAGCGGATCTCGCGGTAGGGGTCGTCCTCGAAGATCACGAAGCCGTGCTCGGCCGCGAGCTCGACGAGGCGGCGGCGCTTGGCCTCCGACAGCGTGCAGCCGGCCGGGTTGTGGAAGTTTGGAATGACGTGGATGAGCTTCGGCCGGCGGCCGGCGGCGAGCGCCTGCTCGATCGCGTCGACGTCGACGCCGTCGGCCTCGAGCGGAACGCCGATCCGGTCGCTGCCGAGCTTCGCGAGCATCAGCAGCGTGCGGTCGTAGGAGGGCTGCTCGACGATGACCTCCTCACCGGGGCCGGCGAGCGAGCTGAACAAGAACCAGCCCGCCTCGAGCGAGCCGTTGGTGACCATCACCCGGGCCGGATCGATGCCGCCGTGGCGCTCGGCGATCCAGGCGCAGAGCTCCGGGTGACCGATGCCGGTCCCGTAGGAGAGAGCCCGGGTGGCGTCGGTCTCCAGCGCCCGCGCGGCGGCCTCGCGGACGGCGTCGGCGGGAAGCAGGTCGGCGCTGGGCGCGCCGCGGGCGAAGGAGATCATCTCGGTCATCGGCGGGCGAGTATAGAAAGCGGCCCGCCGCCGGGCCGGCGCCTGATCTCCATCCGGTGCAGGCGCGGGTCGGTCTTGCTGAAGCCGAGCCGCTCGTAGTAGGGGATCATCTCCGCCAGGCAGTGCAGGGTGACGAGCTCGGCGCCGGCGACGGCGGGGCGCCGCAGGAGCTCCTCGACGACCGCGGTCCCGAGCCCCTCGCCGCGGCGCCGCTCGCTGACGATCACGTCGTTGATCGAGGCCATATAGACGCCGTCGGCGAACGAGCGGCCGAAGGCGACGAGCTCGGCGCCGTCGAGGACGCCGACGACCTCGGCCGAGCCGGCGAGCATCCGCTCGACCCCGGCGAGGTCGCGCCCCGTCGTCCACCACTCGCGATCGAACAGCGCGACGAGCTGGCCGGCCTGGGAGCGGTCGAGCCGGTCGAGCCAGGTCAGCCCGGCGCCGGGCATCGCCGCGCTCAGGAACCGAGCGCGGCGGCGGCGATCGCGGCCGCCTCGCTGGGGCTGCGCCCGACCTCGACGCCCCGCGCCTCGAACGCCTTCTTCTTCGCCTCGGCGGTGCCCGATGAGCCGGAGATGATCGCTCCCGCGTGGCCCATCTGCTTGCCGGGCGGCGCGGTGAAGCCGGCGATGTAGGCGACGACCGGCTTGGTCACGTGCTCGGCGATGTAGTCGGCGGCGCGCTCCTCGGCGTCGCCGCCGATCTCGCCGACGAGCACGATCAGCTCGGTCTCGTCGTCGTTCTCGTAGAGCTCGAGGATGTCGATGAAGTCGGAGCCGACGATCGGGTCGCCGCCGATGCCGACGATCGAGGAGTTGCCGAGCCCGGCCTGCTTGAGCTCGTTGCCGATCTGGTAGGTCAGCGTGCCCGACTTCGAGACGACGCCGATCGAGCCGCGCTCGAAGAACTGGGCGGGGATGATGCCGACGTTGGCCTTGCCGGGCGAGAGCGCGCCGGGGCAGTTGGGACCGATCAGCCGCACGCCCGCGTCCTTGACCTTCCAGTAGGTCCGGAGCATGTCGTGGACCGGGATCCCCTCGGTGATCGCGACGATCGTCCCGATCCCGGCGTCGACCGCCTCGTCGATCGCGGCGGCGGCGAAGCGGGCCGGTACGAAGATCATCGAGGTGTTGGCGCCGCGCTCGTCGACCGCCTCCTTGATCGTGTCGAAGATCGGCACCCCGTCGACCTCCTGGCCGCCCTTCTTCGGGGTGACGCCGGCGACCAGGTCGGTGCCGTAGTCGCGGTTGCGGAGGCCGTGGAAGGAGCCCTCGCGGCCGGTCAGGCCGCTGACGACGAGCTTCGTCTCGGTGCCGACGATGATCGCCATCAGCCGCCGCCCCGCGCGAGCTCGACGACGCGCTCGGCGGCGCCGAGCATCGTCGGGTTGACCTCGAGGCCGTCGAGGTCCGCCTCGCGCAGCATCCGCAGCCCCTGCTCGGAGTTGGTGCCGTCGAGGCGGACGACGAGCGGCACCTTCATCTCGACCCGCGAGTAGGCCTCGATGATGCCCTTGGCGACCTCGTCGCAGCGGGTGATCCCGCCGAAGATGTTGAACAGCACCGCGGTCACCTTCGGGTCGGAGGTGATCACCTCGAGCGCATCGACGATCGCGTCGGCCTTCGAGCCGCCGCCGGCGTCGAGGAAGTTGGCCGGGGCGCCGCCGGCGTTGGCGACGACGTCGAGCGTCGACATGCAGAGGCCGGCGCCGTTGCCGAGGATGCCGACGTTGCCGTCGAGCTTGACGTAGGTCAGGCCCCGCTCCTTCGCCATCCGCTCCTGGGGGTCGTCGTCGGAGGGGTTCTCGAGCGCCGCGATCTCCTCGTGCCGGAACAGCGCCGAGTTGTCGACCGTGACCTTGGCGTCGAGCGCGACCACCTCGCGCGCGCCGGTGACGATCAGCGGGTTGACCTCGATCAGCGTCGCGTCGTTGTCGTCGAACGCCTCGGCGAGCTTGACGAGGATCGCGGCGACCCCGTCGACGACGTCCTCGTCGATCCCGGCGTCGACGGCGAGCGCGGCGGCGTCGTCCCGCGAGAGTCCGGCGCGCGGGTCGATGTGGCGCTGGACGAGCGCGTCGGGATCGCTGTCGGCGATCTCCTCGACGTTCATGCCGCCCATCCGCGAGAGGATCGCCAGCGCCCGCTTGGCCGAGCGGTCGAGGATGATCGAGGCGTAGTACTCGGCGTCGATATCCGACGCCTCCTCGACCCAGACCTCGCGCACCCGGAACGGGCCCTCGCCGCGCGGCCCGCGGATGTCCATGCCGATGATCGCGCCGGCGTGGGTGCGCGCCTCCTCGGCGTCCTTGGCGAGCTTGATCCCGCCCGCCTTGCCGCGGCCGCCGATCTGCACCTGGGCCTTGATCACGCAGGGGAAGCCGACCCGCTCGGCCGCCGCGACGGCGCCGTCGACATCGGTCGCGGGCTCGCCGCGCGGCACCGCGACGCCGGCGCGCGCGAACAGCTGCTTGCCTTGGTATTCGAGGAGATCCATCTCAGCCGACCCGGGTTCCGGGACGCCGGGCAATGTATCCGAATCGATCGGCCCGGCCGAAGTGGCGATTGCCCGCGTGAGCGTTCGGGTATCAGCACATAGGTTTTCGCATTGGGCGTAAAGCAGGGTGTGCAACTGGAAAGGCTGGAACGGGAATGAGCACCTGGACATTCATCACCAACCACGCTCGCGTGCTGATGGTCATCACGCAGGATCCGACCGTGCGGCTGCGGGACATCGCCGCGACCCTCGACATCACCGAGCGGGCGGCGCAGCGGATCGTCACCGAGCTCGTCGACGAGGGCTACCTGAGCCGCAAGCGCGAGGGCCGGCGCAACGTCTACACGGTCCGTCTCAAGCAGCCGCTGCGGACGCCGCAGACGCGCAACATCGAGGCCGGCAGCTTCATCAAGCTGCTGCTCAAGGACGGGGGGCTCGGCGGCGAGGGGCGCTGAGCGGGAGGCGCCGCGGCCCGAACGGCGGCGGCTGGCATAATGGCGCGCCCTCATGCCCCTACCGAAGCGCAGCGAGATCGAATGGGTGACCGTGGACTGCTACGGCACCCTGATCGACTGGGACAAGGGGATCGGCGAGGCGTTCGAGCGCGAGGCCGCCGAGGATGGGCTGACGATCGACATGAAGTCGATGCTGCCGCGCTTCTACGAGCTCCAGTACGAGGTGATGGGCGGCTCCTACGAGCTCTACGCCGAGGTGCTGCGGCGGGCGGCGGTGAAGACGGCGGAGGAGGTCGGCTGGACGCTGGAGCCGTCGCGGGCCCAGTTCCTGCCCGACTCGATCGGCGACTGGCAGCCGTTCCGCGAGGCCAACGCGGCGATGGACCGGCTCAAGCAGAAGTACAACGTCGGGATCATCTCCAACATCGACGACAAGCTGCTCGGCGTCTCCCGCCGCCACCTGCGGACCGAGCTCGACCTCGTCGTCACCGCCCAGCAGGTCCGCTCCTACAAGCCCGAGCCCGCCCACTTCAAGGAGTGCGCGCGGCGGATCGGCAAGAAGAAGGGCTGGGTCCACATCACCAGCGGCCACTACACCGACGTCGAGCCGCTGACGAAGATGCGGGTGCCGGTGATCTGGATCAACCGCCGCGGCCAGAAGCTCGACGGCAGCGACAAGAAGCCGACCAGCACCGTCAAGAACCTCCGCGACGCGGCGAAGAAGCTCGGCTGCTGAGCGTGGCG
>CAZCFA010000110.1:0-5179 GCA_964497825.1 uncultured Conexibacter sp.
GGCCGCTGCTTCGGCTCCCGGAGCCTGGATCGCGGCCGTCGCCGCCGGAACCGCCCGGCCGCCGAACCCGCCGGCCGCCGCTCGGGTGCGAGCCGCGGATCGCCACTCGCCCGCCCGGCCAGGCCCCGGGCTTTCGCATCGAGCCGCAGATTGCGGCACCCTGAGTGCCGGATCTCGCGGCTCGCCGGCCCCGCGGCCGCTGCTTCGGCTCCCGGAGCCTGGATCGCGGCCGTCGCCGCCGGAACCGCCGGCCGCCGGCCCGGGCTGGGCGATCACGACATCAAGCGATGAAACAGCGGACAATGCAAGGGGACGCGTTTTCGCGTACCTTTCCGCACATGGGTAGGACACTCCTGGCGACGGCCGCGATCGCCGCGGCGTTGCTGATCGCCCCCGCCGCTGCCAACGCCGAGCCGCTGCGGAAGCCGGACGGCAAGGCCGGATGCGTCACCGACCCCTCGTCGCTGGTCCCGAATGGCACCTGCAAGCTCGCCCGGGGGATCGAGGACGCGACCGACGTCGAGGTCAGCCCCGACGGCAGGTTTGCCTACGCCGCGGCCTACTCGAGCAACTCGATCGCGATCTTCAGCCGCGACGCCGAGAGCGGCGAGCTGACCCAGCTCGACGGGGCCGACGGCTGCATTGCCTGGGACGGCGCCCCGATCGACGGCTGCGCCCAGGCGCACGGGCTCGAGGGACCGACCGCGCTCGCGATCAGCCGCGACGGCGAGAACGTCTACGTGACCACCTTCCAGCTCGATCCCTCGGTGACGCCGCCGGTGATCTCGGGCCAGCTCACGACCTTCGACCGCGACGCCGGCAGCGGTGCCCTGACCGAGACCGATTGCGACTCCGGCTCGGTGCTGGTCAACATCCTGCTGGCGCCGACGCCGCCGCCGAGCGGCTGCTCGAACGCGATCTTCCCGGGCGGCGCCGCCCCCGACCGCAACGTCCCGCTCAGCACCGCCTCCGACGTCGAGGTCAGCCCCGACGGTGAGAGCGTCGTCACGACCAGCTTCCTGCCGAGCGCGGTCACCAACTGGGACCGCAACGAGAGCACCGGCGCGCTGACGCCGCGCGAGTGCTTCGCCAGCCCGCGGTCGATCTTCCCCGCCAACGCCGCTCCGATCTCGCTGACCGCCGCCTGCATCGACCAGCTCGGGGTCGACACCGGCGGCCCGGCGAACGGGATGGGATACCCGCTCGACGTCGAGTTCAGCCCCGACGGCGACCGCGTCTACGCCGCCGCGCTCGGACTCGAGCAGGCGGCGACCGTGGTCGCCGGGATCACGATCGTCGGCGCCGCGGACGAGCCCGGCTCGGTTGCGATCTTCGACCGTGGCAGCAGCAACGCGCTGACCCAGCCCGCTCCCCCGGGCGGCTGCGTCGACGACGAGCGCGACCCGGTCCAACCCGGCACCACCTGCACGCACCGGATCGGGCTCCTGAACCCCTACCGGGTCAACGTCAGCCCCGACAGCGACAACTTCTACGTCAGCTCGCTCAACGTCTTCCCGCCGAGCGGGGTCAACGGGCCCGGACCGGGCGAGCTGGCGCAGTTCAACGCCGACCTGAGCCAGCTCACGCCGCCCTGCCTGCAGCAGCTCGGGCTGCCGGCCGGTGGGCTCGACCCGACCGCGCAGTGCTCGCTCAGCGCGTTCGGCCTGATCCTGCCCTCGGAGGTCGCGTTCAGCCCCGACGGCAAGGACGCCTACGTCAGCTCGCTGTTCCACAGCGTCGGCTCCTACGAGCGCGCGGCCGACGGGACCCTGACCCAGGACGCGCCGCCGACCGGCTGCACGGTCGACCCGCGCCACCTGCTGCCGGGAACCGACCTGCTCGCCGCCGTCTGCCAGAACGCGGTGCCGCTCGACGCGCCGACCTCGATCGAGCTCAGCCCCGACGGCCGCGACGCCTACGTCACCTCGGGTGGCTTCCTCACCGGCAACCCGAACTTCGGCCCCCAGCTCGCCGGCAACAAGATCGTCAGCGACGACGCGATCACCGAGCTCAGCCCGATCCCCGCGGCGCCGCCCGAGCCGTCTCCGGCGCCGCCGCCGGCGGCCCCCGGGAACCCGCCGATGTGCGGCGGCGCCGCGGCGACGATCGTCGCCGTCGCGGGCGTGCCCACGCGCGGCACGTCCGGGGACGACGTGATCGTCGGCAGCGGCGGCGGCGACAGGATCAAGGGCGGCGGCGGCAACGACTCGGTCTGCGCCGGCGGCGGTCGCGACAGGGTCAGCGGCGGCGGCGGCGATGACAGCGTGCGCGGCGGCGGCGGTCGCGACCGGCTCAAGGGCGGCGGCGGCAACGACGCGCTCAAGGGCGGTCCCGGCGGCGACAGGATCAAGGGCGGCGGCGGCAACGACGCGCTCAAGGGCGGCCCCGGGGGGGACCGGCTCAGCGGCGGGCCCGGCCGCGACCGTTGCGACGCCAAGCGCAGGGACCGGGTCAGCGGCTGCGAGTAGGCGGCCGCTGCGGGGTCAGTCGGTTCCGCGGTCCTCGATCGGGATCCGCACGGTCGTCGCGGGGATGTCGTTCGACTCGTAGGCGCCGTAGGGAACGAGCTCGGCGCCGAGCGAGCGCCGTGCCCGCTCGACCTCGGCCGCCATCCGGCGCTCCATCTGCGCGGTCCGCTCGCGCATCGCGCGCAGCTCCGCGCGCATCTCCTCGAGCCGGTCCTCGAGCTCGAGCACGGTCTCGACGCCGGCGAGGTTGAGTCCCTGCTCGCCGGTCATCGCCTGGATCCGGCGCAGCCGCTCGACGTCCTCGTGCGAGTACAGGCGCGTGTTCTTCGGTGAGCGCTTCGGCCGGATCAGGCCGCGCGCCTCGTACATCCGCAGCGTCTGCGGGTGCATCTCGGCGAGCTCGGCCGCGACCGAGATCATGAAGACGCCGCGATCGCGGTCGATCTCGGTCTCGACCGTCGTCGTCCGGACCACGCGGGCGCGGCTACGACGGGGCGCGCTCATCGCGCCTTCACCTTCTCCGACCGGTCGGCGGAACCGGCGCGGCGGCGGGCGTCGCGGAGGATGCGCTCGCGCGGGTCGGCGCCGTTGAGCGTGCGCGAGAGCTCGTCCAGCGCCTCGCGCTGCTTGCGGTCGAGCTCGGTCGGGATCTCGATCTTGAGCCGGTAGTAGATGTCGCCGCGGCCGCTGCCCTTGGTTCGCGGCGGGCCCTCGCCGCGGAGCCGCTGCAGCGTCCCGTGCTGGGTGCCGGGCGCGACCCGGATCCGCTTCGTCCCGCGCAGCGTCGGCACCTCGACGTCGGCGCCGCCGATCGCCTCGGCGATCGTGATCGGCACCTCGACCTCGAGGTCGCCGTCGGCGCGGCGCGCGAACACCGGCGAGGGCGCGACGCGGGTCGTCACGAACAGGTCGCCGGGCGGCCCGCCCAGCGGCCCGTCCTCGCCCTTGCCGGCGAGCCGGATCCTGGTCCCGTCCTTGACCCCGGCCGGCACGTTGACCCGGTAGCGCTTGCGCTGCCGGGTGACGCCGCTGCCCTGGCAGTCGGGACAGGGGCTCTCGACGATCTGGCCGCGGCCACCGCACTGCGGGCAGGGTTGGGAGATCGAGAAGAAGCCCTGGCTCTGGGCGTCGACGCCGCGGCCCTCGCAGCGCGGGCAGACGACCGGTCGCGTCCCCGGGGCGGCACCGTCGCCGCCGCAGGTCGCGCAGCGCGACTGCTTGCTGAGCTCGATCGGGAGCTGGACGCCCTCCATCGCCTGCTCGAAGCTGAGCCTGACCTCGGTCTCGAGATCGCGACCCGCCTGCGCCTCGGGGCCGCCGCGGCCGCGGCCGAACAGGCTCGAGAAGATGTCGCCGACGTCGCCGACGTTGAACCCGGCTTGGCCGCCGGCGCCGCCGCCGCGGCCGAAGCCGAACATGCCGCCGGCGTCGTAGGCCTTGCGCTTCTCGGGGTCCTTGAGCGTGTCGTAGGCCTGACCGATCTCCTTGAAGCGCTCCTCGGCCCGCGGGTCGTCGGGGTTGCGGTCGGGGTGGTACTCGCGCGCCAGCTTGCGGTAGGCGCGCTTGATCTCCTCGTCGGACGCCTTCTTGTCGACGCCGAGGACGTTGTATGGGTCGCGGTTCGCCATCGCGCGCCCCTAACCGCTGACTACGACCCGCGCGGCCCGGATCACCTCGTCGTCGACGCGGTAGCCGAGCTCGAGCGTCTCGAGCACGGTGCCGGCCTCGACGCCGTCGGCGGGCGCGGTTGAGATCGCCTCGTGCTGGTTGGGGTCGAACCGCGTGCCGACCGGATCGAAGGCGACGACGCCGCTGCGCTCGAGCGCGCCGCGGAGCTCGTCGTGGACGAGCGCCACCCCCTTGGCGAGGCCGTCGGCGTGGTCGCCGCCGGCCGCTGCCAGCGCCCGCTGCAGGTTGTCGATCACCGGCAGCAGGTTGCGGGCGAGCGCGGCGCGGCCGCGCCGCTCTGCCTCGTTCGCCTGCGTCGCCGCGCGCCGCTTGTAGTTCTCGAAGTCGGCCCGGGTCCGCTGCGCGAGGTCGAGGTACTCATCGCGCTCGCGCCGCGCCTCGGCGAGCGGATCGGCCGCCGCCGGCTCCGGCTCGCCGGCCGCGTCCCCGCCTTCGTCGACGACCTCGGCGTCCAGTGCCTCGTCCTCCTCGACGACCTCGGCGTCGGGCGCCTCCTCCGCGTCGACGACCTCGGCCTCGACCGCCTCGGTCTCGGCGTCAGGCGTCCCGGCGCCGGAGGAGGCGGCCACGGCCGCCTCCTCGGCGCGCGGGTTCTCGGCAGTCGGCCGTTCCGCGGTCACTTCTCGTCCTCGACGACCTCGGCGTCGACGACCTCCTCGTCCGCCTCGGCGCTCGGATCGCCACCGTTGCCGCCGCCGTCGGCGCCCGCCGCCTGGGCCTGCGCCTGGGCGTTGGCGTAGATCTGCTCGGAGACCTCGTGGAAGGCCGCCTCGAGCGCCGCCGTCTTCGCCTTGATCTCGTCGACGTCGGCCGAGTTGAGGACGCCCTTGAGGTCGTCGAGCGCCGAGCTGATCTTCGCCTTCGCGTCTTCGTCGACCTGCTCGCCGAGCTCGCTGATCTGCTTCTCGCCCTGGTAGGCGGCCTGCTCGGCGACGTTGCGGGCCTCGGCCAGCTCCTTCGCCTTGCGGTCCTCGTCGGCGTGCGCCTCGGCGTCGCCGACCATCTGCTGGACCTCGTCGTCG
>CAZCFA010000111.1:0-5139 GCA_964497825.1 uncultured Conexibacter sp.
CCCGGGGCGCGACGGCGAGCCGACCCCGTCCGAGAACGGCTATCTGCACTGCGGCCCGACCGGCGCCGGCCACTTCGTGAAGATGGTCCACAACGGCGTCGAGTACGGGGTGATGGCCGCCTACGCGGAGGGCCTGAACGTGATCGCCAACGCCGACATCGGCGCCCGCCAGGCCGAGGTCGACGCCGAGACGGCGCCGCTGCACGATCCCCAGTACTACCCCTACGACATCGACACCGCCGAGGTTGCCGAGGTCTGGCGCCGTGGCTCGGTGATCGCCTCCTGGCTGCTCGACCTGACCGCGGCGGCGCTGGTCGAGTCGCCGACCCTGGAGGGCTTCGGCGGCCGCGTCTCCGACTCCGGCGAGGGCCGCTGGACGGTGCACGCGGCGATCGACGAGGGCGTGCCGGCGCCGGTGCTGACGACGGCGCTGTACGAGCGGTTCGCCTCGCGCGGCGAGGACGAGTTCGCCGACAAGCTGCTGTCGGCGATGCGCAAGCAGTTCGGCGGTCACGACGAGAAGCCGGCCGCGGGCGGCGGCGCATGAACCCGGCGACGGCGACGACGGTGGCGCCACGGGCGGCCCCCGACGCTCCCGCCGGCGAGCGCCCCGACGATCACGTCATCGTCCTGTTCGGCGCCTCCGGCGACCTCGCCGCCCGCAAGCTGCTGCCCGGCTTCTTCCACCTCGAGCAGGCGGGGCTGATGCCGCGCAACTACCGGATCGTCGGCAACGCCGACACCACCTACGACGCCGCCGACGGCTTCCGCGACCACGTCCGCGACGCGCTCGAGCAGCACGGCCGCTTCCCGGTCACCGACGACGGCTTCGACGCCTTCGCCGAGAAGATCAGCTACGTGCCGCTCGAGGCCGGCCCGGACGCGCTCGGGCAGGCGATCGCCGCGGCCCGGTCCGCGGTCAAGGGGGCGCGGCTGCTGCACTACCTGGCGGTGCCGCCGGCGGCGTTCGGCGCGATCGTCAGGACGCTCGGCGCGCTCGCGCTGACCGGCGAGGAGGCGCGGGTGATCCTCGAGAAGCCGTTCGGCCACGACCACGACTCCGCGGTCGCGCTGAACGCGACCCTGCACGCCGAGTTCGACGACTCCCAGATCTTCCGGATCGATCACTTCCTCGGCAAGGAGGCGGTCCAGAACATCCTCGCGCTGCGCTTCGCCAACGGCCTCTACGAGCCGCTGTGGAACCGCAACTTCGTCGAGTTCATCCAGATCGACGTGCCGGAGACGCTGCTGGTCGGCACCCGCTCGGGCTTCTACGAGGGCACCGGCGCCTACCGCGACATGGTCGTAACCCACCTCCTGCAGCTGCTCAGCTTCATCGCGATGGAGCCGCCGACGGCGCTGACGGCGCGCGCGCTGCGGCTCGAGAAGGACAAGGTGATGCAGGCCTACCGGATGATCTCGCCGGACCGGGTCGTGCGCGGCCAGTACGAGGGCTACCGCGACGAGCCCGGGGTCGCGCCGAGCTCGGACACCGAGACCTTCGTCGCGGTCGAGGTCGAGATCGACAACTGGCGCTGGGCCGGCGTTCCCTTCTACCTGCGCACCGGCAAGGCGCTGGCCGAGTCGCGCCACCTCGTCGCGCTCGACTTCCACGAGCCGCCGATGCTGATGTTCCCGAACGAGGTCCAGCACCACGGCGCCAACCAGCTCGTCTTCGAGCTGACCGAGCCGGGCTCGATCACCGCCGACTTCCAGGCGAAGGTGCCGGGCGCGACGATGGAGCTCGGCCCGGCCCGGATGACCTTCAACTACGACCAGTCGTTCTGCGCCGACAACCAGCTCGAGGCCTACGAGCGGCTGATCCACGACGCGATGATCGGCGACGCCACCCTGTTCACCAGCGCCGAGGGGGTCGAGCGGCTGTGGGCGATCAGCGGCGACCTGCTCGATCACCCGCCCGAGCTCCATCCCTACGCGAAGGGCTCGTGGGGGCCGGCCGCGGCCGATGAGCTGATCGCGCCCTGGCGGTGGCGGCTGCCGGAGCCGGGTAACGGAAACCAAGCCGACGAATGAACCGAGAAGGAGCGAGATGAAACCGACCCAGCAACTCCGAGATGCCGGCCAGAGCATCTGGCTCGACAACATCACCCGCGACGCCGTCAACGACGGCACGATCGCGGGTTACGTCCGCGACCTCAACCTGACCGGCCTGACCTCGAACCCGACGATATTCGACAAGGCGCTGGCCGAGGGCGACGCCTACGACGAGCAGGCGGCGGAGCTGCTGGCGGCGGGCAAGAGCGGCGAGGAGCTGTTCTTCGAGCTCGCGCTCAGCGACCTGCGCGGCGCCTGCGACATCTTCGCCGACGCCCACCGCCGCAGCGCCGGCGTCGACGGCTGGGCCTCGCTCGAGGTCTCGCCGCTGCTCGCCCACGACGCCGCCGGCACCGCGGCCGAGGCGGCGAAGCTGCACGCGGCGGGCGAGCGCGAGAACCTGTTCATCAAGATCCCGGGTACGAAGGAGGGCCTGAAGGCGATCGAGGAGTCGATCTACAACGGCACCCCGATCAACGTCACGCTGCTGTTCGACGCCGACCAGTACGTCGCCCAGGCCGAGGCCTACATGCGCGGGATCGAGCGCCGGATCGCCGAGGGGCTCGACCCCGACGTCGCCTCGGTCGGCTCGCTGTTCGTGAGCCGCTGGGACGTCGCGGTCAACGAGCAGGTCGACGAGGAGCTGCACAACCGGCTCGGGATCGCGGTCGGCATCGACGGCTACGTCGCCTACCGGCGGCTGCTCGAGTCCGACCGCTGGCTGCGGCTCGCAAACGAGGGCGCGCGGCCGCAGCGCTACCTGTTCGCCTCGACCGGGACCAAGGACCCGGCGCTGCCGAAGACGACCTACGTCGACGCGTTCGTGGCGCCGCTGTCGATCGACACGATGCCCGAGACGACCCTGCACGCGCTCGCCGAGGCGGACGGGATCGGCGACATCGTTGCCGCCGACGGCGGCGACTACGCCGACGTCCTCGCCGAGTTCGAGGCCGCCGGCGTCGATCTCGGGGCGCTCGCGCGGCAGCTCCAGGACGAGGGCGCGGAGAAGTTCGTCAAGAGCTGGCACTCGCTGCTCGAGCGGATCGACGAGAAGAGCAAGGCGGTCGCCGCCGGGTAGCGCGCTTCATGCCGGCCCGATCGCGCCGAACGTGGCGACCGACGGCATAGAGTGCAGCCCGCCGTGACCGAGATCCCGCCGACGGCCGATCCCCGCTCGCTGCCCGCCTGGGCGGAGCTCGAGCGCCACCACGAAGCGATCGGCGAATCCCACCTCCGCGACCTGTTCGCCGCCGACCCCGCCCGCGGCGAGCGGCTGGTCGCCGAGGCCTGCGGGCTGCGGCTCGACTTCTCCAAGCACCGGATCACAGACGAGACGCTGCTGCTGCTGGTCAAGCTGGCGACCGAGGCGGGGGTGGCCGCGCGCCGCGACGCGATGTTCGCCGGCGAGCGCATCAACGTCACCGAGGACCGCGCGGTGCTGCACGTGGCGCTGCGGATGCCGCGCTCGCGCTCGCTGATCGTCGATGGCCGCGACGTCGTCCGCGATGTCCACGAGGTGCTCGACCGGATGGCCGCCTTCTGCGAGCGGGTCCGCGGCGGCGAGTGGCGCGGCTACACCGGCGAGCCGATCCGCAACATCGTCAACATCGGCATCGGCGGCTCCGATCTCGGCCCGGTGATGGCGCACCGGGCGCTGCGCCACTACTCCGACCGCGAGCTGGAGATCCGCTTCGTCTCCAACGTCGATGCGACCGACTTCGTCGAGAAGACGCGCGACCTCGATCCGGCCGAGACGCTGTTCGTGGTCGCCTCGAAGACGTTCACGACGCTGGAGACGATGACCAACGCGCGCTCGGCCCGCGACTGGTCGCTGGCGGCGCTCGGCGACGAGGCCGCGGTCGCCAAGCACTTCGTCGCGCTCTCGACCAACGCCGAGGAGGTGTCGCGGTTCGGGATCGACACCGCCAACATGTTCGGCTTCTGGGACTGGGTCGGCGGCCGCTACTCGATGGACTCGGCGATCGGGTTGACGACGATGCTGGCGATCGGCCCGGGCCGCTTCGCCGAGATGCTGGCCGGCTTCCACGCGATCGACGAGCACTTCCGCGAGGCGCCGTTCGGGCAGAGCCTGCCGGCGCTGATGGGCCTGCTCAACGTCTGGTACGCCGACTTCTTCGGCGTCGAGACGATCGCCGTCTTCCCCTACGAGCAGTACCTCGAGCGCTTCCCCGCCTACCTGCAGCAGCTGACGATGGAGTCCAACGGCAAGCACGTGCGCCTCGACGGCGCCCTTGTCGAGTACCCGACCGGCCCGATCTTCTGGGGCGAGCCGGGAACCAACGGCCAGCACTCCTTCTACCAGCTGGTGCACCAGGGGACGCACCTGATCCCCGCCGACCTGATCTTCTTCGCGCGGCCGCTGAACCCGCTCGGCGACCACCACGACCTGCTCGCCGCCAACGTCTTCGCGCAGGCCGAGGCGCTCGCCTTCGGCAAGACCGCCGAGGAGGTCCGCGCCGAGGGGACGGACGAGCGGCTCATCCCGCACAAGACGTTCGACGGCAACCGCCCGACCAGCGTGCTGATCGCCGATCGCCTCGATCCCGCGACGCTCGGCAAGCTCGTCGCTCTCTACGAGCACTCGGTCTTCACCCAGGGATCGATCTGGGGCATCGATTCGTTCGACCAGTGGGGGGTCGAGCTCGGAAAGAAGCTCGCCGTCGACATCATCGGCGAGCTCACCGCCGACGCCGAGCCGAAGCTCGACCACGATTCCTCGACGAACGCGCTGATCCGCTACTACCGCGAGCGCCGCGGGTAGCGTCGCGTCCGGCGCGCGAGCGGATCCTGCGCGCCCGCCGCGGACCGCGTCCTTCCCGCGGACTTCGTGCGCCCACCGCGCGGCCCGCGCCCTCGCCGGGCGCAGTCCGCGCCCTCGCGCGCAGCCCGCGGCCGCTGCGCGCGGCCCGCGGCCGCTGCGCGCAGCCCGCGCCCTCGCCGAACGTCGATTTCTACCCCGCGGGGCCAGGATCCATCGACGTTCGGCGTCGCGCCGCGCCGAACGTCAAGCTCGCGACCGCGTCGCCGCTCGCGACCGCGTCGCCGCTCGCGACCGCGTCGCCG
>CAZCFA010000112.1:0-4824 GCA_964497825.1 uncultured Conexibacter sp.
GTCGGCGACCGGGTCGAGCTCGACGACGAGGTCGTGATCCTCGAGTCGATGAAGATGGAGATGCCGGTCGAGGCCGAGGACTCCGGCACCGTCGCCGCGATCCGCTGCGAGGAGGGGCAGTCGGTCAGCGAGGGCGACGTCCTCGTCGTCCTCGAGTAGCGCCGCCGGCCGCGCTCACCGGGCTGCGACCGGGATCGCTCTCGCCGGCCGCGAGCGATGCGAGCGGAGCGAGGGGTCGCTCCGTCTGCCGGGGCTGCCCCGGTGGTCGTACGCCGGGGCTGCCCCGGTTTGAGCCGCGCCGCGGCGCGGGCCCGTTCGCCGGCTCCGTCTGGAAATCGCTGTCGCCGGCCGCGAGCGATGCGAGCGGAGCGCGGGGCCGCTCCGTCTGCCGGGGCTCCCCCGGTTGAGCGTACGCCGCGGCGCGGGCCCCATTCGCCGGCTCCGTCTGGAATCGCTGTCGCTGGCGACCAGCGATTCCAGACGCAGGTCGCGGATGACGCCCCGGCTCGCGCCCTCGTCCGGGACCGCGTCGCGGTCGGGCGCCCGACCGCGTCCACGGACGTCGCCGTCCCGGACCGCATCGCGCGTGGCGCCCGACCGCGTCCACGGACGTCGCCGTCCCGGGGCCGGCGGGCTCAGCGCCGTCAGATCCGGATGCCGCCGTCCTCGCCCAGCTCCCAGTGCGGGTTGTGGGCGATCTCCCAGGGGTGGCCGTCGGGATCGATGAAGATCCCCGAGTAGCCGCCCCAGTCGGTCGCGGCGCCCGCGCGGCCGATCGTCGCGCCGGCGGCATCGGCCTCGGCGAGGACGGCGTCTACCTCCTCGGGCGAGCCGACGTTGTGGGCGAGCGTCACCCCGCCCCAGCCGCCGCCGTCATCGACCGCCGAGTCGGCGGCGAGCTCGTCGCGGTGCCAGAGCGCGACCACGATCGCGCCCGCCTGGAAGAAGGCGACGTCCTGGGCGGCGACGTCGTTGCCGGGCTCCCAGCCGAGCGCGGCGTAGAAGCCGACCGCGCGCTCGAGGTCGGCGACCCCGAGGGTGACCAGGCTGAGCCGCTGCTGCAAGCTCAGGCGTCCTCGTGTCCCCACCAGCCGGGGAACATCTCGCCGTCCGCGGAGGCGTCGTCGGCGGCGTCCCGCGGGCCGCCGAAGGCGAGCAGGTCGATGCCGTCGGGCCCGGCCTCGAAGTTCCTGGTCACCTCGGGGGCGACGCGGATCGCGTCCAGATAGCTGAGCTCGACCTCGTCGTCGTCGAGCCTGGCGATGCCGCCGCCGGCGATCACGACGTAGGTCTCCTCCTGCACCCGCTGGCGATGGCCGAACGGGATCCGCTGGCCGGCGGCGAGCCGCTGGAAGCTGATCCCCGTCTTCTCCGCCTCGAGCGGCTTCGCCGCGAAGTGCGCCTGGATCCCGTCGATCCCCATCTCGGCCGCCATGTCGGGAACGTCGCCGACGAGGTTGACCTTCGTGTAGCCCGCTGCCATCGCGACGCGCTTCAGTCGCGCTTGCCGCGGCCCCAGAGCAGGCGGAAGCTGCGGCCGAGCAGCTTCGTCCTCCGGGCAGAGGTGTAGGGCAGCATGTGGATGTCCTTGTTCGTCGGCGCGAACCTGGTCACCAGCAGGGTCTGCTGCTTCGTGTACTTGCGGATGCCGCCGGCGCCGTGGCGGGAGCCGACGCCCGACTGCTTCCAGCCGCCCATCGGCAGCTCGAGCGCGACGTAGTTGAGCTGCGCGTCGTTGACGCAGACGACGCCCGACTCGAGCCGGCGCGCGATCTCCTCGCCGCGGCCGGTGTCCTTGGTCCAGACCGAGGCCTGGAGGCCGTAGGGCGAGTCGTTCGACAGCCGGATCGCCTCCTCGGCGTCGGCGACCTTCATCACCGGCAGCGTCGGGCCGAAGGTCTCCTCGGTCATGCACTCCATCGTGTGATCGACGTCGACGAGCAGCGTCGGCTCGAAGAAGTCACCCGGCCCCTCGCCGCGCTTGCCGCCGACGACGACGCGGGCGCCGGCGGCGACCGCGGCCTCGACCTGGCGCTCGACCAGGTCGGTCTGCTCGGGCGAGGTCATCGCGCCGACGTCGGTGACGGCGGGGCCGCCGGGGACGCCCTGGCGCAGCGTCCGCATCTTCTCGGTGACGCGGGCGACGAAGTCCTCGTAGACGGGCGCCTCGACGTAGACGCGCTCGACCGAGATGCAGGTCTGGCCGCCGTTCTGCATCGAGTAGTGGACGGCGGCGTTGGCGGCGCGCTCGATGTTGGCGTCGGCGAGGACCACCATCGGGTCCTTGCCGCCGAGCTCCATCGCGGTGCCGGTCAGCGTCCGCGCCGCCCGCTCCATCACCTTCTTGCCGACCTCGGTCGAGCCCGTGAACATGATGAAGTCGGCGGCGTCGATCAGCGCGTTGCCGATCTTCGAGCCCTCGCCGACGGCGACCTGGAAGACGTTCTCGGGGATGCCGCACTCGCGCAGCCCCTCGGCCATCACCATCGAGGTCATCGGCGTCAGCGTCGCCGGCTTCAGCACGACCGCGTTGCCGGCGGCGAGCGCCGGGATGCAGTCGCCGAACGAGTTCGTCAGCGGGTAGTTCCAGGGGCCGATCACGCCGACGACGCCGACCGGGGCGTAGCGGACGACGAGCTTGCGGCCGAGCACGAACGGCGACGCCGACTTGACCTTCTCGTCGGCGAGGTACTCGGGCGCGTGCTTGGCCCAGAAGCCGAACGCCGAGGCCGCGTAGGAGACCTCGGCGAGCTGCGCGTCCTCGTAGGTCTTGCCGTTCTCGGCGACGATCGTGGCGATGATCCGCTCGGCGTTGTCGAGCGTCCACTTCTGCATCCGCCGCAGGATCCGGCCGCGCTCGGCGAAGCCCAGCGCCTCCCAGGCGGGCTGCGCGGCACGGCCGCGGTCAACCGCCTCGGCGACCTCGTCCGGGGTCATCGCCGGGACGCTGCCGATCAGCGCCCCGGTCGCCGGGTTGTGGACCTCGACGGTGTTGCCCTCCGGCTTGCCGTTGGTCTTCGCGGTTGCCTCGGGTGTTGCGGTCGGCTCCACTTCGTCACTCCTCGTCGGCTCTGGGATGCGGATCGTGATTGGACGTTACCGCGCCGGCGACTCCGGCAAGGGCTCGCTGACCGCGCGGCCAGGCGCGCCCCGGACCCAGGTGCCGCGAATCGGCGGCGCCGGGCGCCGGGCGCCTGTCGGACCGGGTCGAGCGTGACGCCCGGCGGCGAGCAGGATCGGGGCCGGACGTGACGCCCACACGCGAAGGGCGCCGGACGCTGGGCGACTTTTCCACCGGGGCGGTGGCAAACTCGCCCCGCGTGCCACGGGGGGCGCTCGGCGCTGCCGCGGCCGCCGCGCTCGCATACGCTGCCGCCGTGGCCGCGATCGAGTCCCAGGAGTTGGCCGGCGGCGAGCTCCGGCTCGACTTCCCCGCCGATGCGGTCGCGCGGCTGACGCTGACCAACCCCGACCGCCGCAACCCGCTGACCCACGCGGTCCTCGACGCGATCGCGGCGACGCTGCCGCGGCTCGACCACGGGATCGACGTCCGCTGCGTCGTCATCACCGGCGAGGGCCGCGCGTTCTCGGCCGGCTATGACATCGGCGCGATCCCCGAGCAGACGTTCGAGCGCGACGCCGAGGCGCTCGTCGCACACCCGTTCACGGCGGCGATGGACGCGATCAGCGCCCACCCCTACCCGGTGATCGCTGCGATCAACGGCCACTGCCTCGGCGGCGGCCTCGAGCTCGCCGTGCGCTGCGACCTGCGCCTCTGCGCCGCCGAGGCGAAGCTCGGGATGCCGCCGGCGAAGCTCGGCCTGATCTACGGCCACACCGGCCTCGAGCGGTTCATCGAGTGCATCGGCGTGCCGCGGACCAAGGAGCTGTTCTTGACCGGCCGCAACTACGACGGCGCCCGCGCCGCGGAGGTCGGGCTCGTCCACGAGGTCCACCCCGCGGCCGAGATCGAGGCCCGGGCGCTGGAGCTGGCGGGCGCGATCGCCGCCAACGCGCCGCTGTCGCTGACCGGCAACAAGCACGCGATCGAGACGCTCTCACAGTTCCCGCGGCTGAGCCCGAAGCAGGTCGAGGAGCTTGTCGCGCTGCGCGAGTCCTGCTTCGCCTCCGAGGACTTCCGCGAGGGCATCCGCGCCTTCGGCGAGAAGCGGCCGCCGGTCTGGAAGGGACGGTGAGCGGCGCCCACCCGACCCCCGCCCACGCCGAGCTCGCCGCCTCCGATCCGGCGATCGCGGCGCTGATCGAGGCGATCGACCCCGAGCTGATCGCCGCGCGGGTCGCCTCCCGCGAGCGCGACCGCTTCGCGGCGCTGTGCCGGATCATCGCCGGCCAGCAGGTCTCGACCGCGGCGGCGCGGACGATCTGGGGCCGGCTGCTGGAGGCCTTCGACGGCCCGCCGAGCCCGGCGGCGCTCGCCGAGCCCGGCGCCGAGGCGAAGCTGCGCGCCAGCGGGCTGAGCGGCCGCAAGGCCTCCTACATGATCGGGCTCGGGGCGGCGGCGCTCGCCGGCGAGCTGCGGCCGGAGGCCTTCGACGAGGCCGGCGACGAGCAGGTGATCGAGGCGCTCGTCGCGCTGCGCGGCCTCGGCCGCTGGAGCGCCGAGATGTTCCTGATCTTCGACCTGCGGCGCCCCGACGTGTTCAGCGGCGGCGACCTCGGGCTGCGGCGCGGGGTCCAGATCGCCTACGGGCTCGAGCGGCCTCCGACCCCGGAGGAGGCGACGGAGATCGCCGAGCGCTGGCGCCCGAACCGGACGCTTGCGTCGCTGTATCTGTGGGCGGCGGCCGGGGGCGCGCTGCCGCT
>CAZCFA010000113.1:0-4720 GCA_964497825.1 uncultured Conexibacter sp.
GCCGCCGCAGCGCCGCCCCGCCCCGCCGCCGGATGCGCCGCCGCATCGCCGCCCCGCCCCGCCGCCGCGCGAGCAGGGCCCGCCGCCGCCCGATCAGGACTTCGGACGCCGCCATTACCGCTGAGCCCGGCCTAACATCGTCCGCGCATGGCCCTGCCGCTGAAGCCTCCGATCAAGCCCCAGCTCGCGCGCTCGCGGAAGACTCTGCCGGAGGGGGAGGGGATCGCCTACGAGCCCAAGTACGACGGCTTCCGGGCGATCGTCTTCGCCGACGGCGACGACATCTACGTGCAGTCGCGCGGCGGCAAGCCGCTGGCCCGCTACTTCCCCGAGCTGCGCTTTCCGCCCGGCGGCGACGGCTACGTGCTCGACGGCGAGCTGGTGATCCTCGGCGATGACGGCGCCGAGGTCTTCGACGCGCTCCAGAACCGGATCCATCCGGCCGAGCTGCGGATCAACCGGCTCGCCCGCGAGACGCCGGCGATCTTCCGCGCCTTCGACGTCCTCGCCCGTGGCGGCGAGCGGCTGATCGAGCGGCCGTTCGCCGAGCGCCGGGCGGCGCTCGTCGAGCTGATCGGCGCGCTCGAGGGCGCCGTCGCCGCGGGCCCCGGCGGCTGGACCGCCGGGTCGATCGAGCTGACGCCGCTGACGCTCGAGCCGGCGACGGCGGCGCCCTGGCTCGCCCGCGGCGAGGGCGTGATCGCCAAGCAGCTCGACGCGCCCTACCTGCCCGGCGAGCGCCGCGCGATGACGAAGATCAAGCGCGTGCGCACGATCGACGCGGTGATCGTCGGCTGGCGGCCGGGCAAGGAGAAGGACACCGTCGGCTCGTTGATCCTCGGCCTCTACGACGGCGAGGAGCTTCGCGTCGTCGGCCACAGCTCGGGGCTGCGGGCCCAGGAGAAGCGCGATCTGGTCGCCACGCTCGCGCCCTACGAGACCGGCGACCGCGGCTCCGCGGACCCGAGCCGATGGGCCGCCGACCGCGAGCTCGAGTGGGTGACGCTGCGCCCCGAGCTCGTCGTCGAGATCAGCTTCGACCACGTCAGCGCCGGCCGCATCCGCCACGGCTCGAAGATCCTGCGCTGGCGCGACGACAAGGACCCGCGCTCCTGCACGATCGACCAGCTCGATCAGTAGCAGCAGCCGAACCACGGCCCCGGGGCCGGGCCCGCCGGTTCCCCGCCGCCCCGCCGCCTCTGCGTCGCCCCGCCGCCTCTGCGCCGCCGCCGCCGCCTCTGCGTCGCCTCGCCGCACCTGCGTCGCCTCGCCGCCTCTGCGTCGGCCCGCCGCACGGCGCGCTGTCCTCGTCCCATTCCCGGTTCGCCCGTCCGCCGCGCTTCGCCCCGCCACCACGCCGCGCAGCGTTTCTCGCTCCGCCACCTCCCTCGCCCCGCCGCACCGTTGCGGATCGCTTCGCCTAGCGCCATGCGATCCGCAGCAGTCGACGCCGTTCAGCCGAGCAGCGGCCGGACCTGGCCGGCGACGCGCGCGGGCGCGTCGAAGACCTCGTCCCAGCGAAATCGCCGGACGAGGAAGCCGTGGCGCTCGAGGTAGGCCTGCCGGTCCGCGTCGGAGCGGAGCTGGGCGGCGGTGTGATGGGCGCGGTCCCCGTCGAGCTCGACGATCAGCCTCTGCTTGCGCCAGAGCATGTCGGGCCGGAAGCGTCCGATCCGCTCGTTCGGCTCGGGGATCGCGAGCCGAAAACGCTCGCAGAGCAGGACGAACGCGCGCTCGAGCCGGTTCTCGCAGCGCGCCAGCTGTGGTAGATGCGAGGCCATGGCGGCTCGCACGGCCCTGCTTCCCCTGCGTCCGGGCCCGAGCGCCGCCTCGAGCTCGACGAGCGTGAGGCAGCCCTCGTACTCGGCCCGCGCGAGCACGAGCCGCAGCGAGTTGTGGTCGAGCACACGGGCCGCCCGGAGCAGCGCTTCGGGGACCGGAACGACCGGCAGGCCGCGGTGCCAGCCGCGCTCGAACGGCGCCGGGTGGCGGATCAGCAGGTCATCGCGCGAGGCGGCGCGGCCGGGCGCGTCGATCTCGATCAGCGCCGGGCGGCGATGCAGCAGCGATCGCCACCACAGGCCGGTGAGACCGGCGAGCGCGGCGCCGGGGCCGGCGAACAGCAGCCCGGCGGCGAGGTCGCCCTCCTCCGGCGTGTCCGGCCGGCCCCAGGAGTAGACGCCGGGGTACCGCCGGTGCAGCCGGCCGGCCCGGAGCCAGCCGTGGATCTGGGCGTCGCTGATCCCCGCCACAAGCAGTTGGCGCCGCGAGAGCGAGCCGAATCCGAGGCGGGCGATCCGAGTGGCCCGCTCCACTGCGGATCGCGTGGCATCTGGCGATGTGATCCGCAGCGGTGCGGCCATGCGGGGGACGCTGGTCGCCGCGGCGTCACCGATCCAGACCCAAAGGTGCCGCGGCGGTGCCGATTCCGTCGCCGAAGGCGCGCGTCACCCGCGGCCGGAGCGTTTGCCACGCCGGCGGCGGCCCGCCGCGCGTTTGGCCATAGCCCCCGGAGGCGGTCCGGCAAGGGTCCGCCGAGGTACGGCAGGGCCCGCCGGGCGTCCGGCAACGGCCGCCGGGCGTCCGGCAGGACCCCGCCGAGGCCCCGCACAGGCCCGCCGCGGCTACGGCAGGGCACCGAGCGTCCGGCAACGGCCGGACGACGCGCCCGAGGTGACACGACCTCTCTGCCGAGAACGGCTTCGCGCCTGCTGCCGAAACGGCCTCCGCCCGCCGCCGAAGCGGGCTCGCGGCGGGTCGGACGACCTCGGGCCAGCGCTAGCGTCAAAGTGGGGACATGGACGCGCTCGAGACGATCTCCTACGGCAGCGACGGCCCGATCGCGCGGATCACGCTAGACCGGCCCGAGCGTGGCAACGGGATCACCTTGGCGATGCCGCGCGAGCTCGCCGCCTGCGTCGAGCACGCCAACCTCGACCCGGACGTTCACGTGATCGCGCTCGCCGGCAACGGCAGCGGCTTCTGCGGCGGCTACGACCTGGTCGAGTCGGCCGAGGGCCGGGGAGGATTCGCCGCCGCCGGCCCGCCCGGCGGGCCGACCGACCCGGCAACGATCGCCGCCAACCGCGACCCCGCCGGCGGCCCGACCGATCCGGCAAGGGTCGCCGCCGACCGCGACCCCGCCGGCGGGCCGACCGACCCGGCAACGATCGCCGCCAACCACGACCCCGCCGGCGGCTGGGACCCGGTCGTCGACTTCCAGATGATGTGGCGGAACCTGCGCGGGTTCATGTCGCTGTTCCACTCCGAGAAGCCGGTCGTCTGCAAGCTGCACGGCTACTGCGTCGCCGGCGGCACCGACATGGCGCTGTGCTCGGACCTGATCGTGGTCGAGGACCGCTGCAAGATCGGCTACCCGCCGGCCCGGGTCTGGGGGGTGCCGACGTCGATGCTGTGGGCGCACCGGATCGGCCTCGAGCGCGCCCGCCGGCTGCTGCTCACCGGCGACTCGATCGACGGCACGACCGCGGTCGCCTGGGGGCTGGCCAGCGAGGCGGCGCCGCGGGCCGAGCTCGACGAACGCTTCGAGCGGCTGCTCGAGCGGATCGCGCGGGTCCCCGTGAACCAGCTCGTCATGCACAAGCTCGCGATCAACCAGTCGCTGTTCGCGCAGGGGCTGCACGCGACCCAGGCGCTCGGCGTCTTCTTCGACGGCATCGCGCGCCACACGCCGGAGGGCTTCGGGTTCCAGCGGCGCGCCGCCGAGGCCGGCTTCAAGCAGGCGGTCCGGGAGCGCGACGAGCCGTTCGGCGACCACGGCCTCGGCTGACCGCGGCGGATCGCGCCAGAGGTTCGGTGTCACGCTGAAGGCGGCTTGCGAGCCTCGGGCGATTGCGCCGACTGGGCGCAGCCACGGCCGCGGCTGACCATTGCGGATCGCTTCGCGTAGGGCGAAGTGATCCGCGCCAGAGGCCGGGTGCCGCGCTGAAAGCGGCCCGCGACCTCGGCTGAGTGCGGCGAACCTCGTCAGAGGCTCGGTGCCGCGCCGAAGGCGACCACGGCTTCGGCTGACCATTGCGGATTGCTTCGCGTCGGGCGAAGTGATCCGCGCCAGAGGTTCGCGGTGGCCACGCTGAAGGCGGCCCGCGAGCCGCGCGCGATTCGCCGACCCGGGCGCGACCAAGCCTCGGCTGACCGCGATACTTGCGGCCATGGCGAACCCGGCGATCACCGTCGAGTCAATCGGCGCGATGCTCGCTGACACGGCTCCGGGCTACCCGCAGCAGCTCGCGATCGAGCCGCTGGCGATCGACGACGAGCGCTCGGTCGGGGCGATCACGGTCGGCGCCGTCCACCTCCATCCCGGCAAGCTCGTCCACGGCGGCGTCTGGACCGGGCTCGGCGACACGGTCGCCGCCTGGCAGACCTTTCGCCACCTGCCTGCCGGCGCCGGCTTCACGACCGTCGAGCTGAAGTTGAACGCGTTCGCCGCCGCCGGCCTCGGCGACCGGCTGACGGCGACCGCGCGCCATCTGCACCTGGGCCGCACCACGCACGTGATCGAGGTCAGGATCGAGCGTGGCGAGGGCGCCGCGGCGAAGCTCGCCGCGAACCTGATCGTCACCCAGTTGGTGCTCGCGGCGGCGTGACCGGCGCCACCGGACGGGCGCAGGGCCGCCGCCACCGGACGGGCGCCGGGCGCGGCGCCGCCGAACGGGCGCCGGGCGCGGCGCCGCCGGGACGGCGCCGCGGCGCCCAC
>CAZCFA010000114.1:0-3457 GCA_964497825.1 uncultured Conexibacter sp.
TGCAAGAACTACGACGGCGACGTCCAGTCCGACATCGTCGCCCAGGGCTTCGGCTCGCTCGGGCTGATGACCTCGGTGCTGATGTCCCCCGACGGCCGGACGGTCGAGGCCGAGGCCGCGCACGGCACCGTCACCCGCCACTACCGCCGCCACCAGCAGGGCGAGGCGACCTCGACCAACCCGATCGCCTCGATCTTCGCCTGGACGCGGGCGCTCGACGCCCGCGGCCGGCTCGACGGCACGCCCGCGGTGCGCGATTTCGCGGCGACGCTCGAGCGGGTCTGCGTCGAGACGGTCGAGAGCGGGAAGATGACCAAGGATCTGGCGCTGCTGGTCGGCGCCGATCAGGACTTCGAGACCACCGAGCAGTTCCTCGCGTCGATCGACGCGAACCTGCGGAAGGAGATGAGCTGAATTGAGCACGCCAGTCAAGGTCACCGTCACCGGCGCCGCCGGCCAGATCGGCTACGCGATCCTGTTCCGGATCGCCTCCGGGCAGATGCTCGGCTCCGAGACGCCGGTCCACCTCAACCTGCTCGAGATCCCGGCCGCGGTCAAGGCCGCCGAGGGCACCGCGATGGAGCTCGACGACTGCGCCTTCCCGCTGCTCGCGGGGATCGACATCCACGACGACCCGAAGGCCGCCTTCGACGGCTGCAACGTCGGCCTCCTGGTCGGCGCCCGCCCGCGCGGGCCGGGGATGGAGCGCGCCGACCTGCTCGAGGCCAACGGCGGCATCTTCAAGCCGCAGGGCGAGGCGATCAACGCCGGCGCCGCCGACGACATCCGGGTGCTCGTCGTCGGCAACCCGGCCAACACGAACGCGCTGATCACGCTCTCGCACGCCCCCGACGTTCCCCGCGAGCGGTTCACGGCGATGATGCGGCTCGACCACAACCGGGCGAAGAGCCAGCTCGCGGCGAAGCTCGGGATCGCCGTCTCCGAGGTGACGAACATGACCGTCTGGGGCAACCACTCGGCGAGCCAGTACCCGGACCTGATCCACGCCCGGGCGGGCGGCGAGAACGCGGCCGAGCGGGTCGGCGACCGGTCCTGGATCGAGGACGACTTCATCCCGACCGTCGCCAAGCGCGGCGCCGCGATCATCGACGCCCGCGGCGCCTCGAGCGCCGCCTCGGCGGCGAACGCGGCGATCGACCACGTCCACGACTGGGTCAGCGGCACGCCGGACGGCGACTGGGTCTCGATGGGCGTCCCCTCCGACGGCTCCTACGGCGTCGATCAGGGCGTCGTGTCGGGCTTCCCCTGCACCTGCTCGGACGGTCGCTGGTCGATCGTCGAGGGCCTCGAGATCGACGAGTTCTCGCGCGCCCGGATCGACGCCAGCGTCGCCGAGCTCGAGGGCGAGCGCGACACCGTCAAGGGCCTCGGCCTGATCGGCTGAGCGCCGGCCGCGGCCAGGGACGAGGACGAAGAGGGGCCCCGTCGGGGCCCCTCTTCGTTTGCGAGGCGCGGCCTGCTACGCGTTTCCGCGAGGCGCGGCCCACGGCGTTTCGCGAAGCCCGGCTACGCGTCTTGCGACGCGAACCCCGTCCTACGCCTGCTTGGCGAAGTACTCGCGGCCCTTCTTCTCGACCTTGCCGTCCTTCTCGAGACCGGACATCACCCGGTAGACGTAGTTCGGCTTGATCTTCAGCTTCGCCGCGATCTCCGAGGCGCGGATGCCGGGGTTCTCGCGGACGTGCTTGAGCGCCTGATCGGCGCGGGTGCCGCCGCGCCGCCGCCGCCGGCGGCCGCCCGCGGCCGCGGTCTTGCGTTTGCCGCCGCTGCCGGCGGGGCGTCCCGGACGGCGGGCCTTGCCGCGCAGGTCGGCGAGGGCGCGCTCCAGTCGCTTGCGCTCGTCGTCGAGCTCCTTCAGTCGTTCCTCGATCAGGCTGCGCGCCTGGTCGAGCACCTTCGAGCCGTCGGCCATGGTGTGTGTTCCTCTCGGTTTGGTGGGGGGAGGGCTCTGTCCTTCGTGGACCGGGCCGTCAGTGGAGAGTTCGCTTTCCGGTGACGGCGAAGCCGTTGCACACAGTAACCGGAAGCGCCGTACCTATGTGGTCCGGCCCTCGGCCCGGCGCCGCTTCGGTGTGGTCCGGAAAACGTGATCCCACAGCGTCGAGGAGACGCCGTAGCCGTAACGGTGGTCCTGGAAGTGGTGACGCATGTGGTGTTCGCGCAGGCGCTTGCCCAGCCTCGTCGTCGGAACGATGTGGTGCAGGTAGTAGTGGGTGTAGTCGTAGATCAGGTAGCCGAGGATGAAGCCGGCGAACGCCGGCAGGTAGATCGGCGCGCCGAAGGCGAGGTAGAAGAGCCCGAGGAACAGCGCCGCCAGCGGGATGCTCGCGCCCGGCGGCATCACCAGCCGCAGCCGGTCGTTGGGATGGTCGTGGTGGACGCCGTGCATGATGAAGTGGAAGCGACGGCCGAGCGGGTGATCGGGCTCCCAGTGGAAGACGATCCGGTGCAGCCAGTACTCGGCCAGGGTCCAGATCAGCAGGCCGGCGGCGAACAGGCCGACGCTGGCGGCGGCGCCGGTTCCGTGCTCGATCCCGAGCGCGACGCAGACGGCGATCACCGGGATGAAGATGACCGCCGGAACCGCCGGATGGACGCGGGAGAAGAAGTCGAGAAAGCGGCTCTCGAACAGCGGCGGCGAGGCGCTCAGTCTCTCGGTTCGCTCGGATGCCATCGCCGTCCGATTGTAGAGGCCGCGCGTCCCGTCCCAAAATGCGGTGATCGCTTGCGTGAAAGCGGGATTTGCGGAGAGATCGCCGCCGGCGCCGAGGGCGGATTTTGCGGTTCGGCCGCCGCCGCCGCCGGCGCCGAGATGCGATCGTGGGCGACCCACCGACGACGAACGAAAGGGAGCAGGAGCTTGGCAGCGACGACCGCGATCACGAGGCCCCGCAAGCGGCCTGCGAAGGGGCCGAAGCCATCGTGCGCGACCTGCTACTTCGGCGTGCGGATGCTGTGCGCCCTCGACCTCAACGGCCCCTGCACGACGTTCCGCCCCGACTCCCCGGACGGCCTCGTGCCGCCGCAGCAGCCGATGCTGCTGGTCGAGGCCGACGGCGCCCACCTCGCCGCCGCCTGATCGCCCAGGCGCCGGGCGCCGGCCGCGTGAGCCGCCGCCCGCCGGGCCGGTGGCCGTGCGAGTCGGTGGCCGTGCGCGTCGCCGGGCGCGCGGGCCGGTGGCCGCCGGGTCGCCCTGCGGCGGTTCAGACCATGCGGCCGGCGCCGTGGCCGTTCGAGCCGCCCGCCGTGGCCGTTCATATCGCGTGCGGGCGTTCGCCCTCGCGGCCTTCATCCTGCGCGCGGGGCTAACCCGTCGCCGCTGCGGCCGTTCATACCTCGCGGGGGCGCCGTGGCCGTTCATGCCGCGCGGTCCGCGCCGTGGCCGTTCATGCCGCGCGCCGGGTTCACCCCATCGCACCGCGCGCGGTCCGCGCCG
>CAZCFA010000114.1:3557-4688 GCA_964497825.1 uncultured Conexibacter sp.
CCGCGCCGGCGGCCGTTCATATACTCGCCGCGGCAGTGGTCGCGTGAAGCTCACCGTTCTCGGCAAGTCGCCCTCTTGGCAGGACGTCGGTGCGGCCTGCAGCTCCTACCTCGTCACCGCGGACTCGACCAGGCTGCTGCTCGACTGCGGTAGCGGCGCCCTCGGCAAGCTGCGAGAGCGGCTCGACTACCGCGACCTCGACGCGATCGTGATCTCGCACTTTCACGCCGACCACCTGCTCGACCTGGTGCCGTTCGCCTGCGCGCTCAGCTACGGCCCCGCCGCGGCCGACGGCTCCCAGCCGCCGCGGCTGCTGGCGCCGCAGGGGGCGGCGAGCTTCTTCGACCGGCTCGGCGCCGCGCTCAACGACGACGACCTGATCACCCGGACCTTCCCGCTGGAGGAGTACGAGCCGAGCTCGCGGGCGCGGGTCGGGCCGATCGAGGTCCGCACCCACCCGGTACCGCACATCGGGCCGACGCACGCGATCGAGCTCATCGCCCCCGGCGGCGGCCGGATCGTCTTCGGCGCCGATGGCCCCGCCTCCGAGCCGCTGACCGAGGCGGCGCGCGGGGCCGACCTGCTGATCGCCGAGGCGACGCTTCCCGACCCCGTGCCGGGCCAGCGCGTCCACATGAGCGCCGAGGAGGCCGGCCGCCTCGCCCGCGCCGCCGCCGTCGGGCGCCTCGTCCTCACCCACATCTCCGACGAGCTCGACCTCGAGCGCGCCCGGGCGGCCGCCGCGCGCGAGTTCGGCGCCGCGGTCGAGGTGGCGACGGAGGGCGCTGTCTACGAGGTCTGAGCCGAGCCGGCGGACCGGTGACCGGGCCGGAATCGCCGAGGGCGCCGCTCCGATGCGGATCGCATCGTCTGTGGCTATGCGATCCGCAGCAGTTCGCCCGACTCAGCGGCAGCGGTGCGCCTGGCCGCGCACGCGGCGCAGCGGGTGGGTTGGCCGCCCCGCGGCGCGAACGCGCGGGTTGGCCCCGCCTCGCGGCGCCGGCACCAGCGTTGGCCGGCGCGCCGGCGCCAGCACCGTGCGTTGGCCGCCCCCGCAGCAGCAAGGGCGGCCGCCGCAGCGCCGGCGACTACCGCCGGCCGCCCCGCGGCGGCGGCGGGCCCCGGCCCGGC
>CAZCFA010000115.1:0-4635 GCA_964497825.1 uncultured Conexibacter sp.
CGATCGCCTCCGCGCAGCGGTAGTTGACCTCGAGCGCCGTCCGCTCCGCCCCCGGGAAGTAGACGCCGTAATCGACCAGGAAGCGGGGATCGGCGCCGGCGTGGTCGTAGATCGTCTGGTCGTCGTCGCCGACGCCGAAGACGTCGAAGGCCGGCAGCGACAGCAGCCGGATCAGCAGCACGTGGGCGGGGGTCAGGTCCTGGAACTCGTCGACGAGCAGGTGCCGGTGCTCGGCCTGGACGCGGCGGCGGAACTCGCCGTCACGCAGGAGCGCCTCGAGCGAGCCGTAGATCTGCTCGTCGAAGTCGATCGCGCCGGTCTCGGCGAGCCGGGCGCGGTAGCCGTCGAAGCCGTCGCCGAGCCCGGGGACGTCGTCGCGCGAGCGCTCGACCTCGGCCGGGTCGCGTAGCCCGAGCCGGACCAGGGTCAGTCCGTCGAGGTAGGGGCCAACGGGATCGGTGTTGGTGCGCCGCCGGCGCGGGATCGGAAAGGCCTCCTCGATCAGGCGGCGGACGTCGGGCTCGGCCAGCACCGGCGGCCGCGTGCGGCGGCTGCGCGCGAGCAGCGAGTAGCCGAGCGAGTTCAGCGTCCGGGTCCGCGGCGCCAGCGCCTCGAGCCGCGTCTCCAGCTCGGCCTGGGCGAGCTTGTTGTAGGCGACCGCGATCACCGCCTCGCGCCGGTAGCCGCGGTCGGCGAGCAGGTGCCGCATGCGCTCGGTCAGCACCCGCGTCTTGCCCGACCCGGCCGGCGCGATCACCCGCACCGGCCCGCCGTGGTGGGCGACGGCGGCGAGCTGGTCGGGCGCGAGCTCGGCCGCCGGCCCGGGGCGGCCGCGCGGCACCGGGTCGAGCAGGCCCGCCGCGACCATCCCCGCCTCGACCACCGGCTGCGCCGGCTCCGGCGTGCTCCAGCGCGGGCCGCCGTCGATCCAGGCCTCGCGGCCGTCGGGGAGGACGACGTCGGCTGCGGCGGCGGCGGCGGCGCCGAGCCGCCTCGCCTTCTCCCCCCACCACCAGACCGGCTCGCCGCCGCGGGCGTCGTAGGAGTTCGCCCAGAGCAGCTCGTGGAGCCGGTCCAGCGGCAGGTCGAGGTCGGGCGCCAGCGACCACGGCGCCGCGCTGATCGAGGCCGGCCGCCGGAACCGGGCCGGGTCGACGGCGAGCGCGATCACGACCGGCCGGCGGCCGGCCCAGGCCCGGTGCAGGGCCCCGACGGCGTCCTCCGGCGCCGCCAGCACGCCCTCGTCGATCTCGATCCGCTCGGCGTCGCGCCAGCGCTCGGGCGGCTCGGCGCCGGCGGCGACGATCACGCCGCGGCCGAGCTCGGCCGGAAAGGCGGGAGCGCCGCTCAACGCCGCGGCTCGCGCCCGGTGAGCTCGCGGTAGAGCTCGTTCGGGCGGGTGCCGGTCAGCGCCGCCACCACCCCGGCCGCCGCCCGCGGGCGCGCCCCCGACTGGACCAGCCGCCGCAGCGCGTCGACCGCGAACGCGGTGTCGGGGGCCGAGGCGCGCCGGCTGGAGGCGGCGATGACGACGACGATCTCACCCTTCGTCTCACCCCGGAAGTGCCGGGCGAGCTCCCCGAGCTCGCCGCGGACCACCTCCTCGTGCAGCTTCGTCAGCTCGCGGCAGACGGCCGCCGGCCGGTCCGGCGCGAGCGCCGCCAGCGCCCGCAGCGACGCCGGCAGCCGCCGCGGCGACTCGAACGCGACGACGGTCTCGGTCGACTGCAGGATCCGCTCGAGCTCGCCCGGGCGCCGCGGCAAGAAGCCGTCGAAGCGCCAGCGGTCGGTCGGCAGCCCCGAGGCGACGAGCGCCGTCGTGATCGCCGAGGGCCCCGGCAGCACCTCGACCTCGACGCCGCGCTCGAGGCAGTGGCGGATCACGCGGAAGCCGGGGTCGGCGAGGACCGGGGTGCCGGCGTCGGAGATCAGCGCCACCCGGGCGCCGCGCTCGATCGCCTTCGCCAGCTGCGGCGCACGGTCGGCCTCGTTGGCGTCGTGGGTGGAGACGAACCGCGGCGGATCGAGCTCCAGCAGCTCGTAGAGGCGGCCGGCGCGGCGCGTGTCCTCGCAGGCGACGAGGTCGGCGTCGGCGAGCGCCTGGCGGACGCGCGGCGAGAGGTCGCCGAGGTTGCCGATCGGCGTCGGGCAGACGGTCAGCCGCCCCGCCATCAGGCCGCCAGCCCGGCGCCGTGCTCGTCGCGCGCGATCAGCGCCGCCCCGATCATCCCGGCGTCGGGACCGTGCGCGGCGGCCTCAACCGGGACCCGGTTCTGCGGCACCAGCGCCCGCGCGCGGACGACCTCGCGGGCCGGGCCCAGCAGGTGCTCCCCGGCCGCGATCACGCCACCGCCGAGCAAGATCACGTCGGGATCGAAGCCGTTGGCGAGGCCGGTCAGCGCCGCCCCGAGCCGGCGCCCGATCGTCGCCAGCACGCCGATCGCGACGCGGTCGCCGCCGTCGGCGAGCTCGGTGACGAGCGGGCCGTCGACCGGCCGGCCCGCGGCCAGCGCCACGCCGAGCCCCGAGTCGGGGGCGAGCGCGGCGGCCGCGACCGCCTCCGCCTCGAGCGCGGTCCCGGAGGCGATCGCCTCGATGCAGCCGCGGTTCGGGCAGTTCGCCTGGCAGGGCGGCCCGTCGATGTCGACGACGATGTGGCCGAGCTCGGCGCCGGCGCCGCTGGAGCCGCGAAACGGGCGGCCGTCGATGATCAGGCCGCCGCCGATGCCGGTGCCGATCGTCAGCATCACGACGTTGCCCGCCCCCCGGGCGGCGCCGGTCCGGTGCTCGGCGATGACCGCGGCGTTGGCATCGTTGTCGAGCGCCACCGGCAGCCCGAAGCGCTCGGCGACGATCCGCCGCACCGGCTCGTCGCGCAGCGGCAGGTTGGCGGCGCTGACGCAGACGCCGCCGCGGCGGTCGATCGTGCACGGGACCCCGAGCCCGATCGCGACGACGCCGGGCCGCTCGTCGAGCGCGATCTCGAGCTCGGACTCGAGCAGCGCGATCAGCTGCTCGGCGCTGAGCCCGGTCGAGCTCGCGCGCCGCCTGTAGGCGACCGCGCCGTCATCGCCGACCGCCCCGATCAGCAGCTTCGTACCGCCGAGGTCGACGCCGATCGTCTCGCCCACGCTCAACGGCGTCGCGAGGTGGTCCGGGCAGGAATCCGGGGGGCCATGCGGCAGTATTACCGCGTCATGGCACCCGGCGACCCCGAGCGCCCGGATCGCCCCGAGTACAACGTCTACCGTGGAGGATCGCGACGGCGTGACCGCGGGCGACGGGCTGACGTTCCACGCGGCAAGCAGGCCGGCTCGCGCCGATCCGAAGGCGGCGGCGAGGGGCAGGGCCGCGGCTACACCGTCTACAGGGGCGGCCGCCGGTTCGATCCCGGCGCGCTGCGCGAGCGGCTCGGCCGCGGCGGCGGCTCCGGGCGGGGCGCGGCGGCGGGCGGCTTCCCGTGGCGGCGGGTCCTCAGGTGGACCGCGATCGTCGCCGGCGCCTGGCTGCTGCTGAGCCTGATCCTGTTCGCGATCTCGGCCCAGGTCCAGAAGGGCAAGCTTGACGACGCCGCCGCCGACGCGCTCAACGGGACGCTGCCGGTGATGATCGCCAACGGCCAGACGGTGCTCGTGATCGGCACCGACGTGCGCCCCGCCGGCGTCCGCGACGAGGACGGCAACATCTCGAAGCAGCGATGCGTCGACGCCGCCGGCGAGGGCGCGGTCCACCCGCCCGACTGCGCGCCGGTGCGCGCCGACACGCTGATGCTGGTCCGCGCCGGCGGCTTCGGCGCCGTCAAGAAGCTCTCGATCCCGCGCGACACCTACGCCGCGATCCCCGGCCACGACCCGCAGGGGATCAACGCCGCCTACGCGTTCGGTGGCGCGGCGCTGCAGATCGAGACCGTCGAGGACTTCCTCGGGATCAACGTCGACCACGTCGTGATCCTCGACTTCGGCGGCTTCGCCGACTTCATCGACGCGCTCGGCGGCGTCACCGTCGACCTCCCGACCCGGGTCAAGTCGAAGGTCGACGGCGGCTCATCGGCGGGCGGGATCACGCTCAAGCTCGACCAGGGCGAGAACACGCTCAGCGGCGATCAGGCGCTGGCGCTGGCCCGCACCCGCAAGAACGAGTGGAACCCGGGCGAGGACGACCGTGACCGCGCCCGGCGGCAGCAGCTGATCCTGCAGGCGATCCAGGGGCGGATGACCAGCATCACCCGGATCCCCTACAACCTGATCCACGCCCCCTGGATCGCCTGGAACGCGCCGAAGGCGATGGTCAGCGACATGGGTGCGTTCACGCTTCCCCAGCTCGCCTTCTCGGTCGCGGTCGGCGGCAGCTCCGACACCGAGGTGCTGAGGCCGAGCGGGACGACAGAGTCGGGGGCGCTGGTGATCAAGCCGACACGCTGCCGGGCGGCGGTGCGCGCGTTCCTCGGCGATCGCGGCCCGCGGCGGCCGCAGTGCTCGCCCGGCGGTTAGCCCGGTCCAGGCGCAGCGGCCCGGCCGCCCGGTGCAGCAGTCTGACTGCCCGGTGCGGCAGCCCGCCCGCCCAGTGCGGCGACCCGGCGACCCGGCGCGGCGACCAGCGCGGCGACCCGGCGCGGCGACCCGGCGGGCCGGCGCG
>CAZCFA010000116.1:0-4617 GCA_964497825.1 uncultured Conexibacter sp.
AGCAACCGCGGCCCGCCGGCCGCTGGGCTGGAAGCAACCGCGGCCCGCCGGCCGCGCCGCTGGAAGCAACCGCGGCCCGCCGTCCGCTGGGCGAGTTGACCACCGTATCCGTGGAAAAGTCGCCCCGTGCCGGCGAGGCCGTCGGGCGCCGCGCGCCCGTCGACCGAGCCGCCCGCTGCTGCCGTCTTCCGTCCGAGTCGGCCGCCCTCGGGCGCCAAGCGACCGCGGGCGACCCCCGGGGCGAGTTGACCACCGTATCCGTGGAAAGGTCGCCCCGTGCCCCCGACGCCCGCCCGCGCCCCGGGAGGCCGGCGTCCGCCCGCGGCCTCGTGTCGCGCGCCCGGGCGCCGACGGGCGGTCCCGCGGAACCTCCCCCGGTTGGGGTAGGGCGAGCTCCTACGCGTGGCGCGCGAATGCCGCGACCGCGGCGTCGATCTGCTCGTCGCTGAGCGCGGCGGAGAGCTGGGTGCGGACCCGCGCGGCGCCCTCGGGTACCACCGGGTAGCCGAAGCCGATCGCGAACACGCCGTCGGCGAGCAGCCGCTCACTGAGCGCGATCGCGGCGCCGGTCTCACCGACGATCACCGGGACGATCGCGCTCTCGCCCTCGAGCGGCTCGAGGCCGGCGGCGGCGACGCCGTCGCGGAAGCGGGCGACGTTGCCGTGCAGGCGCCGCAGGCGGTCCGGCTCCTCGCGCAGGATCGTCAGCGCCGCGCGGGCGCCGCAGGCGACTGAGGGCGGGATGCCGTTCGAGAACAGCTGCCCGCGCGAGCGCTGCTCGAGCACGTCGGTGAGCGCGCGGCTGCCGGCGACGAAGCCGCCCGCGGCGCCGCCGAGCGCCTTGCCGAGCGTGCCGGTGATGATGTCGATCCGGCCCGCGAGTCCGAAGTGCTCGGCGACGCCGGCGCCGGTCGCGCCGAGCACGCCGATCCCGTGCGAGTCGTCGACGATCAGCGTCGCGTCGTGGTGGCCGGCGATCTCGACGAGGTCGGGGAGCGGCGCGAGGTCGCCCTCCATGCTGAAGACGCCGTCGCTTACGACCAGCGTCCGGGCACCGTCGGGCACCGCGGCGAGCCTGCGTTCGAGATCGGCGACGTCGGCGTGCGCGTAGACGGCCTTGCCGCCGGGCCGCGCGAGGCGGATGCCGTCGATGATCGAGGCGTGGTTGAGCTCGTCGGAGAGCACCCAGGTGCGCTCGTCGCAGAGCGTGTCGAGCAGCGCCTGGTTGGCGTTCCAGCAGGACGTGTAGGTGATCGACGCCTCGGTCGCCAGGAAGCTGGCGAGCTCGCGCTCGAGCTCGAGGTGGGGGGTGAAGAGGCCGCAGATGAACCGCACCGAGGCGGTGCCGGCGCCGTAGCGCCGCAGGCCCTCGGCGGCGGCCTCGACCACCCGCGGCTCGGCGGCGAGGCCGAGGTAGTCGTTCGAGCACAGGCAGATCGCCTCGCGGCCGTCGGCGAAGCGAATCGACGCTCCCTGCGGCGAGTCGATCGCGCGCAGCGTCTTCAACGCGCCGGCGTCCGCGAGCTGCGCCAGCTCGTCGCCGAGCTCGGCATCGAGCGTCGTGCTCACGCCGGCGCCCCGAGCACCTCGTCGGTCGCCGCGGCGACGATCGCCAGCGCCTCGCGCAGCGCCGCCGGCGGCATCAGAAGCGACGGCTGGATGTTGAGCGAGGTCGTGCTCGCGTCGGCGATCACGCCGCGGCGCAGCAGCTCGCGACCGACCGCCGCGCCGAGCCCGGGGTCGCGCTCGCGGCTGCGCGGGTCGCGGATGAACTCGATCGCCTGGAAGCAGCCGATCGTCCGCACCTCGCCGATCCGCTCGTGGCGCTCGGCCAGCGCCCCGAGCACCTCGGCGCCGGTCGCCTCGAGGGCGGCGACGTTGCCGAGCACGTCCTCGCGCTCATAGGCGTCGAGCGTCGCCAGCGCCGCCGCGACCGAGCCCGGCAGCCAGGCCCAGGTGCTGCCGGTCGAGAGGTCGTCGACGGCGCCGAGCACCGCCTCGCTGCCGAGCACGGCGCCGATCGGCATCGCGCCGCCGCCCATCGCCTTGCCGAGGCAGATCAGGTCGGGCTCGACGTTCCAGCGCTCGACCGCGAGCATCGTGCCGCCGCGCCCGAAGCCGGACTTGACCTCGTCGGCGCACAGCAGCCAGCCGTGCTCGGCGCAGAGCTCGGTCAGCGCCGGCCAGAACCGATCGGGCGGGGCGACGCAGCCGCCGGAGCCGAGGATCGGCTCGATCACGACGCCGGCGATCAGCCCGGGGTCGACGAGGTGGAAGAGCAGCTCGTCGCGGATGTAGTCGACGGTGGCGTCACCGCTGCCGCCGGGGCGGGGCGGCTTGAACGGGGTCCGGTAGGGGTGCGGATAGGGGGCGTGCAGGAAGCCCGGCGCGAGGCCGCGGTCGCCGGCGCTGATCGCGCTCGCCTCGGCGCCGAGCGTCGCCGTCGCCACCGACTCGCCGTGGTAGCCGCCGTGGAAGGCGAGGATCAGCGGCCGGCCGGTCGCGGCACGCATCATCCGGATCGCGATCTCGACCGCCTCGGTGCCGTTGAGCGCGATGTCGACGCGCGAGATCGAGGCCGGCGCGAGCGCGACGAGCCGCTCGGCGAGGTCGAACATCGCCGCTGAGGCGAGCGCGTGGCTGTCCTCGTTGCCGATCCGCCGGATCGCCTCGACCGCGGGGTCGATCAGGTCGGCACGGCAGGCGCCGAGCGGCACCGAGGCCGAGGCCGAGGCGAGGTCGACGAAGACGTTGCCGTCGACGTCGGTGACGGTGTAGCCGTCCTTGCTCGCGACGACCAGCGGCGCCAGGTCGGCGGCGAGCCCGGCGTAGAGCGTGCGCGCCCCGCGCTCGAGCAGCGCCCTGCCCTTCGGCCCCGGCAGCTCGGTGACTATCCGCGGGGCATCGGGCACGTCGGGAGCCTACCGCAGATTGTTGAACAATCCACCCCCCCGCACGCGATGTCGCATCGGAACCATGATGCGTTAGCATCACCGCATCATGCGCACCACCCTCGAGCTCGACGACGACGTGATCGACGTCGCCCGCGATCTCGCCCGCGAGGAGGGGAAGTCGATCGGCGCCGTCGTCTCCGACCTCGCTCGCCGTGGCCTGATGCCGGCCCGGGTCGACTACGACGGCCGGCGGCCAGTCATTCGCGCCCCGGCGGGTGCGCCGGCGATAACCCCGGAGGCGATTCGCCGGGCGCTCGACGAGGACTAGCGCTGCCGCTGCTCGACGTCAACGCCCTCGTTGCGCTCGCCTGGGACACGCACGTACACCACGACGCGGCAAACCGGTGGTTCGACGCGCATCGGGGCCCCTGGGCCACCTGCGCGGTCACCGAGGCCGGCTTCGTCCGCGTATCGTCGAACCCGAGGGTGATCACCGGTGCGATCTCGGTCGCGGAGGCGAGGGCGGTGATCGGTGCCCTGCGGGGCAGCGGCGAGCACCGGTTCCTCGTCAATGACGTCTCGCAGGCTGCCCCCGATCTACCGGCGGCCGGCGGTCACCGTCAAGTCACCGACATGTTGCTGATCGCGGTTGCGAAGCGATCCGGGATGCGGCTGCTGACCTTCGACGCAGCGCTCGCTGCGACTGCTGAGAAGGACGTGACGCTGTTGCGGCGGTGATGGCGCGCGCGACTCGGGCGCCGCGGTGGCCGGAACCACGTCGCGGCAGTTCCGTCCGCCCCGCTCCCACACCACGTAATGGGACGTGACCCGGCCGCGCGAGCCGGGCCCCGCAGCGGCGAGTCGGGGCCCCGCAGCGGCGGGTCGGGGCCCAGCAGCGAGTGGTCCGGAACCGTCGCGAGACGGCGATTTTGGACCGCTCGGCATCCGCCCGCACCGCGGACCGGGTAGGCGAGCGGCCGCCTAGTCCTGCACCTGCCGCTGCAGGTCCTTGACCACCTCGGGGTCGCGCAGGGTCGTGATGTCGCCGAGCTCGTTGCCGGTCGCGATGTCGCGCAGCAGCCGGCGCATGATCTTCCCCGAGCGGGTCTTCGGCAGGTCGCTCGCGAACGCCATCCGCTGCGGCCGCGCCAGCTTGCCGATCTTCTCGGCGACGTGGTCGCGCAGCCGCGCCTCGAGCTCGGGGCCGCCCTCGGTGCCGCCCTCGGGGGTGACGAAGGCGAAGATCGCCTGGCCGGTGTCCTCGTCGGGAACGCCGATCACCGCCGCCTCGGCGATGCCCTCGGCGGAGACGATCGCCGACTCGACCTCCATCGTCGAGAGCCGGTGGCCGGAGACGTTGATCACGTCATCGGTGCGGCCGACGATCCAGAAGTAGCCGTCCTCGTCGATCCGCGCGGCGTCGCCGACCAGGTAGGTGTCCTTGCCGAACCGCGACCAGTAGGTCTCGACGAAGCGCTCGGGCTCCTTGTAGAGGGTCCGCGCCATCGCCGGCCAGGGCCTCGTCAGCACCAGCAGGCCGGCGCCCTCTTCGACCTCGTTGCCGTCCTGGTCGTAGATCTTCGCCTCGATCCCGGGGAACGGGACCGTGGCCGAGCCCGGCTTCGTCGTCGTCAGGCCCGGCAGCGGCGAGATCATGATCGCGCCGGTCTCGGTCTGCCACCAGGTGTCGACGACCGGGCAGCGGCCGCCGCCGATGTGCTCG
>CAZCFA010000117.1:0-4522 GCA_964497825.1 uncultured Conexibacter sp.
CGCCAGTTCCTGACGCTCGGTACACCCGAGGAAGGATGGACGCGGAAGCGGGCTGAGAAGGAGCTGGGCCACGTCCTCGCCGACGTCGAGCGGGGCACCTGGAAGCCGCCGCAGCGGAGGGCGCCGGCGCCCTCAGGGCTCGAGTCGTTCGATGAGTTCGCCGCAGACTGGCTCGCCGGGAGGCGCTACGAGCTGCGGCCGCGCACCGTGGATGACTACGAATGGGCGCTCGACTACCACCTGCTGCCGTTCTTCGGTGAGCTGACCCTGGACGAGATCACCGTGATCGAGGTCGACCGCTACAAAGCCAGGAAGCTGCGGGAGGGTCGGCTCGGAGGCGCGCAGATCAACAAGACGCTGAAGCTGCTCGCGCAGATTCTCGATGTCGCGATCGAGTACGAGCTGATCGAGCGGGCCAATCCCGCGCGCGGGCGCAGAAGGCGGGTCAAGGTCGAGAAGCCCCAGCGGACTTGGGTCGAGCCTGAGCAGCTGATGGCTCTGATCGAGGCGTCCGATACCTATCTGCGTCCGGTGGTCGCGACGCTTGCCGGCGCGGGTCTGCGGATCGGTGAGGCGCTCGCCCTGGATTGGAAGGACGTGAACCTGGCCGTGGGAACGCTCCGCGTGGGACACGCCAAGACCGAGGCGGGGACGTATCGAGAGGTCGACCTTCCCGGGGGACTGATCGAGGCGCTGAGCGAGTGGAAGGCCTATCGGAGCCGCAGCGGCGCCAAGGACCCGGTGCTCGTGACGCGCCGGGGTCGGCGCCAGACGGTCACGAATGTGGACCACCGACTCAAGACGGCGATTCGCCGAGCCAACGAGCGTCTGGAGAAGGACGACATCGAGCCGATCAGCCGGCGCGTGAGCCCGCACTCGCTGCGGCGGACCTACGCGAGCCTGCGTGCGGCGCTCGGGGACGACCCCGTCTACATCGCCTCGCAGCTCGGCCACGAGGATCCGGCGTTCACGTTCCGTGTGTACCAACGCGCCGCGAAGCGCCGGCAGCGCCTGTCCGACGCGTACCGTCAAGCCTTCGATCGGGCCCTTGATTGGGCAGTAATTGGCAGAATCGACGACTCGGGCGCGCCAGACGACGCTTCGGGTGAGAGGAAGGAGCGTCAAGAAACCCCTCGTTTGCAGGGATAACGCAAACTCCGGGCCGGTAGCTCAGTTGGTCAGAGCAGCGGACTCATAATCCGTAGGTCGCAGGTTCGATCCCTGCCCGGCCCATCAGAAACCGCTTGGGCGAGCGACTGGAATGCGGGATTCGTTGCGACCACGGGCTGCATGTCAACGCGTGTCCCGGATCGCGGACGCTGGGTCTCGCCGCCGTCCAGCTCGCCGAGCAGGGCGCTCACCATCAGCGGCGCCGCCGTCTCCGAATCGGCGGCAGCGTCGGAGCCGCCAGGGGACGGCGACGAGGTCGCAAGCAAACCGACGAGGCCCCGGAACACGCGCCGGGGAGCCCCGGACTCCGGCGGCGCCCTGAGCCGCCGCGAGCTTGCGGCCGAGCGGGTCAGCCGTCACCGGCGGCGGCGAACTCCGCCTCCGCCGGCGGGCGAGGGCGCAGGCCCGGCTTCGCGAACGAGTCGCTGTGCAGACCGCGGCGGTAGATCTCGACTCGGAGGACCTCCTCGAGGCGAACGTTCGACAGGCGCACCTCGGGACCGAACAGGTCGAGGAACGCGAACTGACTCGCCTTGTTCGGCGCCTCGAACTTGACCATGCCGAGTCCGAACTCGTCCGCCGCGCGCTCGGCAAGGGCTTCGTTGAGCCGGCCCTGGCCGTCGAACAACCCCACGTCGCGCGCGCTCTCCCTGCCCTCGACGACGATCTGGACGGCGCCCGCCTGCTCCCACTCCCTCGCCTGGGCGATCGACTCGTCGAAGCTCGCGGTGGTGAAGGCTCCGGCGTGCTTCTTGCCCATCTCGTACTCGACCTCGAGGCCGCGCTCGCCGGCCATCGCCATCACCCGAGCGGCCTCGATGCCCAGCTCCGTGAAGCCCTCTCCGCACTCGACCCTGGTAACGCCGATCGTGGCGCAGAGATCGAGGTAGGCGGGGAGCTGACGTTGGACGACGGCGACCTCGAACGGGCCGCCCCCGGTCACGGTCGGGACGCAGTGTCGATTCGCCGCCTGGATCTTCTTCCGGGTCGACGACTCGCGCGCCACCATCCAGGACGCCAGCGAGATCTTGAGGCTCGCCATCAGGTGTGAGCTCTGCTCGAGATGGCTCTCCAGCGTCACCGGGTCATAGCCGGGATCGAACGGGCTGGTCAGCGGAGCGAGCTCGGGAACGCCGATCTTCTCGAGGTAGTCGAGGGTGGACCGCAGTTCGCGGCTGCCTCGATCGATGCCGCTCCGCTCTGTCATCGACTGTGCTTCATCTCGTTCAAGGGCGGTCCGCGAGCACGACGTAATGCCAGCCGCGGCGTCGCAGGAATGGTAGGCGGTCAGCCGCCAGCCCGCTCAGCATCCGGTCGAGGCGGCGACCGCGATCCTCGCCGACGATCCTCCTGCTGCGGACCGTGAACGGTCCGAACCCGACCGTGGTGCGGCGCCTGACCCGGAGGCCGGCATCGACGAGCATCGAGTCGACCTGAGCGGGATAGTGCATCCGCCACCGCGGCCCCATCGTCGTCCCGCGACGGCTGCGCCAGCCGCGTCTCGCCTCCCGGAGCGCCGCGAAGATCGGATGCCCGCCCGGCTCTCCCAGCGCGCTCAGCCGCGAGGCATTGTCGGCGGTCAGGATGACGGCGCCCCCGGCGCGTACCAATCGGGCGCACTCGCCGACGAGCCGCGGCGGCGATTCGACCCACGGCAGGACGCCGACCGCGACGACGAGATCGAAGCCCTCGCTGGTCCCGGGCAGGCTCTCGGCGTCGCCTACCTCGACCCGGACCCGGTCGCCGAGCCCCGCGTCGGCGACGTGCCGGCGAGCGCGGTGGACCATCGCGGCGCTGGCGTCGATCGCGTCGACTTTGAAGCCGCGCGCGCCGAGGGCGCTGGCAAGGCGGCCGGCACCGCAACCGACCTCGAATATGCTTGCTTCCGGTGCGAGATCGAGATCGCTGACCCAGGCCAGGATCCGGCGCTCGCGAGCTCTGTAGACGTCGCCCGCGAGCGTGTCATGCGTGTAGACGTCGTCCCACCAGGATGCTCTGTGGTCGAAGAACCCAAGCCGTCGCTCCCTCTCATCGAGGTCGGTGCCCATCCACGGAATGGTGCCGGATGTTCGATCCCGGCCCACCGGCCAGACGGATGAGCGGGTGATCGAGTCCACCCCCGGCATCGGCGGAGAGCTGTTCATCGCCTGCCACGGCGATCGCCCGGATCCGCGCATTCGCGGAGCCACGGTGGTTGCGATCGACGTGATCCGCGCGTCGACCACGGCGATCACCGCGGTGGCGGCGGGGCGTCGCTGCCTGCTCGCGGCTTCGCCCGCCGATGCGCGGCGGATCGCGGCCCGAACCGCGGGAGCCCTCCTCGCCGGCGAGGTCGGGGGAGAGATGCCGGCGGACTTCGACCTTCAGAACAGCCCGACGGACGTCCTCGCGGTTGCCGAGATCGATCGCCCGATCGTGCTGGTCTCCACCGCCGGCGTCCCGATGATGCTCGCCGCCGCCCCGCTGGCACCGGTCTACGTCGCGAGCCTACGTAACGCGCGCGCGACAGCAGCCGTTCTCGCCGGCGCCCACCGCCGGGTCGCGATCCTCGGCGCCGATCGCCGCGGCAGGCTGCGCCGCGAGGACGCGCTCTGCGCAGCGCGGATCGCGGGTGAGCTGGTGCGGCGCGGGTATGCTCCGGCCGATGCCCTCACTCGAGAGGTTCTGCGACGGTGGGGAGCGGCTCCCGACGATGCCTTGCTCGGGGGGCGCAGCGAAGCGTACCTGCGTTCGTCGGGCCAGGTCGATGATCTCGAGTTCGTGCTCGCGCACATCGACGACCTCGCGGCGGCCTACGTGGTCACGGCCGAGCTGGAGGTAGTGCGGTCAAAATGAATGGGGGGGCCGATCTCGACCACGGCTTCGACACCTCCGTCGCAGCCGTCACCTTGCAGCGGACGCCGAACGCGTTCGGCCACGGCAAGATCGCCGCGGCGCGAAGCCTCGGTCGGGTCGGGATCCCGGTCTACTCGGTATTCGCCGACCGCTGGAGACCCACGGCCGTATCGAGATACAGCCGCGGCGGCCTGATCCGGCGCCGCCGGGCGAATGACGAGGAATGGCAGCAGAACCTCCTCGCGCTGGCCCGGCGGCTCGGCAACCGCCCGGTCCTGGTCCCGATCGGCGACGAGGACGTGTTCTTCCTCGAACGCTGCCGCGACGCCCTCGCCGAGGCCTACCGCTTCCCGCTGCAGCCGCCCGGTCTCGTTTCCAAGACCGCGGACAAGCGGGCGATGAACGAGCGCTGCCTCGAGCTCGGCGGGCCCACCCCCGAGGCGTGCTTTCCGGCCGCCGAGCAGGAGGCGCGCGCCGGCTTCCAGAATGAGCCGGGCGAGCTCCGACGCGGAATCCA
>CAZCFA010000118.1:0-4498 GCA_964497825.1 uncultured Conexibacter sp.
CGCCCAGCGACCGCAATCCCGGTTGCGGGGACGGTCCCGGGCCGCCAGCGACCGCAGCCGGGCCGCCAGCGACCGCAGCCGGGGCGCCAGCGACCGCAGCCGGGGCGCCAGCGGCCGCGCCCCCGGACAACGGGGCGGGAGCCGGCCTCGGATCGGAATCGCTCTCGCCCAGCGACCGCAATCCCGGTTGCGGGGACGGTCCCGGGCCGCCAGCGACCGCGATCCCGGTTGCGGGACGGTCCCGGGCCGCCAGCGGCCGCAGCCGGGGCGCCCAGCGACCGCGCCCCGCGCCGGGGCCGCGCCACGAACCTGCCACCGCCCCGGGGCCCCCGCCGCGACCGGTCACCCCGCCGAGTCAACTCGTAGAGTCGTCGGTCCCTTGATCTACCCGGTCGAAACCTTCAGCGCCGAGGAGCGGGCGGCGCTCGAGCCGCACTTCTCGAACCTCGATCGGCCCGTGTTCGCGCTGACCAACCTGCCGGAGACGGTCAAGGGAGCCCTGTTCGCGCGCTACTCGCGCTACCGCGGCACGCTGCGGCGGCTCTACCTGGACGAGTTCGCCGGTGACGCCGGCGGCGGCGCCCGGCCCTTCGACGGCGAGGAGGGCAGGCGCGCGGCGGAGCTGTACGAGCGCATCTTCATCGGCTACGGCGACGACTCGGTTGCCCAGCTCGGCGGCGCCCACCTCGCCTGCGAGTGGGTCTCCAACGTGCTGACGAAGGTGCTGCAGCGCGGCCGGCTCGCCGCCTACCTCGAGCAGTCGACCCGCTACATCGCCTACGACGAGCCGATCGACGGGAGCGCCGCCAAGGGCGCGCCGGGCTCGTGGCGCTACTGGCGCACCGACGAGCTCGGGCCCGAGTTCGGCGCCGCGATGGACGAGATCTTCACGATCTACTCGCGCGCGCTCGGCACGGTGACCGCCTGGGCGGAGCGGCGCTGGCCGCGCGGCGACGAGCCGCGGGCCGCCTGGGAGCGCTCGATCCGGGCGAAGGCGCTCGACCTGCTGCGCGGGCTGCTTCCCGCCGCGACCCTCTCCCACGTCGGCATCTACGCCTCCGGGCAGGCGTATGAGGGGTTGCTGCTCCGGCTCGCCGCCTCGCCGCTGCCGGAGGCGCGCGCGATCGGCGCGATGGCGCAGGAGGAGCTCGGCGCTGTGATCCCGAGCTTCGTCTCCCGCGTCGGCCGCCCCGACCGCGGCGGCGAGTGGATCGGCTACCTGCGCGAGCGCCGCGAGGCGACCGAGCGCTGGGTGGCGCGGCTAGGGCTCGACCGCCGCGCCGGCGCCGGCGCCCCGAGCGTCGAGCTGGTCGCGGTCGAGGGCGACGAGGAGTCGCTGCTCGCCGCCTCGCTGTACGAATCGACCGGGCTGCCGGAGGCGGAGATCGCGCGCCGGCTCGGCGCCCTCGATCCGATCGAGCGCGAGCAGCTGCTCGGCGACCTCGCCGGCGCCCGCGGCAACCGTCGCCATCGCCCCGGCCGCGGCTGGGAGGCGGTCCGCTACCGGTTCGAGATCGTCTCCGACTACGGCGGCTTCCGCGACCTGCAGCGGCACCGGATGCTGACCTGCCAGTGGCAGTCGCTGTCGCCCGACCTAGGCGCCGGCGTACCCGAGGAGGTGATCGACGCCGGCGCCGGTGACGCCTACGCGCGGGCGCTGGAGATCTCGCGCCGCGAGTTCGAGCGCCTCGAGGCGGCCGGGAACGCGGCGGCGGCCCCCTACGCGCTCTGCCTCGGCTACCGGATCCGCTACCTGCTCGACATGAACGCGCGCGAGGCGATGCACGTCTGCGAGCTCCGCTCCGGCCGCGAGGGCCACCCCACCTACCGCGCCGTCGCCCAGGCCATGCATGAGCAGATCAGCGCCGTCCATCCGGCGATCGGGGCGGCGATGCGCCACGTCGACTCGAGCTCGGAGCCGCGGCTGGAGCGGATCATGAGCGAGATCCGCACGCACCGCAAGCAGCAGCGCGCCGCTGCCTCCCCCGCGGCGCGCTGACGCCGCATCCGGCGCCGCGCCGGCTAGCGGCGGCTCGTGCCGCCGCGGGTCAGCGTGTGGGTCCAGCCCGGCCGCTGGCCGCGCTTGCCGCCCTTGCGCCTGTGCCGGCGCTTGCCCGCCGCCTTGCGGTAGAGCGCCTTCGCCGCCCGCGAGAGGTAGGGGCCGTAGAGGTGCAGGGGGTCGTTTGCATAGCTGTAGCTGGTCACCGAGAGCAGCGTCCGGCCCGCGACCCAGCCGCCGCCGCTGGCGCCGGCGGGCATGTCGCAGCCGATCATCAGCGTCGCCGGGCCCGAGCCGAGCGGCGTGTCGGCGCCGCGGTTGCCGCTCAGGCAGCGGTACTCGCGCGTGCCGGGGAACTCGGCCGAGCGATCGACGGTCGGGTAGCCGTAGGCGGCGTAGCTGCTGTCGCGCGGCTGGTCGAAGCCGATCCCGCGGGCGCCGACCAGCGTCTGCAGCCGGCGCCCGTCGGGGTCCCTGGCGACGACGGCGGCGCCGAGGTCGTAGTGGAAGTTGGTCCCGGTCCGCCAGCCCCGGGTCGTCTTCAGCCGCTTCGCGGGCCACTCCCCGTAGGGCGCCCCCTCGGCCGAGAAGCCGGGGACGAAGAGCCAGTTGCTGACGTAGGAGCCGCCGCCGGGATCGAAGACGCAGTGGCCCGCGGTCCAGACGACGCTGCGCTTGCGGCTGTTGACGACCGTGCCCGAGCAGACGCGGTCGCCGGCATCGGGACCCGAGCGGACGGTGAAGAAGACCTTGCCGTGCATCCGCACCCCGGGCGCCGCGGGATCGCTGACCTCATGGCGGACGACGGCAGCGCCGGATCCGCCGTCGGCGCCCGGGCGGCCGGCCCGCAGGACGGCCGGCGAACCGCCGGCGGGCACGTAGCTGGGGGCGCCGCGATCGCGGCGAGCGGGCGGCGCGGTGGGCACCGGCGGCGCCGGCGGCCGCGGCTGCTCGGCGGCGAGCATCCGGCTGACCGTCCAGTAGTCGCGGACCGCGGCCGGGCTCTGCCCGGCCGGGGCGGCGGCGGTGGGCGTCGCCGCGGCGGCGATCGCCGCGAGCGCCGCGGTCAGGGCGAGCGAGGCCCGCCGAGGATGTCCGCGTCGACGATCGATCACGTGCCCCACCGGCACAGCGAAAACACTAGGCGATGCGAAAAGCTGCGGTTGCGGGAGACTGGTGGCCGGGTAGTACCCGACCGAGAGCGACCAGCGAACAGGAGGAGAGCCCGAGATGACCGCCGACGGCCCCGAGGAGGGACGGATCGACGTCCTGATGAAGACCGAGCAGCGGTTCGAGCCGCCACCGCAGTTCGCGGCGCAGGCGAACGCCTCCGACCCGAGCATCTACGAGCGCGCCGATGCCGATCCCGAGGCCTGGTGGGGATCGTGGGCGCGCAAGCTCGACTGGATCGAGCCGTTCGACGAGGTCCTCGACTGGTCCGATCCGCCCTGGGCGAAGTGGTTCGGCGGCGGCAAGCTCAACGTCTCGGCGAACTGCCTCGACCGCCACGTCGCCGCCGGTGACGGCGATCGCGTCGCCTATTACTGGGAGGGCGAGGACGGCAGCCGCAAGGAGCTGACCTACGCGTGGCTGCTGGAGCGGACCCAGCGGTTCGCCAACGCGCTGAAGGGGCTCGGGATCGGCAAGGGCGACGTCGTCGGCATCTACATGCCGATGGTGCCCGAGGCGCCGGTGGCGATGCTCGCCTGCACGCGGATCGGCGCGATCCACAACGTCGTCTTCGGCGGCTTCTCGGCCGAGGCCGTGGTCGAGCGGATGAAGGTCTCGGAGGCGAAGGCGCTGATCACCGCCGACGCGTCGATGCGGCGCGGCAAGCCGATGCCGATGAAGGCCGCGATCGACGGCGCGCTCGAGGACGTCGAGTCGCTCGAGCACGTGATCGTCGTCCGCCGCGGCGACGGCGATCCGCCGATGAGCGCCGGCCGCGACCACCTCTGGGACGACCTCGTCGAGGCCGCCGACGCCGATTGCCCGCCCGAGCCGATGGATGCCGAGGACCCGCTCTACATCCTCTACACGTCGGGCTCGACCGCGAAGCCGAAGGGGATCGTGCACACGACCGGCGGCTATTTGGCCGCGGTCAGCGCCACCCACAAGCTCGTCTTCGACCTCACCGACGACGACGTCTACTGGTGCGCCGCCGACATCGGCTGGGTCACCGGCCACAGCTACATCGTCTACGGCCCGCTCGCCAACGGCGCCACGTCGGTGATCTACGAGGGCGCGCCGAACTTCCCGGCCGAGGATCGCTGGTGGGAGATCGTCGAGCGCTACGGCGTGACGATCATGTACACGGCGCCGACCGCGATCCGCGCCTGCATGAAGTGGGGCGTCGAGCACCCGCGCAAGCACGACCTCAGCTCGCTGCGGCTGCTCGGCTCGGTCGGCGAGCCGATCAACCCGCGGGCCTGGCTCTGGTACAGCGAGCACATCGGCGGCGGCCGCTGCCCGGTCGTCGACACCTGGTGGCAGACCGAG
>CAZCFA010000119.1:0-4348 GCA_964497825.1 uncultured Conexibacter sp.
CGCGGCGGCGCTGGCCGGCGGCGCCGCGGGCGCGGCGGCATCCGGTTGCGGCGCTTCCCGCTGCGGCGCGGCGGCCGTCGGTGCGGGTGGCGCCGCGGCGCTGCCGCGCTCGAGCTGCTCGACCCGCTGCGCGAGCGCGGCGGCCGCGGGGTCGATCTCGGGCCGGGCCGAGCGCAGCAGCGCCAGCTCGACGGTCATCCGCGCCTCGTCGCCCTCGCGGATCGCGGCGCCCGCCTCCGAGAGCTGGTCGATCGCGCGAACGAGCGCCGCGTCGCCGAGCCGCCGGGCCTGGTCGCTGAGCCGCGCCTCGTGCTCGGCGACGACCAGGAAGTGGTCGGGGATCTCCCCGAGCGTCGAGATCACGAGCAGCTGACGCAGGTGCGAGACGAGATCGGCGGCGAAGCGGGCCGGGTCGCGGCCCGAGCGGGCGAGGTCGGAGGAGACCTGCAGCGCAGCGCGGCCGTCGCCGGCGGCGATCGCCTCGGCGGCGGCGAACAGCAGCTCGGCGTCGGCGACGCCGAGCACGGCGAGCACGTCGTCGGTGGCGATCTCGCTGCCGCTGTAGGCGACGAGTTGATCGAGCGTCCCGAGCCCGTCGCGGAAGCTGCCGCGGGCGGCGCGGGCGATCGCGCCGATCGCGCCGGTGTCGATCGCGATCGACTCCGCCTCGGCGACCCGCCGCAGGACCACCGCGATCTCCTCCGGCGAGGGACGGGTGAAGTCGAAGCGCTGGCAGCGGTCGACGATCGTCGGCATCACCTTGTGCGCCTCGGTCGTCGCGAGCACGAAGACGGTGTTCGGCGGCGGCTCCTCGAGCGTCTTCAGGAACGCGTTCCAGGCCTCGCGGGTGAGCATGTGGGCCTCGTCGAGGATGTAGACCTTCCAGCGCCCCGCCGCCGGCGCGTAGCCGACCCGCTCGCGAAGCTCGCGGATGTCGTCGACCGAGCGGTTCGAGGCGGCGTCCATCTCGACCACGTCCATCGAGCCGCCGGCGGCGATCGCGACGCACGACTCGCACTCCCCGCAGGGCGTCAGCGTCGGCCCGTTCACGCAGTTGAGCGACTTGGCGAGGATCTTGGCCATCGACGTCTTCCCGGTCCCGCGCGAGCCGACGAACAGGTAGGCGTGATGGACGCGGTCGCGCTCGATCGCGTTGGCGAGCGTGCGGACGACGTGCTCCTGCCCGACGACATCGGCGAACGACTGCGGGCGGTGGCGCCGGTAGAGGGACTGCTCGGCCATCGGACGTCGAGTCTAGAGGCGGCCGGGAGGTGCCCCGCGGCCGACGGCGCCCTAAACCGCCGGCGCTCCTCCGCAGGGCCTCCGACGTTTCCGCATCGAGCGGAAAGAACGCCTCGATCGAGAGCTCGCTCGTCGTCACCTCGACCGCCGTCCCGAAGGTCGAGATGATGCTGATGAAGGCGAGCTCGCCGTCGGGCGAGCGCCGCCCCAGCGGCACCGCGATCTCCGAGGCGCGGAGGCCGGATCCGGGAACGCGGGCGCCGGGTAGGTCTCGAGCTCCCCGAGGAGGGTGAACAGCGCCGGGCTCCCGGTGAGCGCGATCTGCCGCCGCAGCCGCTCGAGCAGGTGCTGCCGCCACTCGCGCGGTTGGCGACCTGGGGCGCGAGGCCCTCGGGGCGGAGCGTCGCCCGGAGCACGTTCATCGGCGGCTCCAGCAGCTCCGGGGATGGGACCAGCCCGGTCAGGAGCACGGCGGCCTCGTTGGCCGCGAGCAGCTCCAACCACCTCGGAGATCTGCCCGTGGACGAGGAACCGCCGGTCATAGGCGGGAAGCGTTTCGTCGCTCCGCTCCAGGCACTCGACGATCTCCACGTTGAAGGCGACCGTCCTCAGGTGTGCCATCGCATGCCCGCTCATCGGGTGCCTCCTCGGCTGTTGACTCGAACGAGCCGCGCACCCTAGGAATGACCGAGAGCGAGATCCATTACCCGCGACGTGATGGCCGTCGCCGGTGCAGCGGCCCCCGGGCCTGGGCGTGCTCACCTGAATACGCGACCGGCGGCTCGCAGCAGCCCCGGGGCCCGGCGGGCCGTCGCAAGCACGGCTCGATCGGCGGGCCGCAGGCTCCGTTCCTCATCCGTCGCGGGGACGGCGTCGGTCGTTGCCGTCGCCGCCGCGAACAGCTCCCAGCTGCCCGGAACGCCCTTCAGCTCGGCCGCGCCGCGCGGCTCGAACGAGAACCCGGATCCGTTGCAGAGCTCCTTCGCGGCGGCGGTTGCCAGGACCTGACCGGGAGCGGCCTCTTCCTCGACTCGCGAAGCGACGTGGACGTTCATGCCGGCGAAGTCGAGCCCGACCCGCTCGCACTCGCCGGTGTGGACGCCGGCGCGCAGCTCGATCCCCAGCGGCGCGACCGCCCCGTGAAGCTGCTCGGCGCAACAGATCGCCCGGATCGGGCCGTCGAAGGCGCTCAGCGAGCCATCGCCGATGTTCTTGACGAGCCGTCCCCCGTGCTCGTCGATCAAGTCCCGGAGCGCGTCGTCGTGTCGCTTCAGCAGCCCACGCCAGGCGACGTCTCCAAGCCGGGCTGCATGACCGGTCGATGCGACTATGTCCGTGAACAGCAGGGTCGTGAGCACGGTGGAGCCCCCCGCGCCGCCCGGTGCGCCGGTCCGCCAGGCCCTGATCTCGTCGACTATCGGGACCCAGTAGTCACCCATCCCCCGGGGCTCCCCCACGTAGTCGATGCTGACGAACGAGCTGTCCGGGATCATCTCGGCGACCTCCTCGCCGAGTGCTTGCGGCATCTGGGTGTCGCGGTGCTGCAGGACCAATGTCGGCGCCTGCACCGTGGGCAACACGGCGGACATGTCGTTGCGCAGCGTCGCTTCGAACGTCGCCCGGGCCGCCGCTCTGCTCGCGGACGAGCGCTCGAGCATCGCGAAGAGCCGTCGGTTGCGTGGCGTATCGAGCCGCGGCGAGGTGAACTCAAGCATCGCCCCCTCCCCCCATCTGTCGATCGCGCCGTAGAGCAGCTTCAGGCTCCGCTCCCGCTCCCCGGGCGGCCAGATCCCGTGATCGGCTCCCCAATCCCGAGCCCAGGGTGAGACCAGGAGGAGCCGATCGACCCGCTCGGGCCTGGTGGCGGCGAAGTAGGCGGCCGTATGCGTCGAGCCTCCCCATCCGAGCAGCGTCGCTCGCTCCGATCCCGCCTCGTCCATGACGCTCTCGAGGTCCAGCGCGTTGGTCTCGAGCGTGGGCGGCTCCTGCAGCGGGTCGGAGAGACCGAGCCCGCGGCGGTCGTAGTAGATCGTCCGCATTCCCTCGCCAAGCCGGAGGAGGACGTCGACGTACCCGGAGTCCGTCCAGATCAGATCGAGGTGGGACGGCGGGTCCGCGATCGAGACCATGTCATCCGGGCCGTCGCCGAACACCGCGAAGGCGATCGCCCCGCCGTCGCGCTCGGCATATCTGACCGGAGGTGGGATCTCCATCGGAGCCGACCCTACGTCCGGCCCCCTTGGAGCGCAACCACACCCGGTAGCTGGAAAACGGCAGCGGACCGTGCGGCTCGCCCTCGAAGGCGAGCCCCCGGGCGTGCCCGCCGTGGCTGGCTCGGGCCAGGCTGGTCCGCGGCGCTTACCGGCTGACGCTTAAGGCTGCTTCCTTCCGGACCTGACCTGGTTCGCGGGCCTGCATCGCGCGGGACCTGGCCGTCAACACTGCCCGCGGCGTACTGGCCCCGAAGGCCGGATCCTCAGGCGAGCGTTCAGCCCCGCTGGAGCGGATTGCGGGTACAGGGTTCCGCTAACTCCCCGCTCAGCACGGTCCACGCGGCATCGTAGCGGGGCGAAAGCGCGCTTGCACGGGATGCCAGCGGGCGTCCAGCCGCGGCCGCCGCGTTCAAGCGCGGCGCCGACGCCTCCGAGGGGAGTCGGGCGGGATGACTTCCACGCGCGCCGACAGATCCCTCCTCCTCCCCATCCTCGCCGTCACGGTGCTGTCGCTGCTCCTGGCGCTGCCCGCGACGGCGAAGATGAGGAGCGAGAAGCTCAGCCGCAACGTCTGCCTGACGACCGGCGGCGCCAGGATCGTGCCGATCCCCGGCTTCCCCGGCGAGCGGATCGACCGCCGGCTGCTCGCCGACATCAAGTACCTGCGCAAGCGCTACAAGATCTTCATCACCGACGGCTACTCCGGCAGCGCCGTCCACGCCGCCAACGGCGAGCACCCGCTCGGCCTCGCGCTCGACATCGTTCCCGATAGCGCCGCGGGCGGGACCTGGCGCGACATCAGCGCCCTCGCCCGCTTCGCCGAGCCGCGCCAGAACCACCCGATCGCGCCGTTCCGCTGGGTCGGCTACAACGGCGACGCCGGGCACGGCCGC
>CAZCFA010000120.1:0-3945 GCA_964497825.1 uncultured Conexibacter sp.
CTGATCGCGATCAGCCTGATCATCGGCTGACGCGCGGCGCGGCGCCCGGTTCGGCGCGCGGGGTGCCCGCGCCGGACGTCCGGCGCGAGTCCCGCAAGCGGAATCGCTCTCGCTGCGCGAGAGCAATCCCCGGCGCACGCCGGTCGCCGGCCGTCGCCGGCGCGAGCTGCGCAAGCGGAATCGCTCTCGCTGCGCGAGAGCAATCCCCGGCGCACGCCGGCCGCCGGCCGTCACCGGCGCGAGCTGCGCAAGCGGAAATCGCTCTCGCTGCGCGAGAGCAATCTCCGGCGCACGCCGGTCGCCGGCCGTCGCCGGCGACCGCTGGGCCCGCCCGGAGAGCGCGATCTCACCGAAAGGACGCCGGGCACGCCGGAGAGCGCGATCTCACCAGGAGGACGCCGTCACGCCCGCTTCGGGCTGACCCAGTCGGTGGCCAGCTTCTCCAGCAGCAGCTCGGCGAGGCCGTCGATCGGCACCCGCTCCTGGGTCAGCGAGTCGCGGTCGCGCAGCGTCACCGTGTCGTCGTCGGCGCCCTCGCCGTCGATCGTCACCCCCCACGGGGTGCCGATCTCGTCCTGGCGCCGGTAGCGCTTGCCGATCGAGCCGCCGGCGTCGTACTCGGCGCCGATCCGCCGCCGCAGCGACTCGAACACCGCCCGGGCGCGCTCGGGCATCCCGTCCCTGTTGACGAGCGGCATCACCGCGACCTTGACCGGGGCGAGCCTCGGGTGGAGGCGGAGCACGGTGCGCTCGCGGCCCCCGACCTGCTCGACGTCGTAGGCATCGACGATGAAGGCGAGGGTCGCGCGATCGACCCCGGCGGCGGGCTCGATCACGTGCGGGACGTAGCGCTCGCCGCTCGCCTGGTCGAAGTACTCGAGCTTCTCGCCGCTGAACTCGGCGTGCCGGCTGAGGTCGAAGTCGCCACGGTTGGCGATCCCCTCGAGCTCCGAGTAGACCATCGGGAACAGGTACTCGATGTCGCTGGTGGCGCTCGAGTAATGCGACAGCTCGTCGGCGCCGTGGGCGCGCAGGACGAGATGGTCGGGCCTGATCCCGAGCTCGGTGTACCAGCGCATCCGCTCGGCGAGCCAGTGCTGGTGCCAGCGCTCCGCCTCGGCGGGCGGGCAGAAGAACTCCATCTCCATCTGCTCGAACTCGCGGGTGCGGAAGATGAAGTTGCCGGGGGTGATCTCGTTGCGGAACGACTTGCCGATCTGGGCGATCCCGAACGGCGGCTTCTTGCGCGAGAACGAGAGCACGTTCTTGAAGTTGATGAAGATGCCCTGCGCGGTCTCGGGCCGCAGGTAGACCTCGGCGCCGGACTCGGCGACCGGTCCGACGTGGGTCTTGAACATCAGGTTGAACTCGCGCGGCGGGCTGAGCTCGCCGCCGCACTCGGGGCAGCGGATCGCGGCCGCCGGGTCGCCGCCCTCGGCCTCGACCGCCTCCTGCAGATGGTCGAGACGCCAGCGCCGCTTGCACTTGCCGAGGCACTGCACGAGCGGGTCGCTGAAGCCCTCGAGGTGGCCCGAGGCCTCCCAGGTGCGCGGGTGCTGGATGATCGCCGAGTCGAGCGCGACGATGTCGTCACGGTCGGTCAGCATCGCCCGCCACCACTCGTTCTTGACGTTGTTCTTGAGCAGGACGCCGTAGTGGCCGTAGTCGTAGGTCGACCCGACCCCGCCGTAGATCTCGGAGGAGGGGAAGATGAAGCCGCGGCGCTTGCAGAGCGCGACGATCTCCTCCAGCGTCGGACCTGCCGCCTGCTCGTTCACGGGCGCCACCGTAACGGCTGCGGCGGTCCCGGCTACTTCGCCTTGACCCTGACGGCGAGCTTGGTGCGCTGGCCGTCGGCGGCGCGGACCTTGATCTTGACCTTGCCCTTCAGGTGCTTGCCCTTGATGCGCTTGCCCTTGACGTGGAAGGCGCCGTCGCCGAGCACGACCTTGATCCGCTCGGCCCCCGCCTTGCCCGCCTTCAGCCGCAGCTTCCGCCGCGACCCCTTGACCCTGGCGCCGTCGGCGTCGGTGCCGCGTTTCAGCTTCGCCCCCTTGGCGAGCTTGATCCGCGGCGGCAGCTTGACGACGGCCGATCGGATCGGCGCCAGCCCGCCCGCCTTCAGCTTCAGCTTCAGCTTCGGGTCGCCGTGCTTGTGGCGCCTCAGCTTCGCCTTGGCCTTCGGCTTGCTGCCGCGACAGGTCGCCTCGGCGGCGGTGACGCCGCTTCTGGTCACGTCGCCGTAGGAGAGGAAGTCCGTGTTGAACCTGAACGCCGGCTTCGCGCACGGGTTGCGGGTCGCCAGGTTGAGGCCGTTGCGGCCGCCGCCGAAGGTCAGCGTGAACTCGCTGATCGGGATGTCGGGCAGCCCGTCGAAGGTGACCTGGTTGCGCAGCGCCGACGGGTTCGAGGCGTCGATCCCGATCGCGCCGATCAGCTTCAGCGCCAGCGCCCCGCGCAGGTCGAGCCCGAGCTTCGGCAGCGTGCCCGGCGTCGTCGCGATCAGCACCACCGGCCCCTTCAGGGCCTGGCTCTGCAGCGGCGAGGTCGCCCTGGCGCTGCCGACGATCGAGGCCTCGGGGCAGCTGCCGGCCTCGAAGTCTGCGGTCTGGCAGGTGTTGCCGAACGCGGTCCCGTTCGGGCCGAGCTCGGCCGGCAGCGTGACGATCGCCCGCTTCAGCCCGGCCTCGCCCTCGTCCTGGCCGATCGTCGTCGAGACCGCGACGGCCTGCTTCGGGTTGCCCTGCGTGATCTCGGCGCTGAACTTCGGCGCGAACGGCAGCGCCCGGCAGCCGGTCGTGTCGAAGCTGCCCGAGCCACTGCCGGTCGAGGCGTCATAGGCGGTCACGTCGACGCCGACCTCGTGGCTGCCGCACGAGGTCGGGTTGCGGAGGAAGCCCTGCGGCGGCGAGCCGACCTCGCCCTCGAGGTCGAGGTGGACGCCGGTGATCGTGATCGAGAGGCCCGAGGCGGAGTTCGGGATGTCGTTGAGGATCGTGTCGAGGCCGAAGTCGCTCGGGCGCAGCGCCGCCGGCGACTGCAGGATCACCGGCGGCAGCAGGTTCCCCGGGGTGGTGAGAACGAAGCCGAACCGCGCCGGCTCGCCGGGCCTGGGCGCGATGTTGTAGACGTTGCCGCTGGCCGTCACCGGGATCAACCCGTTCAGCAGCACGTCGTTGGAGATATCGCCGACGTCGCTGGCGGCCGGACAGCTGTCGGCGTTGAGCTGCTGCTCGCTGCAGGTCGGCGTCGCCAGCGGGTTGCCGACGAGGCCGGGCGGCAGGTGGATGACGAGGTCCTTCGGCTGACCGCCGGAGATGTTGAAGTCGATCGCGAAGTCGCTGTTGGCGCCGGCGGCGTTGCTGGCCGGGGCGGCCTGCACGTTGCTGACCGTGATCGCCGACGCGTTCGCGGCGCCGAAGCTCAGCAGGGCCGCGACCGTGAGCAGGAACGCGATTCGGAGGCGTCTGTAGGCGCCGGGGCGATCCATCCGGCGCCTATTATGACCGATTCCCGTGCCCACCTACGTCTACAAGTGCGACAACGACCACACCTTCGAGGCGGTCCAATCGATGTCGGAGGAGGCCCTCGACAGCTGCGAGATCTGCGGCGCCCCGGCCCGGCGCCAGCTCTTCGCTCCGGCCGTCCACTTCAAGGGCTCGGGCTTCTACACGACCGACTACGCGCGCAAGGGCGCCGGCACGTCGAGCAACGGCAGCGGTGAGAAGGGGTCCGGCGAGGAGAAGAAGGCGGCGGAGAAGCCCGAGTCGAAGCCGAAGTCCGAGGCGGGGTCGGCGTCGAGCTCGGGCGGGTCGAGCTCGGGCGGGTCCTCGTCCGGTTCGTCCAGCACCGGCGACTGAGCGGCCGAGAGCTCGCGCAGCCGCCGCCGCGGCGCTCCGTTTCGGAGGGCCGCAGGCTTGCGGCAGGCGTCACCGCGGCGCTCCG
>CAZCFA010000121.1:0-3720 GCA_964497825.1 uncultured Conexibacter sp.
AAAGAAGCTCAGCGAGATGTCCTCGAGAACCTTCTTGTTCGGCGGATGCGTCCGGGAGACCCGGTGCATCGTGAAGATGTACTCGCTCGGCGCGGCCATGTCGGCGGCGCAGAATAGGGGAGGGATGGGCGCGGCGAGAAGGGGCGACCCGAGGGCCGCCCCTCCGATCCGCCGCCGGACGCGTTGCGCCTCAGCGCAGCTCGTCGCGGATGCAGCGCCGCAGCGCCTTCCTGCCGGTGCCGCCGTACTCCCGGATGAACTCCTGGGTGTCGAAGCGGCGCTCCCGCTTGCACTCGCGCTTCGCCTGGCGCTTCTCGGCGCGCACGCAGCGCTTCAGCGCCTTCTTGCCGGTGCCGCCGTACTGGGCGATGAACTCCTGCGTGTCGGTTCGCAGCTCCTGGCGGCACTCGGCCTTGGCGAGCTGCTTGATCGAGGCCGCCTGCGCCGAGGTGGCACCGGTCAGCGCCAGTGCGCCCGCGGCTGCGACGGCGATCACGGTGGTCGTGATCCTCCTGCTCATCTCGGTTCCTCCTTCGGTTCGGTTGATCGGTGATGCCGATCCTGAACGGCGCCGATTAGAGGGCGATTAGCGCGCCGGCAGGACGATCGCGGCGCCGGCGACGCCGCCCGGCGCGGTCTCGATCCGCAGCTCGCCCCTGTGCGCCTCGGCGATCGCCGCGACGATCGCGAGGCCGAGTCCCGAGCCGGAGTGGGAGCGGCCCCCCGGGCCGCGGGCGAAGCGCTCCGCCTCGCGGCCTCGGAGCTCGGGCGCGAAGCCGGGCCCGTCGTCGAGCACATGGATCGCGGTGGCGCCGTCGAGCCGCTCGGCCGCCACCCGCACCGCGCCGCCGCCGTGGCGGACCGCGTTCTGCAGCAGGTTGGTCAGCGCCTGACGGAGCCGGTCGGGGTCGGCCGCGATCACGAGGCCGACGGGGACCTCGTTGGCGATCTCGGCGCCGGGCGAGAGCTCCGCGACGGCGGCGCCGACCTGAGCGGCGAGCGCGTGCACGTCGACCGGCTTCGGGTCGGTCGGCAGCCGGCCCTCGTCGGCGCGGGCGAGGACGAGCAGGTCGGCGGCGAGCCGCGTCATCCGCTCGACTTCGACGCCGCAGGAGCGCAGCGCCCGCCGCAGCGCGACGGGCTCAGACCGCTCGGGGTCTGAGCCCTCCAGCGCGAGGTCGATCTGGGCGCGGAGGATGGTCAACGGCGTTCGCAGCTCGTGGCTGGCGTCGGCGACGAAGCGGCGCTCGCGGCGGATCGACTCGTCGAGGCGGGCGAGCAGGTCGTTGAGCGTCCGGCCGAGGTCGGCGATCTCGTCCTCAGCGGCGCCGACCGGCAGCCGCGCGCCCGGATCGTCGCCGCTGATCCGCTCGGCGCCCCGCCGCATCGCCTCGACCGGTCGCAGCGCCGCGGTTGCGACGCCGTATGCGGCCAGCGAGGAGAGCAGCAGCGCCAGCGGGCCGCCGATCAGGAGCAGGCGGGAGAGGCTGGTCAGGGTCTGGTCGCGCTCGGTGAGGGGGACGGCGACGATCGGCACGTAGCGGACGCCGTCGTCCTGGGTGCGGCCGGCGATCACGCGGACCGGGCCGATCGGCGAGTCGACCTCGACGACGTCGGCCGATCCGTCCTGGAGCTGCCGCAGCTGCTCGAAGCGGATCAGCGGCTGGTCGCGGAGCTGCTCTGCGGTGGCGTCGACGATCCGGGGCCCGGGCCCGAGCACCTGGACGACGGCGCCGGCGTCGAGGCGGCCGAGCGGGTCGTAGTGAGGGTCGCCGAGATCGTCGCCGTCGTCGCGGATGATCGCCACCGCGGCGGCGAGCCGGGCGTCGAGCTGGTGCTGGATCTGGCGGTTGAGGTCATCGCGCGTGCGGTCGTAGATGAACACGCCCGTCAGCACCAGGACGAGCGCCATCAGAAGCGCGAAGCCGAGAACGAGCCTGACCCGGATCGGGATCCGGCCGAGGAAGCTCAACCCTCCTCCCGCCAGCGGTAGCCGACCCCGCGCACGGTCTCGATCGACCGCGTCCCGAACGGCTCGTCGATCTTCGCCCGCAGGTAGCGGACGTAGACGTCGACGACGTTGGAGCGGTTCTCGTAGGAGGCGTCCCAGACGTGCTCGAGCAACTCGAGGCGGCTGAGGGCGCGGCCGGGCCGCCGCATGAAGGTCTCCAGCATCGCGAACTCGATCCGCGAGAGCTCGATCGCGGCGCCATCGCGTTCGACTGTCCTCGATGCGGGGTCGAGGCTGAGGCCGTTCGACTCCAGCACGGCCGGCCGCGGCTCATCGCCGCGCCGGGCCAACGCCCGCAGCCGTGCCTCGAGCTCGGGGAAGGCGAACGGCTTCGTCAGGTAGTCGTCGGCGCCACCGTCGAGCCCCTCGACCCGGTCGGCGATCGCGTCGCGCGCGGTCAGCATCAGGATCGGCGTCCAGACGCCGTCGGCGCGCAGGCGCCGGCAGACGTCGAAGCCATCGATGCCGGGCAGCACGACGTCGAGCACGATCGCGTCGAACGCGGTCGCGGCGGCACGCCACAGCGCCTCCTCACCGTCCGCGGCGACGTCGACCGCGAGTCCACGCCCCTCGAGGCCCTGACGGATCAGGGCCGCGAGCTTCTCCTCGTCCTCGACGACGAGGACGCGCATCGACTTGACCTCCGTACTGGGCGGGCCGGGCGGCCCAGCCTAGTCGTCGTAGGGGTTGTTGCGGACCCGGTTGAGGCGCTGGTCGAGCGCGATGTCGACCTCGCCGCCGTCGGTCACCACCTCGACCTCGTAGGCCTCGCCGGGATCGTCGGAGCGGCCGATCTCGGTCACGATGCCGCCACCGGCGATCGCCACCGCCGCCTTCGCGACGCGGTCGGCCTCAGCCGGCCGCAGCGGCAGATCGTCGTGATCGACGGCCGGCCCGGTGAGCGGGTCGTCCTCACCGGCGCCGGCCGGGCCGGCCGGAGCCGCCGCCGTCACGACGACCTGCTCCCCGCCGCCACGGTCGCTGAAAGCGCCGGCGACGAGCGCGCCGGCGAGCGCGGCGATCACCACGGCGCCGGCGATCAGGGCGACTGCCCGGGCCCCGGGCTTCTCGTTCATCAGGCCTCCGTCTCGTCGATCTGGTGCGGACACGATCAACGGGTCCGATTAGCGCTCGATTAGAGCACCTCGCCTAGAGGCCGTCGAGGAACCGGCCGATGGCTTCGGCGCAGCGCTGCGGAGCGTCGGCGTAGACGAAGTGCCCGGTGCCCTCGACGACGACGAGCTCGGCGCCGGGGATCTGCTGCTGGAAGCGGTGCGCGCCGCCGAGCGGCGCGAACGGGTCCTCCTCGCCCCACAGCAGGAGGGTCGGCCGCGCCAGCTCGCCGAGCCGGCCCTCGTAGGGAGCGAGCTTCTCCATGTCGCCGGAGCGGTACATCTCGAGCTGCGCGGCCTGGCCCTCCGGGGTCGAAAGCGACAGCCAGTACTCGTCGACGGCGTCGTCGCCGATGCCGTTCGAGGCCGCCGCCATCAGGCCACCGAAGCCCTCCCTGTCCATCGCCGCGAGCAGCTCCTCGCCGGTCCCGGGGGTTCGCAGGCCCTCCGCCATGCCGCTCCAGCGGCCATCGGCGAAGAAGCCGGTGTCGCTGATCACCATCGCCGCGACCCGCTCGGGGTGATCGCAGGCCCAGCGCAGGCCGATCAGCCCGCCCCAGTCGTGGACGACGAGCACGACGGGCCCGAGCTCGAGCG
>CAZCFA010000122.1:0-3716 GCA_964497825.1 uncultured Conexibacter sp.
GCAGATCACCGACTACAACTTCTACTTCTCACCGGTCGAGGGGGTGAAGCCGATCCTCGAGAAGACCGATCCCGAGGCGGCGAAGAGCCCGCTGATCTTCCCGACCGAGGATTACACGAAGAACTGCGCGACGCAGACCGACCCCCCGGGCAGCCCCGAGGACGTGGCCGACGTCGAGCAGGCGTTCCAGGCGGTCATCACCGGTTGACCGCCGGCGGCTGAGGGCGACGGGCGACGGCTGAGCGAATCTCGATGAACGGCGAATCGAAGCCGCTCAGTCGTCGCCTGATCCCCTACGGGCTGATGGGGCCGGGCCTGCTCTGGCTGGTCCTGTTCTTCGTCATCCCGCTCTACTTCATGGCCCGGCTCGCGCTCGAGTCGGGCACGCTGGAGACCGGGTTCCAGTTCACCTGGGAGTGGTCGAACTTCTCCGACGCGATCTCGCGCTACGACGAGAACTTCATCCGCTCGTTCATGTACGCGGGCTCGGCGACGGTGATCGCGCTGATCATCGGCTACCCGCTCGCCTACGCGATCGCCTTCCGCGGCGGGCGCTGGAAGAACGCGCTGCTGTTCGCGGTCGTCGCCCCGTTCTTCGTCACCTACCTGATCCGGACGATCGCCTGGACGACGATCCTCTCCGACGACGGGTTCGTCGTCAGCGTCCTGCAGACGGTCGGGATCCTCGGCGACGACGGGCGCCTGCTGGCGACGCCGATCGCCGTGGTCGCCGGCATCACCTACAACTTCCTGCCGTTCATGGTGCTGCCGATCTACGCCAGCCTCGAGCGCCTCGACCCGCGGCTGATCGAGGCCGCCAAGGACCTCTACTCGTCCTCGCGCGCCGCCTTCCTCAAGGTGACGCTGCCGCTGTCGGCACCGGGCATCGTCGCCGGCACGCTGCTCACCTTCATCCCCGCCGCCGGCGACTACATCAACGCGATCTTCCTCGGCTCGACCAACCAGGCGATGGCCGGCAACGCGATCCAGTCGCTGTATCTGAACCTGCGCGACTACCCGACCGCGGCGGCGCTGTCGTTCATCCTGATGGCGGTGATCATGGTCGTCGTCGTGATCTACATCCGCTTCGCCGGCTCCGAGGCGCTGATGGGCGATGAGGAGGAGGCCCGGTGAAGGCCTGGAAGTGGCTCCGCTACAACGGCGTCAGCATCTGGGCGGCGCTGGCGATCGCCTACCTGTTGATCCCGATCGTGCTGATCGCGGTCTTCTCGTTCAACAGCCCCGAGGGCAAGTTCAACTACGTCTGGAACGGGTTCAGCACCGACGCCTGGACCGGCATCTTCAGCGTCCAGGAGCTGACCGACGCGTTCCTGACCAGCCTCCGGCTGGCGGCGCTGTCGACGCTGATCTCGACGATCCTCGGCACGATGATCGCGCTGGCGCTGGTCCGCCACCAGTTCCGCGGCCGCCACATCGCCAACTTCCTGATCGTGATCCCGATGGCGACGCCCGAGGTCGTGATCGGCGCCTCGCTGCTGTCGATGTTCCTGATCTACGGGATCTCGCTCGGCTTCTTCAGCCTGCTGCTCGCCCACGTGATGTTCTCGATCTCGTTCGTCGTGATCGTCGTCCGCTCGCGCCTGATCGGCTTCGACCGGCGGCTCGAGGAGGCGGCCCGCGACCTCGGCGCGGCGCCGCTCGTGACCTTCCGGACGGTGACGCTGCCGTTGCTGATGCCGGGGATCGTCGGCGCGGCGCTGCTCGCCTTCGCGCTCTCGATCGACGACTTCGTGATCTCCAACTTCACCTCGGGCACGACGGTGACGTTCCCGCTCTACATCTTCGGCGCCGCCCAGCGCGGGATCCCGGTCGAGGTCTACTCGGTGGCGACGATGCTGTTCGCGGTCACGGTCCTGGCGATGATCTTCGTCACCTGGCAGCAGCGCCGGGCCGAGAAGATGGCCGAGGTCCAGCCCGAGGAGAGCGACGCGACCGGCCTCGGTGCGCTCGCCTCCGGCCGCAACCCGGCGGCCGAAGCCGGCTCCGCTTCGTGAGCGCCGCCGAGCTCTTGATCGGCGGCGAGAGCGTCGCCGGCGCCGGCGACCCGATCGCGGTCGAGAACCCGTACACGACCGAGACCCTGGCCACGGTCGGCTCCGCCTCGGCCGAGCAGCTCGAGGCCGCGGCCGCCGCCGCCCGGGCGGCGTTCGGCGGCTGGTCGGCGACGCCGGCGGGCGAGCGCTGCGAGCTGCTGCACGAGGTCGCCCGGCGGCTGCGCGCGCGGCAGCAGGAGCTGGCGCGGACGATGACGCTCGAGGGCGGCAAGCCGCTGGTCGAGAACCGGGACGAGATCGACTGGTGCGCCGCCGCCTTCGACTACTACGCCGAGATCGGCCGCGACAGCGCCGGCCGCGTGATCCCGCCGATCGAGTCCTCGCAGGTCGCGCTCGTCGTCAAGGAGCCGCTCGGCGTCGTCGGCTGCATCGTGCCCTGGAACTACCCGCTGCTGCTGCTCGCCTGGAAGGTCGCGCCGGCGCTCGCGGCCGGCAACGCCGTCGTCTGCAAGCCGTCGGAGCTGACGCCGCTGTCGACCCTGCAGCTCGCCGGCTGCTTCGAGCACCTGCCCGCCGGCGTCGTCAACCTGCTCGCCGGCGCCGGCGAGCTCGGCGCCGCGATCTGCGCCCACGACGAGGTCGACTGCGTCGCCTTCACCGGCTCGGTCGCGACCGGCAAGGCGGTCGCCGCCGCCTGCGCCGCGCGGCTCGCCCGCGTCAACCTCGAGATGGGCGGCAAGGACCCGTTCATCGTCTGCGCCGACATGGCCGCGGCCGAGTCGATCGAGATCGCCGCCCGCGGCGGCGCCTGGGCGGCGTTCCTCAACGCCGGCCAGGTCTGCACCTCGGCCGAGCGCTTCTACGTCAGCGCCGACGTCTACGACGACTACGTCGCCGCCTTCGTCGAACACACCGAGAGCCTCGTGCTCGGCGACCCGCTCGAGGTCGGCACCGACATCGGCCCGATGGTCTCGGCGCCGCAGCGGCAGAAGGTGATCGACCAGGTCGAGGCGGCGGTCGCGGCCGGCGCCGAGCTCCTCACCGGCGGCGGCGACGGCGGCCGCCGCCACGGCCACTTCTTCGCGCCGGCGGTGGTCACCGGGGTCGCGGCCGAGACCGACCTGCTGCGCGAGGAGACGTTCGGCCCGGTCGCGCCGATCGTCCCGGTGCGGTCGCTGGATGAGGCGATCGGGCTCGCCAACGGCACCCGCTTCGGGCTCGGCGCCAACGTCTACACGCGCGATCTGCGCAGCGCCGCGCGCTGCATGCGCGAGCTCCGCGCCGGCACCGTCTGGATCAACGATCCGCTGACCGACAACGACGCCGGGCCGTTCGGCGGCTTCAAGCAGTCGGGCATCGGCCGCGAGCTCGGCCGCGAGGGGCTCGAGGCGTTCCAGGAGACCAAGCACGTCCACATCGAGACCGAGATCGAGCGCAAGCAGTGGTGGTACCCGTACTCGGAGTACGGGCCCACGCAGACCGGGGGTTGAGCCCAGCCGCCGGCACGCGGCAGCCGCTGGTCCGCGTTCCCGCTCCCGGCGAGACGGCACAGGAGGCCGCGGACTTCGCGGCCTCTCGGCAATCGCCCGACCTGCCGATTCGGACGACCGCCGTCCGGATCGGCGCCGCGAGCGCCGACCGCGGCTAGAGATCCCGCAGCCGGCGGATCTGGAAGGCGCGGACGAGGTCGGTGACGCCGGT
>CAZCFA010000123.1:0-3660 GCA_964497825.1 uncultured Conexibacter sp.
GCATCGCCGCCTGCAGCGCGCAGATCGGGTCGATCTCGGTGACCATGACCCGGGCGCCCTGGCCGCGCGGCGACTCCGAGCAGCCCTTGCCGACGTCGCCGAAGCCGAGCACGACCGCGACCTTGCCGCCGATCATCACGTCGGTGGCGCGCTTGATGCCGTCGATCAGCGAGTGCCGGCAGCCGTAGATGTTGTCGAACTTCGACTTCGTCACCGAGTCGTTGACGTTGATCGCCGGGAACGGCAGCTTGCCGTCGCGCTGCATCTGGTACAGGCGCGAGACGCCGGTCGTCGTCTCCTCGCTGACGCCGATGATCGCCGCGGCGATCTCCGTCCACTTGCCGGGGCTCTCGGCGAGGCTCTGGTTGAGCAGCGCCAGGAACGCCTTGAACTCCTCCGACTCGCCGCTCGCGGGATCGGGGGCGGCGCCGGCGCGCTCGTACTCGGCGCCGCGCAGGACCAGCATCGTCGCGTCGCCGCCGTCGTCGAGGACCAGGTTCGGCGAGCCGTCGGGCCAGCTCAGCGCCCGCTCGGTGCACCACCAGTACTGCTCCAGCGTCTCGCCCTTCCAGGCGAAGACGGGGACGCCGCGCGGGTCGTCGGGGCTGCCGTCGGGGCCGACGACGACCGCCGCCGCGGCCGCGTCCTGGGTCGAGAAGATGTTGCAGGAGGCCCAGCGGACCTCGGCGCCGAGCGCGGTCAGCGTCTCGATCAGGACCGCGGTCTGCACGGTCATGTGCAGCGAGCCGGTGATCCGGGCGCCGGCCAGCGGCTGGGAGGCCGCGTACTCCTCGCGGGTCGCGATCAATCCCGGCATCTCGTGCTCGGCGAGCTCGATCTCCTTGCGGCCGAGCGCCGCCAGCGAGAGGTCGGCGACCTTGTGGTCGAGGGCGGCTGCGGTCGGCGTGGTCGTCTCGGCGCTGCTCATGGAGATCTCCTATCGGGTGGTCGGGCCCGGGGCCCCTGATTGAAGATCCTGCGAAACACCCGGCGCACGTGACCGGAGCCTCTTCCCGTGGCCGGGCGAACGGCCGGGGACGGCGCACAGCGGATCTCAGGCGTGCCCGGCCGATTATAAAAGCCGCGCCCGGGTTTCGCTCGCGCGGGCGCGATCGGCGGGATCGAGCGGGCGGCGACGGCGCGGGCCCGCGAGGCGACCACGATCCCGGTCACCGAGCTGCGCGGCTGAGCGCGGGCGGCAGCCGGGCCGCTCAGCCCGCCGGATCGGCGGCGGCGGGTTCCGCCGGCGGCCGGACCTCGAGCAGCGATAGCGCCAGCCCGGCGCACATCCAGGCGAAGGCGACGAGCAGGACGAAGCCGATCGTGAACTCGCCGGTCGCATCCTTGACGACGCCGAGCAGCAGCGGCGGGAAGAAGCCGCCGAGCCCGCCCGCAGCGCCGACGATGCCGGTCGCGGCGCCGGTCGCGTTCGGGTAGAACGCGGGCACCAACTTGAACACGGCGCCGTTGCCGGCGCCGAGGAACGCGGCCATCGACAGGCAGAGGACGGTCACCCAGGCCATCGACGGCTCGGCGAGCGCCTGCCAGGAGAGCCCGATCGCGTCGATCCCGACGCCGACGAAGGCCAGCGCCAGCACCGTCGAGCCGCCGATCCGGTCGGCGAGCACTCCCCCGACCGGGCGGGCGGCGGTGGCGAGCAGCGTGAACCCGGCGGCGCGCAGCCCGGCGTCGGTCAGCGACAGGTCGAACCAGTCGGTGAGCAGCTTCGGCAGGTAGATCGCCATCGCGACGAAGCCGCCGAAGGTGACGAAGTAGAACAGCGAGAGCCGGTAGAGGTCCCAGCCCGACCGCAGCACCTCGCCGTAGGGCTGCTGCTTCGGCTGGCGCCCGGGGACGTCGCGGGCGAAGCTCCACCAGATCAGCGCGTAGGCGCCGATCACCGCCGCGAAGACGAGCCCGGCGACCTCCTGCCCGGCCGCGTCGCGGATCGCCGGAATCGAGAACGCGGCGACCGCGGTGCCGATGTTGCCGACGCCGTAGATGCCGAGCGCGAGGCCCTGCCGCTTCGGCGGCGTCCACTCGGCGACGAACGGGATCCCGATCGCGAAGGTGGCGCCGGTGGCGCCGAGCAGCAGGCCGGCCCCGAGCAGCGCCGCGTAGCTCGTCGCGAAGCCGACCAGCAGCGCCGCGCCGGCCGAGTAGACCAGCATCACCGCGAACACCTTGCGGCCGCCGATCCGGTCGGTGATCAGCCCGAACGGGATCCGCAGCAGCGAGCCGAGCACGACCGGGATCGCGATCATGATCGAGGTCTGCGTGTCCGACAGCCCGAGCTCGTCCTGGAGGTCGGGGGCGATCGGCGCGATCATCCCCCAGGCCGAGAAGCTGACGGCGAAGGCGATCGTCGCCAGGATCAGGTTCCGGGTGCTGCCGGCGGACTCGGTGGCCGATGCGGTCGCTGCGTTCATCGCTTGCGGCAGGCTTGCACAAACGCCCGACAGCGATCTCCGTAGCCGATACCCGATGCGAACCGGTGTTCGGCCTCCGCGCTCAGCGCTCGATCGGCCCCCGCAAGAGGAACTGGTAGCCGCGACCGGTGCGCAGCCACCAGGCGCGGTCGATCGGCGCCGCCGCCGGCGTTCGTCGCCGTTCGCCGCGCCCCGTCAGCGCGACCCGGTGTCGTCGCCGCCGAGCAGCTCCGCGGCGGCGCGGAGGCCGCTGCGCAGGGCGCCCTCGATCGTCCCCGTCCACTCGGGCTCGGCGGTGTGCTCGCCGGCGAAGACGAGGTTCGCCGCCGCCGCCGCGCGGGCGGCGTCGCCGCGCTCGTCGGCGACGTCGGGCAGCACCGAGTAGGCGCCGCGCGCCCAGGGATCGGAGCGCCAGTCGGTCACGAGCGCCGCCTCGCGCTCGAGCTCGGAGGCGATCTCCGGCCAGAGCGCGGCTACGGCATCGACCCAGCCCGCCGGCCCGTCGGCGACGCCGAGCCGCTCGAGCACCGGCTCGGCGCCGGCCCAGGCGTTCGCGATCCGGCCGCCGGAGCCGTCGGCACCGGTGGTCCAGGCCCAGAAGCGGTCGCGGGCGGAGATCAGCGCCCGCGGCGCCTGGGCGCTGCGCAGCGGCAGCGCCAGCTTCGCCGCGCGGCTCGTCGGGATCGTCGCGATCGCCTCGAGCCGGCGGGCGGCGAGCGGCGGATCGAAGCGCAGCTCGGCCAGCAGCGGCAGCGGGATCGAGACCACGCAGGCCGCCGCGGCGACGTCGACACCTTCGCCTAGCGCGCGGACGCCGCCGCCCTCGCGCCGCAGCTCGGCGACCGCCGCGCCGGTCCGGACCGGCTCCGCCAGCCGTGCGGCGAGCGCCTCCGCCAGCCGCTGGTTGCCGCCCTCGAGCCGGCGCGTCTCGGCGGTCCCGACGAGGTAGGGCACGTGGACGAGGAAGCGCGCGTCGAGGTCGCCGACGGGGTGGGCGAGGGCGCTCTGCAGCCGCGTCGCGAGCACCTCGCGGACCGCCTCGTCGGCGACCGCCGCGTCGAGGACCGCGGTCGCGGCCGTCCCCGCCGGGGCCGCGGCGCCGGCCGCCGCCAGCGCCTCGGCCCCGTCCCGAAGCGCCCCGGCATCCGGCCCCGGCCCCGGCCGCAGCTCGCGATTGGGGTAGTTGATCCCCATGCCGACCAGCTCGATCCCGAGCCGCGCCGCCGTCCGC
>CAZCFA010000124.1:0-3585 GCA_964497825.1 uncultured Conexibacter sp.
CGATCAAGCCGGCGTCGGCGCGCTGGCTCCAGTCCGGCGGCACATCCGACCTCCCGCGCGCCGCCCGCAGGTCGAGCATCCCGTCGTTGACGGTGACGAGGTGCACCGCCGTGCAGTCGAAGGCGTGCCGTAGCTCCTCGGCCGCGGCGTCGATCACCTCGCGCTCGCTGGTCGCGCCCGCGAGCCGGTCGGCGATCGCGACGGTCAGCTCGAGCGCGCCGCGGCCGGTGGCGGCGAAGCGGGCGCTGCGCCGGTGCCGTCGCGGCGGGATCGCGGCGGCGACGGCGAGCGTCAGCGCCGGCTCGAGCACGCCAACGTCGGTGCCCGGCCTGTCGCTGAGCAGCTCGACCAGGTAGACGCCCTCGTCGTCACCCGCCGCGGCCGCGATCAGGTCCTCGGAGCCGTCGCGCTCGAGCTGCGCGCGCTCGGCCGCATCGCTGCGCTCGTCGCTGACCCGAGCGACGAACGAGCCGCTGCCGGCGGCGACGATGCGCGCCGTCTCCGGGTAGTCGTCGAGCCTGTGGAGCTCGGGCTCCTCCCAGGAGCGGACGACGTGCAGCCCGGGCAGGTGCTCGTCGCGGTTCTCGCCGAGCGAGAGCTCGCGCAGCGTGTCGTCGCCGTGGGCGACGAACGAGATCGCGCAGGTGGCGAGCCCGGCCGCCTCGGTCAGCGCCGCCCCGGCGCGCTCGAGCCGTTCGAGGGCCGGAGCGTCGGCGAGCTCGCCGGCGAAGGCCGCGGTGATCTCGGCGATCGCCCTGCTGACGCGCTCGGCGGTGCCGCCGCCGGGCACGGGGTCGGCGAAGGGGTCGGGCACCTCGGCGATCTGCGCCGCGGTGAAGATCCGGTTGCCGCCGCGGCGCTTGGCGACGTACTGAGCCGTGTCGGCGGCGGCGAGCAGCTTCGACGGGGTCGCCGTGCGCGAGGTGACGGTGGCAGCGCCGTAGGAGAGCGTGACCGGAGGCCGCAGGGGGGAGAGCTCGCGCTGGGCGGCCTCGGCGACCTTCTCGATCGCGCCGAGCTCGCCGCCGTCGGCGATCCGCTCGACGCTCTCGACGAGCACGCAGAACTCGTCGCCGCCGATCCGCGCGACGAAGGCGCCGCGGTGGGTGGCGGCGGCGGCGACGAGCGCCGTGGCGACGTTGCGCAGCGCCGTGTCGCCGCCGGCGTGGCCGTGGACGTCGTTGATCCGCTTCAGGCGGTCGGCGTCGCAGAGCATCAGCGCGACCGCGCTCTCACCGGCGGCGAAGCGGTCGAGCGCCCGCTGCAGCCGCTCCTCGAACGCGCGCCGGTTGGCAAGGCCGGTGAGCGGGTCCTCGTAGGCGAGCCGCGAGACCCGCGAGAACAGCTCGACGCGGGCGATCGCGGTCGCGATCTGGCCGCCGATCGCCTCGAGGAAGCGGACGTCGTCGGCCCCGAAGCTGGCGCCGTGCGCGGTCGCCGCCCAGATCCCGCCCCAGACCTCGCCCTCGACGACGATCGCGACGCCGAGGTCGGAGGACTTGCCGACCGCCCTCAAGAGCTCGCGCGCCGACGGCTCGCAGTCGGGATCCTCGAGCGAGTTGAAGTAGGGGTTGCCGGTGCGCGACATCTCGCGCAGTCCGGGGAAGCGATCGACGTCGTAGACCTCGCCGACCGGCAGCCGCTCCTCCCAGTCGCTGAGGTCGCCGACGTTGATCAGGGTCCGGTAGCGCTCTCCGCCCTGCTCGAAGCGGTTGATCGCCAGCGAGGCCGCGCCGATCGCCCGCAGCGACTCCTCGGCGGCGAGCTCCAGCACCTCGTCGAGCTCGTCGGCGCCGGAGACCGCGGCGGCCACGCGCAGCAGCGCGTCGTGCTCGCTCGCCTCGCGCGAGCGCGATCTGCGGCCGCCCCGGACCACGTCCGGCAGCCGATCGAGCAGGCGCGCTGCGGCGTCGTTCGAGGTCATCAGCTTGCTCGCCACCCGACCCTATCGGCAGCCCGCCGCGAATCCTGCAGCGTTGAGCGCCGGCGCGCGCCCCGCGGGAAGCCGTCCACGCGGCGCCCGGGCGCTGACGGCGTCCGCCGCGGTCAGACCGTGCGGTGCAACCGCCGTCCCATCGCCGCGCCCGATGAGCTGAATCGGGCGCAGAGGCGCGCGAAGTCGCCGCCGCAGCGCTCGTACTCGCGGCGCACCATCGCGGCCGGCATCAGCAGCGCCGCGGCGAAGTGGTTCGCCTGCTCCTCGATCGCCGGAAGCGGCGGCCGCTCGCGCTCGCGCTCGTCGCCGTCGATCTGGCCGTGGCGGCAGAACAGCGCCGTCTGGCCGCGCTGGTGCAGGTACCAGTGGCCGAGCTCGTGCCCGATCGTGAACCGCCGCCGCGGCGGCCACTGCCGCGCCTCGGCGGCGTTGACCCAGATCTCCCCGACGCTCGGCAAGAGCAGTCCCGACAGCGACTGGCCGGCGGCGAGCTCGGGGCAGCCGGGGGCGCCGCTCATGTCCTCGACGTCGCGAACCAGAAGGCCGGCGCAGGTGTCGGCTATGTCCTCGACCGGGACCGGCAGCGTCGTGCCGTCCCAGACCCAGTCGGGAACGTCGGCGAGCACGCGCTCGGCGCGCCGCTCGATCTCCTCCACGTCCACGGAGGCGATGCTAGCTCGCCGGGAGCGGTCGCTCAGCCGCCGGTGAAGAGCTCGTCGATGCGGTCGCGCTCGCCCGGCGGGGCCTGCGCCGCCGTCTCCGCTGCCCCGCCGGCGGGCTCGGCGTAGGCGGGATCGGGGACGGCGAGCCGCGCGTAGGCGGCCTCCTCGGCGCCCACCGGCCCGGGGCCGCTCGCACCCGCCTCGCGCAGCGCCGCGACGCTGCTGTCGACGAGCTCGGCGAGCGCCGCCAGCACGGTCGCCGACACGCCGCCGGCGGGTAGCGCCCCGTGCTCCATCCGGTTGTAGTAGACGCCGACCTTGGCGCTGTCGGTCTCGCCGATCGCCGCGGTCAGCCGCTCGACCAGCTCGGCACGCTTGATCCGGGCCCGGTGGCGCAGCCGCGGCAGCAGCTCCGGCCAGCTGCCGGAGACGCCCTCGCGCGATTCGAGGACGCGGTCGACGGCGACCTTCGCCAGCGAGCGCTCGTAGGCCTCCGCATCCCATGCGCGTCGCGGCGCCGTCATGAGGTACTGGTCGATCAGCGACTCGAGCTCCTGACGCTCGTCGTCGTCGACCCGCGCCAGCCACTCGGTCGGGTCGGGCGACTCGCCGGCGGCGAACGCCGCCGCGAACTCGTCGCGCAGCCGCTCGAGGTCAGCCACCGAGCTCCTCCTCGAGGTCGACCTTGAAGCGCCGCCAGATCTGGGCGATGTTGTCGACGCTGATGCTGCCGCCGCCGCGCTCGATCGCCGCCTTGACCTCGGCCGCGGAGAGGTTCATGAAACCGGCCACCTCTGGACCGTAGAGCCGGATCACCGTCTGGTGCAGGGGACCGCGCCTCGCGAGCACGCGCTCGACCAGGTCGAGGAAGTCCACGGCCGCGGTCTCGTCGGGCGCCGCCGGCGCCACCTGCCCGGGCTCGCAGTCGTCGTCGCCGGCGATCACCGCGAGATCCGGCCGGCGTTCGAGATCGCGGTAGTAGTACGC
>CAZCFA010000125.1:0-3532 GCA_964497825.1 uncultured Conexibacter sp.
AGAAGGTGCCCGAGGCCGGCGGGATCTCGCCGGCGGCGACCGCCGCGTTGTAGTGCGGGGTGCTGAAGTTGTCGATGATCCCGACCTTGACGCCCTGACCGGTGATACCGGCGGCGTGCCAAGCAGCGGCATTGGTCTTCTGGATCTGCTCACCGGCGTACGCGCCCGCCTGGGCCGGTGAGAAAATCTCGAGTTTGGTTCCCCCGGGGTCAGCGGGCTGGTTGTAGTCGATCGGCGGGCGGACGTAGCGCACCGCGCCGTCGGCCTCGAGGTTGACGAGGCCGCTCAGAGGAACCACCGCCTGCACGAGTTCGCCCGGGACCGTGATGCCCGGATCTCCGCCCACCTCGCGGATGGCGTCTCGCGCCTGCGGACCCTCGCCGCCGCGGAAGACCACCTCGACGACGACGGAGTCCCCGTCGACCGTCGTCAAAGCCCTCGAGGGCTCTCCGCTTAGGACCGCTTGACGAAGATTGCTGTCGGACAGCGCGACGGCTCCCTTGAGCGGTGCCGACACGGGTGGGGGCTGCTGAGCCTCGGCGTCTCCGTTCGCGGTTGCGAGGCTTGTCGTTGCCAGCAAGGTGGCTCCGAGGACACTGACCGTCCTAGTTAGCTTCAGCGAAACGGTGGACGCGAGGCCTAGAGCGCACGACAAAACCACTCCCGATACCCAACGACGAAGCACGGTCTCCCCCGACTGTTCCAAGGTGTCTCCCGCAGGACGATGCAGGAGATGATCTGCCATCTTAACCGAGCGACGACACGGTGTCAACTCAAGTCGCCGGAAATGGTGTAACCGACTCATCGTCTCACGCGATCATCGTCTCCCCCTCGCCGAGGACACCGCGGTCGCGAAGCCTTCGCATGTTGGGGTATTCGGAACAGAGGCACCAGAGCTCGCCGACCGGGACGTGACCCCGCTCCCAGAGCTTCCTCGCCTCCTGGCCGTCGAGCTGGAGGGCGAATCGCCGCCGCGGCGTGTTGGACAGCGTGGGCACTGTCGCCGCCGAGCCTGTCAACAGGAACCGAAAAGTGCAGCACTTTTAGGAACCGAAAAGTGCAGCACTCGCGCCCCTCTCCGATCAGGTGGAGGGCCGCAGGCCCGCAGCCTGATCGGCCGGCTTCGGGCCCTCACCCCTGTCCTTGAGCCGGTAGCTCTTGCCCTTCAAGGTGACGATCTGCGCGTGGTGGACCAGGCGATCGATCAGGGCGGCGGCGACCATCTGATCGCCGAGGATCTCACCCCAAGCCTCGAAGCCGCGGTTGGAGGTGACGATGATCGAGCCGCGCTCGTAGCGGCGGGCGACCAGGGCGAACAGCAGGTTGGCGGCCTGGCGCTCAAGCGGCAGGTAGCCGATCTCGTCGACGACGAGCAGGCCGTAGCGCTCCAAGCGCTTGAGCTCCCCGTCCAATGAGTTGGAGTGCTGGGCGGCCTCGAGGCGGTCGATCCACTGCTGGGCGGTTGCGAAGGCCACCCGGTGGCCCTCCTGGCAGGCGCGGATCGCCAGTGCCGTGGCGAGATGTGTTTTCCCGGTCCCCGGGGGCCCGAAAAAGCAGACGTTGGCGTGCTCTTGGACCCAGGCGAGCTGCGCCAGGTGCATGAGCAGCGGCCGCTCGGCGGCCGGCTGGGCGGTGAAGTCGAAGTCCTCGAGCGTCTTGTGGGCGGGGAAGGCGGCGTGGCGGATCCGGTTGCGAGTGCCGGAGGCCTCCCGCGCGAAGACCTCGGCCTCCAGCAGCGCCTCGAGGAAGCGCTCGTAGCTCCACTTGCCCTCGCGGGCCGAGCTGGCTGTCTCGGTGAGCCGCTCGGCGATCCGCGGCGCCTTCAGCTTGCTGATCAGGTAGGGCAGACGCTCGCCGCCGGCGGCCTTGGTGCTCATGCGCAAAGCTCGGCGTAGTCGGCCAGCTCGGGTGGCGTGATCTCGGGGATCTCGATCGGTGTCCGCTCGATCGGCGGCGGCGGTTCAGGCCGCATCCTCGGCGCTGGCTGCCAGCTGCCCGGGGCATAGCTGCGCTCGTAGGCGGCCACGGTCTGGCCCTGGTGGGTGATCCAGACCCGGTCGCGGTCGAAGCGCAGCTCGACGCGCTGGTGGACGAGCGCCTCCGGCGCCCTATAGAAGCTGCCTTTGTGCTTGAGGTAGCCGTCGAGCGGCACCCTCGAGGCACGGCGGCCGGCGTAGTCGAAGGGCACCGGCGGCAGCGGGCGAGCCTGATCTCGCTCGACCGCGAGCCGCTCGGCGACGATGTGCTGGCCGGAGGCGTGGCGGCGCGGCAGCGCGTAGCGATCGCGCCAGTCGGCGTATTGGCGATCGAGCTCGGCCAGCGAGTCGAAGCTTCTGGCAGGCCAAAAGCCGCGCTTGGTGTGGCGGACGGCGCCTTCGGTCGAGCCCTTCTCGCGCGGGGTCGCCGGCGTGCAGGCGGTGGCGTGGAAGGCGTAGTGGCCGCGCAGCTGGGTAAAGCGCGCATTCCAGGTGATCGCGTCCCCCTCGCGCCGGGCGACCGCCGATCTGAGGTTGTCGTAGACGCATTCACGCGGCACGCCGCCGAGCCACTCGAACGCCGCGACGTGACCCTCGAGGAAGGACTCGGCGGTCATGTCGAAGGAGAAGTGGGCGGTTGAGGCGCCCGAGTAGGGCAGCGAGCAGACCAGCGCGTAGATGCGGCGCTCCTTGCCGCTGATCCTCGGGCGGGTCGGCATCTCGCCCCAGTCGATCTGCATCACCTGAGCCGGGCGGTAGCCGGTCTTCTGCGCCGGGCGCTCCGACGGTGGCCGCATCGCCGCGATCCGCTTTCGGACCAGATCGACCGAGCCGCAGTAGCCGTGCTCGTCCCGGAGGACCTCGCTCACCCGTGGCGCCTTGATCTCGGGCCAGTCGTCGATCAGCTTGCGGATCACCGGCTCAAGCGAGTCGAGCATCGAGCCCGCCGGCTTTCTCCGGTAGCTCGGCGGCTCGCTTGACTCGGCCAGCCGCTTGACCGTCCTCGCGTTGATCCCGAGCCGCTTTGCGATCTGCCGGTGGGAGATCCCGTCGGCATCCATCGCTCTGACCTTTGCCCACTCCACTTCGCTGCGCACCTCCTGCCAACCTCCTCGACTCGATTGCTCGAGCTCGAGGGTTTCGGCGGCGTCGGTCACCACCCGCGGGTGGTGCACTTTTCAGTTCCTAGACGCGCTGCAGTATTGGCTTCGTGGTGTCAAGCCGTCGGCTGACCCGCTCGGCCAGCGACGTCGACCGGCCCTCGACCGACCTGAGGGCGTCGATCGTGATCGGCTGCTCACGGCCGTCCAGCTCCGCGCAACCGCGGCGTTTCGGCCATCGTGAGCAGCCTATCCACGATCGGCTCATGGGTAGCTGCGCCGGTACGGCGAACATCCTCGCGATGGTCGAGCGCCAGCCCGGAGGCAGCGAGGGGCTTCCTGCGGCTCAGAACCCCAGCGCGAACTTGGCGTCCTCGGACATCATCTCCGGGGACCAGGGGGGGTCGAAGATCATCTTCGGGTGGACGCCGGTGACACCGTCGAGGTCGCCGACGA
>CAZCFA010000126.1:0-3527 GCA_964497825.1 uncultured Conexibacter sp.
ACGCCGCCTTCTTCCACCGGCCGGAGGGGACGATCTACTGACCGCCGGCCGGCCCCCGGTCGCTGCCCGGCGAGCGCCGCGGCCGGGCGGGCCGAACTGCCTTGGCCTGCGGGATACGCTTGTCGCTCCCGACCTCGGAGGCTCCGATGCCCTACGCGGATGTCAACGGACAGCGCTTGTTCTACGCGGACAGCGGCGGCGACGGGGACGCGATCGTTCTCTCGCACGGCTACCTGATGAGCCACGAGATGTTCGACGCGCAGGTTGCGGCGCTGCGCGACCGCTGGCGTTGCATCGCCTGGGACGAGCGCGGCCACGGTCGCACTGAAGCGACCCCGGAACCGTTCACCTACTGGGATTCGGCCGACGACCTGCTCGGGCTGCTCGACCATCTCGGCGTCGAGCGGGCGGTGTTGGCCGGGATGTCGCAAGGCGGCTACCTGTCGCTGCGGGCGGCGCTGACCGCGCCCGGCCGGGTCCGGGCGCTGGTCCTGATCGACACCCAGCCCGGGGTCGAGGACCCCGCCAAGGTCGGCGGCTACGACCAGCTGATCGAGGCCTGGCTGGCGCCGGGCGGGCCGCCGCAGGAGGTCGTCGACACCGTCGCGGCGATCATCCTCGGGGCCGACTACGCCGACGCGGCGCGCTGGATGGACGCCGCCAAGCGAACGCCGCCGGAGACGATGCGCCAGATCTACGCGACGCTGCGGACCCGCGAGGACGACGTGACGCCGCGGCTCGCGGAGCTGACGATGCCGGCGCTGGTGATCCACGGCGAGAACGACCTCTCGATCGATCTCGACACCGCGCGCTGGTTCGCCGAGGCGCTGCCCGACGCTCGGCTGGTCGTGATCGAGGGCGCCGGCCACGCCTCCAACCTGACCCACGCCGATGCGGTGAACCCGCCGCTGGAAGCGTTCCTCGCCGAGCTCTGACGATGGACTTCACGCCCTCCGCCCGCGCGCTCGAGTTGCGCGCGCGCCTGCGCGCCTTCATCGGCGAGCGGATCGTGCCGCGCGAGGAAGAGCTGAACGCCGCGATCGACGCCGAGGTCGCGCCCGGGGTCGCCTACCCGGCGGCGATCCGCGAGCTTCGGGCCGCCGCCCGCGCCGAGGGGCTATGGAACCTCTGGCTCGCCAACCACCACGACGGACCGGGGCTGACGAACGTCGAGTACGGCATGCTCTGCGAGGAGATCGGCTACTCGCCCCAGATCGCGCCGGCGACCTTCAACTGCTCGTTCCCCGACACCGGCAACGCCGAGGTGCTGCTCGAGTACGGATCGCCCGAGCAGATCGAGCGCTTCGCGCGGCCGTTGCTCGAGGACGACGTTCGCTCCTGCTTCGCGCTGACCGAGCCGGAGGCGGCGAGCAGCGACCCGACCAACATCTCGACGGCGGCGACCCTCGACGGCGATCAGTGGGTGCTCGACGGCCACAAGTGGTTCATCTCGGGCGCGATGGGCGCCGACTTCGCCGTCGTCATGGCGGTGACCGAGCCCGACGCTCGCGCGCACGCGCGCGCGAGCATGCTGCTCGTGCCGGTCGACAGCGATGGCTTCGAGCTGGTGCGGCAGATGGCGGTGTTCGGCCACGAGCGCGGCTACGGTCACGCCGAGCTGCGCTTCGACGGCGTCCGCATTCCCGCTGCGAACGTGCTCGGCGGCAGGGGCGAGGGCTTCGCGATCGCTCAGGCGCGGCTCGGCCCCGGACGCATCCATCACTGCATGCGGGCGATCGGCGCCGCCGAGCGCGCGTTCGAGCTGATGTGTCGCCGCGCGAGCTCGCGCGTCACCAGGGGTGAGACGCTGGCCGACAAGCAGATCGTCCAGGACTGGGTCGCGCGTTCGCGGATCGAGATCGACAGCGCCAGGCTGTCGGTGCTGCATGCCGCCTGGACGATCGACACCGCCGGCAAGAAGGCGGCGCGGCAGGAGATCGCGCAGATCAAGGTCCAGGCGTCGAGCATGCTCGACGCCGTCGTCGACCGGGCGATCCAGGTCCATGGGGCGCTCGGCCTGTCGGATGACACGCCGCTCGCCGCGCTGCACCGGATGGCGCGCTCGCTGCGCTTCGGCGACGGGCCCGACGAGGTACACAAGATCACGATCGCGCGGCGCGAGCTCGCGCGCTTCGCCGCGTGATCGAGGCGCCCGACCCCGGCGTCATCCGTGCGGCGCTCGGCGATGCCCGCGAGCCGGTCGGCGCCGAGCTCGAGCTGCGGCCGCTTCCCGGCGGCTCCTCCCGCGACCTCTGGCTGATCGAATCGGGCGAGCACCGCTGGGTGCTGCGCCGGGATCCGGTCGGCGAGGTCGCGCAGACCTCGCGCGCCGCCGAGTTCGCGGTGCAGCGTGCCGCGCACGACGCCGGCGTCCCGGTGCCGCGGCCGATCGCCTGCGGCGACTTCGGCACCCCCGGCATGCTGATGGAGTACGTCGCGGGCGAGGCGCTGCCGCGCCGGGTGCTGCGCGCGAACCCGCCGGGGCTTGTCGCCCAGCTCGGGGCGGCGCTGCGGGCGCTGCGCGACGCCGACACGGCCGCGCTCGGCGCCGCACCCGACGATCCCTGCGCGGTCGCGATCGATCTGGTGCGCGCCGAGCTCGACGGCGCCGGCAACCCTCAGCCGGCGCTCGAGCTGGGGTTGCGCTGGCTGACGCTGCGGCGGCCGCCGCCGGCCGCCGCCGGGATCGTCCACGGCGACCTCCGCCTCGGCAACTTCATCGTCGACGAGGGCGGCCTGCGGGCGATCGTCGATTGGGAGTTCTGGCACCTCGGCGACCCGGCCGAGGATCTCGCCTGGCTGTGTGCGCGACCGTGGCGCTTCGGCGCCGACGACAAGCCCGCGGCCGGCCTCGGCAGCGCCGCGGAGCTGCTCGGCGCCTACGGTGCCGAGGTCGGCCGCGACCGGCTGCGCTGGTGGGACGTCTACAGCCAGGCCAAGTGGGGCGCCTACTGCGCGCGGCAGGCGTCGCTGCGTCGCGGCGGTGCCCACGACTCGCTCGAGCGCACCGTGCTCGCGCGCCGCGTCGCCGAGGCCGAGTGGGACATGCTGGAGCTGATCGGCGGATGAGCGGCGATCGGCCCGACGCTTCCGAGCTGATCGAGGCGGTCGCGGCCTGGCTCGTCGACGGGCTCATGCCCGGGCTCGAGGGCGGGGCCCGGTTCCAGGCGATGATCGCCGCGCACGGGCTTGCGATCGCGGGCCGCGAGCTCGCGCTCGCCGACCGGCACGCCGCGCTCGACCGGGAGGCGTTCGCGCCGCTGCTCGGGGCCGCGCCGGGGGACGACCCCTGCCGCGTGCTCGCCGACGCGATCGCCGCCGGCGAGCACGACGACGAGCTGCCGGCGATCGCGGCGGTGCTGCGCGAGCACGTTCGCCGCAAGCTCGCGATCGCCCGCCCCGGCTACGAGGCCGGCCTGCCCGAGGCCGGAGGCGGTTAGACCGCCGGCCCGGCCGCGGCCCGGCGGCCGTCTGCCGAGCCGCGGTTAGTCGATCGACACGATGTCTATAGGCTCGGCCGCCGATGA
>CAZCFA010000127.1:0-3409 GCA_964497825.1 uncultured Conexibacter sp.
GCCTCGGCCTCGAGCATCGCCACCGGCGTTGCCGAGCCGAGCCTGTTCGACCCGCGGCCGGGGGTCCGCGACACCTGGTTCAACAACGTCGAGCACGTCCGCGCCGGGCTGATTCGCGTCAACGTGAACTGGCGCGCGGTCAGCCCCAACCGGCCGGCCGACCCGACCAACCCCGGCGATCCCGCCTACGGCTGGGTCCCGATCGACCGCGAGGTCCGCGAGGCCAGCGCCCGTGGCCTCGACGTGATGTTCCTGCTCAACACGGCCCCGAAGTGGGCGGAGGGCGCCAACCGGCCGCGTGGTGAGCAGCCGGGATCGTGGAAGCCCGATCCGGCCGCGTTCGGGCAGTTCGGGGTGGCGCTCGCCACCCGCTACTCGGGCTCCTATCCGGACCCCGAGGGAGGCACGCTTCCGCATGTCTATCGCTACGAGGCGTTCAACGAGCCCAACCTCGACTTCTGGCTCTCGCCCCAGTTCGAGGGCGGCAAGAACACCGGTCCGGGCCTCTACCGCGACCTCAACAACGCCCTCGCCGAGGGCGTGAAGTCGGTCGACCCGTCGAACCTGATCGTCGGTCCGGCGCTGGCTCCGTTCGGCGGCATCACCGAGAGCAAGAAGACCCGCACCCGGCCGATGGCGTTCATCCGCGACCTGTTCTGCCTCAAGGGCCGCAAGCGGCCGAAGCCGAAGAAGTCGTGCGGCGACCGCCTGGTGCTCGACATCGTCTCCCACCACCCGATCTCGGTCACGGGTCCGCCGACCCAGAAGGCGATCCACCCCGATGACGCCACCGCGGGCGACATGGGCAAGATCAAGCGGGCCACCCGCGCCGCCGAGAAGGGCAACAACCTGCTGCCGACCGGGATCCGGCGCCCGATCTGGGTGACCGAGATGTGGTACCGGACCAAGCCGACCTCCCCCGACGGCGTCAGGCCGATGAAGCAGGCGCGCTGGATCGAGCAGTCGCTCTACATCTTCTGGAAGGCCGGCGTCAGGATGGCGATCTACAACCAGCTGCGCGACCCGCAGTTCGACCGCGACAGCTCCTACGGCCTCTACTGGCACAACGGCAAGGCGAAGCCCTCGGCGACGGCCTTCCGGTTCCCGTTCGTGGTCCAGCGCAAGTCGAAGCGCAAGCTCAAGATCTGGGGCCAGGCCCCGTCCAGCGGCAAGCTGCGGATCCAGCGCAAGCGCGGCAAGCGGTGGCGGACCGTGAAGAAGGTCAGGGCCAAGGAAGGCAAGGTCTTCAAGAAGAAGCTCCGGCTGAAGGGCAAGCAGACCCTGCGGGCCAAGCTCAACGGCGAGCGCAGCATTCCCTGGAAGCAGCGGCGCTAAGCGCCGCTCGACCCGGCCCCGCCCGGGCGCCATGCCCGGGCGTGCGCCGGCGGCCGCAAGCTGCTGAAGTCACGGCGTCAACGCGTCGGCACTGACAACCGAGGAGGGCGTCGGCAAGGCGGCCCTGCGCAGAGCCCGGGGCCCGCTCGCCGGAAGCCTCGTCTCGATGATGGCCGTGCAGGCGACGCTGGTCATCACCGGCGTCGTCACCGCGCGGGCGCTGGGGGTCGAGGGCCGCGGGATCTTCGCCCTGGTGGTGCTCGTCGCGACCGGCGGCGGGATCGCCGGCGGCCTCGGCGTCCCCTACGCGCTCAGCTTCTTCGCCGCCCGGGAGCCGGACCGCGTCGACTCCGGCTACGCCTCGGCCGCGCGGATGGTCCTGCTCCCCGGGTCGGTCGGCCTCGCCGCGGGTGCCGGGATCGTCCTCGTCGCGGGCGAGGGCCCGCTTGCCGCCGCGGTCGCCGCGGTGGTGGTCGCGACGACGATCGCGCTCGAGCTCTGCCTCGCGACCTGGCAGGGCCTGAAGCGGTTCGGGCCCTACAACCTGATGCGCCCGGTGCCGAACACCCTGTTCGCGGTCCTGGTCGTGCCGGCCTGGCTGTACGGGGACGCGACCCTGTCGCTGGTCCTCGGCCTGTGGGGGGCAAGCCGGCTCGCCGGCGGCGTCCTCTCGCTGCTGTTCCAGCGCCGTCGCCTGCGGTCGCCGCGGCTGCCGCGCGAGGAGGAACGGCGACTGCGCTCGTTCGGCCTGCGCGCGATCCTCGGCGCCGCCTCCCCGGTCGAGACCTTCAGGCTCGACCAGGCTCTCGTCGCGCTGCTTCTGAGCCGCAGCGACCTGGGCCTGTACGCGGCGGCGCTCGCGTTCACCAACTTCCCGCGGTTCTTCGCGCAGGCGATTGGTAGTGTCGCCGCGCCGATCGTGGCCGGCGCGGCCGGGGCGGAGCGCGTCCGCCTGATGTGGAGGATCACGCTCATCACCATCCCGATCTACCTGATCCCGATCCTGCTGCTGATCTGGGCCGCGCCGTGGGCGATGACGCTGCTGTTCGGCGACGAGTTCGGCGCCGCAGCCGGCATCGCCCAGATCCTGCTCGTCGGCACCGCCGCCTATTCCGGGCGCCGCGTCCTCAGCGACTGCGGGCGCAGCGCCGGCTACCCGGGCGCCACCAGCAGGGCCGAGGTCGCGAGCCTGATCGCCAGCATCCTGCTCGGGGTCGGGCTCGGGTTCCTGACCGGCAGCCTCGCCGGGATCGCGGTCGGCCTGGCGCTGGGGTCGGCCGTCGCCCTGGCCTACCTCCTGCTGGCGCTGCGCGAGGCCGCGAAGACGCTGCCGACCTGGCTGCCGCCGCTGTCGGTCGCCTCGCCCGACTCGTCCGAGCGGTGATCGCGTGAGGCTGCTGCGGATCGTCGCCCAGGTCTGCCTGTGGATCGTCCCGTGGACCGCGCGGCGGGTCCTGTTGGAGGCGCTCACCGGCGGCACGATCCACCCGACCGCGAGGATCGGCTGCAGCGTCATCCTCGCCGAGTCGGTCTTGATGCGGGAGCGCAGCCGGATCCGCCACCTGACCTTCATCGGCGAGCTGCGCAGGCTCGAGCTGCACGAGAGCGCCGGGATCGGCTCGTTCAACCGGATCTACGCGACCCCGCTCGACTCCAGGTTCTTCGCGGCGGTGAGCGACCGCGATCCCTCGCTGCTGATGGAGGCCCACAGCCAGATGGTCAGCCAGCACATCGTCGACTGCTCCGGCGGCGTCCGGATCGGCGCCTACGCGCTGGTCGCCGGCCATCGAACCCAGATCATCACGCACGGGATCGACCTCGCACGGAGCCGGCAGCGCGCCGACCCGGTCGAGATCGGCAGCTACTCGATGCTGGGGACCGGCTGCATCGTGCTGCCGGGCTCACGGCTGGCGCCCCACTCCGTCCTCGCGGCCGGCTCGACCCTGCTCGGCGACGCCGGCGAGGAGTACACGCTCTACGCCGGCAAGGTCGCCACCGCGATCGAGCGGATCCCCGAGGACGCCGCCTTCTTCCACCGGCCGGAGGGGACGATCTACTGACCGCCGGCCGGCCC
>CAZCFA010000128.1:0-3218 GCA_964497825.1 uncultured Conexibacter sp.
CGCCCTCGCCCGCGCCCGCGAGGCGCTCGCCGCCGCCGCCTCCCCGGGCCCGCTGCGCGAGCCCGACGTGCTCGCGGCGCTCGCCGCCGACGTTCCCTACGGCGCCTCGACGCTGGAGGAGTACGACACCTGCTCCTACCGCTGGTTCGTCAACCACGAGCTGCGGCCGCGGCCGCTCGGCCCCGACCCCGAGCCGCGCGAGGACGGCGGCCTCGCGCACGCGGTGCTCGAGCGCCTCTACCGCGACCCGCCGGGAGCCGGGCCGCGGCCGCGCGAGGACGACGTCGGCCGCTGGATCACCGCCGCCGCCGAGCTCTCGCGGGCCGCCGCCGCCGAGCGCGGCTGGGAGCTCGAATCGGCCGCGGCGCGGATCCGGCTCGCCCGCGCCGACGCGCTGATCGCGCGCTTTCTGCGGCGCGAGGCGCGGACCGGCGGCGCGCTCGAGCCGAGCCCGGAGCTGATCGAGGTCAGCTTCGGCGACGGCGACGGTGACCGCTACCCGGCGGCGCGGCTCGACGGGCTCTCGCTCCACGGTCGGATCGACCGCATCGACGTCGCCGGGCCGCAGGCGCTGGTCCGCGACTACAAGCTGTCGAGCACTGCGGTCGCCGCCACCAAGCTGATCGAGGAGGGGAAGCTGCAGATGCCGCTGTACCTGCTCGCCGCCCGCGGCTTTGGCCTCGACCCGGTCGGCGGCCTCTACAGCCCGCTCGGGGCGAGCAGGGACGACCGGCCGCGGGGCCTGATGCGCAAGGAGCTGAAGGGCTCGCTGCTGCCGGGCGAGACCGCCGATGCGGTCAGCACCGACTTCCTCGACGAGGAGGCCTTCGAGCAGCTGCTCGACGAGGCGCGGGCGCGGGCGGCGGCGATCGTCGCCGGCATCCGCGCCGGGCGGATCGACCGCGATCCGCGACGCGGGAAGTGCCCGAGCTACTGCCGGCTGGCGCCGATCTGCCGGATCGAGCGCGGCGTCACGGCCGAGGATCCCGAGGAGGAGGCGGAGGCGGCGTGAACGACGAGCAGCAGCAGCAGCTCAGCCTCGAGCTCGATCCCGGCGCGGCGGCCGCTCGAGCGCCCGCCGGGGTGGAACCGCAGCGCGCGGCGGCCGAGCGGGCGGCGGGCGGCGAGCGGGGCGCCGCCGACGCGGCGCCGCCGCCGACGCCCGAGCAGGCGGCGGCGATCGAGGCCCGCGACCGCGACGTCTTCCTCGAGGCGGGGGCGGGGACCGGCAAGACGCGGGTGCTGGTCTCCCGCTACTGCGACGCGATCGACCGCGACGGGGTCGCGCCCGAGCGCGTCCTCGCCTTCACCTTCACCGAGCGCGCCGCCGGCGAGATGCGGCGCCGGGTCCGGGTCGAGCTGGCGCGGCGGGCGGCGCTCGAAGCCGAGCCCGAGCGGCGCGCCCGCCTGCTCGCCGCCGCCCGCGCCGGCGAGCGGGCGCCGGTGACGACGATCCACGGCTTCTGCCGGCGGCTGCTCGCCGCCCACCCGGTCGCCGCCGGCCTCGACCCGCGCTTCCGCGTGCTCGACGCCGAGGAGGCGGCGCGGCTCGCCGCGAGCGCCTACGACGAGGCGCTGGCAAAGCTCGCCGCCGGCGACGCCGACCTCGTCGCCGCCGCGGCCAGCTACCGCGCCCGGCTCGGCGCGATCATCCGCGCCGCCCACGCCGACCTCCGCAACCGCGGGCAGGCGCGACCGCAGCTGCCGCCGATCCAGTTCACGGCGCTTGAGGGCAAGGGCGTCGAGCGCGCGGCCGCGGCCGAGCTCGAGCGGGCGAGCGCGACCTACGGCGCCCTGCAGCGGCTGCTCGCCGCCTACGGCGACCGCTACGAGGCGCTCTGCGCCGAGCGCTCGGGGATCGACTTCGACCACCTGCAGCTGCTGGCGCTCGAGCTGTTGCGAGCCAACCGCGCGATCGCGGCGGCGCAGCGCGAGCGCTTCGACCACCTGCTCGTCGACGAGTTCCAGGACACGAGCCCGATCCAGGTCGAGCTGGTGCGGGCGCTGTGCGGGCCGGCGACGCGGCTGTTCGCGGTCGGCGACGAGTTCCAGTCGATCTACGCGTTTCGCGGCGCCGACCTCGCGAGCTTCCGGCGCGAGCGCGAGCGGCTGCGGACGCGGGCGCGCGAGCAGCCCGGCTCGGCGGCGGTGCTGCCGCTGGCCGGCAGCTTCCGCTCCGACCCCGACGTCGTCGGCGCCGTCAACGCGGTCGGCGCGGCGCTGCTCGACGAGTTCCGCGAGCTCACGGTCGGCCGGCTTCCGTCCCGCCCGGCGCCGGGGCCGGCCGGCGAGCCCGTGGTCGAGCTGCTGCTGACCGGCCGCAACGGCTGGGACGAGCCCGAGCACCGGATCGCGACCGCGCGCCCCGACGCGACCGCCAGTCGCGTCGCCGAGGCGCGATTCCTCGCCCAGCGGCTGCGCGAGCTCGCCGACGCGGGCGTCGAGCAGGGCGGGATGGTCGTGCTGCTGCGCGCGTTCACCGACGTCGACGTCTACGCCGAGGCGCTCGAGCTCGCCGGGCTCGACCCGCACGTCGTCGGCGGCCGCGGCTACTGGTCGGCGCAGCAGGTCGCCGACGGGCTGCGGCTGCTCGCCTGCGTCGCCAACCCGCTCGACGACGAGCCGCTGCTCGGCGCGCTCGCCTCGCCCGCCTGCGCCGCGAGCCCCGACGCGCTCTGGATCCTGCGCCGGATCGCCGGCCCCGGCTCGCACCTGTGGCCGGCGCTGGAGCGGCTGTTCGGCCCGGCCCGCGACGACGGCGGCGAACCGCCCGACGAGCACGAGCTCGAGCGCCGCCGGCGCCGCTCCGAGTGGGAGCCGCGGCTGCCCGCCGCCGACCGCGAGCGGCTCGAGCGCTTCCACCGGCGGCTCACGGGCCTGCGCGCCGAGGCGGCGGCGCTGCCGCTCGACACGCTGGTCGAGCGCACGCTCGAGACCTTCGACTACGACCTCGCGACGCTGCTGATGGACGACGGCCGGCGGCGGATCGCGAACCTGCGCAAGCTGGTCCGGATCGCGACCGAGTACGAGGCCCACGACGGCCGCGACCTGCGCGGCTTCCTCGACCACGCCGCCGCCCGCGCCGCCCACTCCGACCGCGAGAACGAGGCCGCGGCGGCGGCCGAGGGGCAGGGCGGGGTCCGGGTGATGACGATCCACGCCGCCAAGGGCCTCGAGTTCGAGACGGTCGCGGTCACCGACCTCGGCCGCCGGCTCTG
>CAZCFA010000129.1:0-3166 GCA_964497825.1 uncultured Conexibacter sp.
GGACGTCGAGCTGCTGCTCGACAAGGACTTCGCCGACTACTCCGACGCCGAGCGGCGCGACGCCCGGGCGCTGATCGCCAGGATCGCGGCGCGCGGGCCCCGGCGGCTGCGCCGGCGCACGCGTCCGAGCCGCCGCGGCGATCACCGCCCCGATCCGCGCGCGACCCTGCGCGCGGCGCTGCGTCACGCCGGCGAGCCGTTCGAGCGCCATGGGCGCCGCCGGACCGAGGGCCAGCGGCCGCTTCTGCTGGTGCTCGACGTCTCGGGCTCGATGGAGCCCTACTCGCGAATGCTCCTGCAGTACGCGCAGGCCTGCGTGGCGGCGCGGCGCCGTTGCGAGGTCTTCGCGTTCGGCACCCGGCTGACCCGGATCACGCCCGAGCTCGCCGGCCGCGACCCCGACCGGGCGCTCGAGCGGGCCACCGGCGCGGTCACCGACTGGTCGGGCGGCACGCGGATCGGCGCCGCGCTCGCCGAGCTCAACCGCAGCCACCGGCGCCTGGTCGGCGGCGGCGCCGTCGTCGTCGTGCTCTCCGACGGCTGGGATCGTGGCGACCCCGAGCAGCTCGGGGCGGAGCTGGCGCGGCTCGGCCGCTGCGCCCATCGCCTCGTCTGGCTCAACCCGCTGAAGGCGACGCCGGGCTTCGAGCCGCTGACCCGCGGCATGAACGCGGCGCTGCCGCACGTCGACGCGTTCCTGGCGGGCAACGACCTCGCCGCCCTCGCCGAGCTCGCCGACCTGATGGAATCGGGGTTCGAGGAGCAACGACGATGAGTCACGTGCTGGAAGAGCTCGAGTCCTGGCGCGCCAACGGCGACCGCGTGGCGCTCGCCACGGTGGTGGCGACGCGCCGCTCCGCTCCGCGCCCGGCGGGGGCGAAGATGGCGATCAACGAGCACGGCCAGATCGCCGGCGCGGTCTCCGGGGGCTGCGTCGAGGGCGCCGTCGCGACCGCCGCCTACCAGGTGCTCGAGGACGGCGTTCCCCAGCTCCTGCACTTCGGGATCGCCGACGAGGATGCGTTCGAGGTCGGGCTCCCGTGCGGGGGCGAGATCGACGTGTTCGTCGAGGAGGTCCTCGATTGACGGCGGCGAGCCCCCAGGCCGAGTTCCTGCGCCGCGCGCGCGCCAGCGGCCGGGCGGCGCTCGCGACCGTGATCGGCCCCGCCGAGGCGCCCGCCCTCGGCCGCAAGCTGCTGGTGAGCCCGGATGGGCCGGCCGCGGGAGGGCTCGGCGACCGCGAGATCGACGCGGCGGCGAGCGCGGCGGCGGCGGAGTTGCTGTGGGAAGAGCGCTCGCAGACCGCCGAGATCGGCGGCCTGCAGGTGTTCATCGACGTCACCGCCCCGCCGCCCCGGCTCGTGATCCTCGGGGCGGTCGACTACGCGGCGGCGCTCTGCCGCCTCGCGCGCGCCGCCGGCTGGCGGCCGTTCGTGTGCGATCCGCGGACGGCGTTCGCGAAGCCGGAGCGCTTTCCCGAGGCGGAGCAGGTGATCGCCGCCTGGCCCGATGCGGCGTTCGCGCGGCTCGGCATCGATCGCGCCACCTACATCGCGATCCTCACCCACGACCCGAAGCTCGACGACGCCGCGCTGCGGATCGCGCTGCGCTCGGAGGCGCCCTACATCGGCGCGATGGGCAGCCGGCGCGCTCAGGCGCAGCGGCGCGAGCGCCTGCTCGAGCAGGGCCTGACCGAGGCCGAGCTGGCGCGGATGTCGGCGCCGATCGGCCTCGACCTCGGCGCGACCAGCCCCGAGGAGACGGCGCTGTCGATCATGGCCGAGGCGGTCGCGGTCCGCAACGGCCGCGACGGCGGCCGTTTGCAGGCGAGCGCCGGGCGGATCCACGAGGTCGGCGCGTGATCGGCGGGTTGATCCTCGCCGCCGGCTCGGGCTCGCGGTTCGGCGGCCGCAAGCAGCTCGCCGAGCTGCGCGGCCGGCCGCTGATCTCCTACGCGATCGAGGCGATGGCGGCGGTGCCCGCGATCGAGCGGATCGTCGTCGTCCTCGGCGCGGGCGCCGAGGAGATCGAGGCGCGGGTGGAGCTGGCGCCGGCCGAGGTCGTGCGCGCCGAGGGCTGGCGCGAGGGAATCTCGGCATCGCTGCGGGCCGGGGTCGCGGCGCTGTCGGAGTGCGACGCGATCGTGATCACGCTCGCCGACCAACCGCTGATCAGCGCTCAGGTGATCGCCGCCGTCGTCGACCGCGGGGACGGCCCGGCGCCCGCCGCGCGCGCCACCTACGACGGTCGGGTCGGACACCCGGTGCTGGTCAAGCGCGAGCTGTTCGGCCCGATCCTCGAGCTGCGCGGCGACGAGGGCGCCCGCGAACTGCTCGCGGCGACGGGCGCCGCGACGATCGAGTGCGGGCGGCTCGCTAGTCCCAGGGATGTCGACAGCAGGGAGGACCTGGCGGCGATCGCCGGCGCGGGCGGGCCGGAGGCGCGCCCGTGAAGCTCGAGCACTCCTTCGACGTCGAGGCGCCGATCGCGACGGTCTGGTCGACGATGATCGACATCGAGCGGGTCGCGCCGTGCCTGCCCGGCGCCGAGGTGACCGACGCCGGCGACGGCGTCTACGAGGGGACCTTCGTGATCAAGCTCGGGCCGACGACCGCCTCCTACGCCGGCAAGCTCGCGCTCGACGAGGTCGACGCGGCGGCGCACCGGGTGACGATGAACGCATCCGGTCGCGACAAGCGCGGCCAGGGCACCGCGAAGGCGACGATCGAGAGCGCGATGAGCGAGGCGGGGGGGACGACCCACGTCGAGGTGACCACGGACTTCACCCTGACCGGCAAGCTCGCGCGCTTTGGCCGCGGCGGGATGATCGAGGACGTCTCGAGCCGGCTCGTCGACGATTTCGTCGGCTGCCTGCGAAGCACGATCGAGCAGCCCGCCGCGGGATCCGGCGCCGGCCCCGCCGAGGCACCGCCCGCGGCGAAGCCGGTCCGCGGCCTGCGCCTGCTCCTGTCGGTGCTCTGGCAGCGGCTCAAGCGGCTGCTGCGGCGCGGATCCTGAGCGCCGCGGGGCGTTCCACCTCCGCCGACGGCGTCGCCGGCGTCCCGGCGCTCGCCGGCGCCCTCGCCTCCGCCGCCTCGCGCTCGGCACCTCGCGCTCGGCGCTCGGCGCTCGCGCTCGCCGCTCGTCGCTCGGCGCGTACCTCTAC
>CAZCFA010000130.1:0-2998 GCA_964497825.1 uncultured Conexibacter sp.
CACCCGTCACAATCCGCTTGTTCATGCGGATTGTGCGGTGACAGGTGCTCGGGGCCACCCGTCGCGGCTCCTGTCACACCCGTCACACCCGTCATCGACCCGTCACACGGGATCTGGCTTGTAGAGCGGGAATTGTCAGGTGTGACGGGTGTGACGGATGAATCGGGGGCTTTTCTGAGCCGCCATAGCCGCTGCCTCGCACCCCGGGTCGGTCGCTCGACCTCGTAGCCGCGGTCGCGCAGGTTCGGCGCCAGGCGGGTGAGCAGCTTGCCGAGCGCCGGCGCCGAGCGCGGCCAGCCGTCCGATCGCCTGTCGGTCTCGCTCGCCGAATCGGCCAGGCGGGTGAGCAGCTCGCTCGCGGTTCCCTCGAAGCCGGCGTCGGCCAGCTCGAGCAGCGCGGTCGCAAGCGGTGAGCTGTCGAGCACCGCGGCGCTGCCACGGCCGCGGTTGTCGGCGTAGGCGCCGAGGAAGTCGGCAGCCGCGATTCCGATCGCGGGCGAGCCGGCTGTCGCCCATTGAGCGAAGTCGGCCATCCGCGGCGGGTTGTCGAGCTCGACGTTCGGCAGCTCTTTCAGCGCCAGCGCGGCGGCGTCGAGCAGCGCGCCGAGGATCTCGGGTTGCGCGGCGGCGAAGCGGCGCCAGAGATCGGCTTCGGTGAGTCGCTCGGCGTCGCCGATCCGCGGTGACTCGAGGACGATCGCGCGGTCGACCAGATCGCCGCGGGTTGCGACCTCGCCGATCCCGTTCAGAAGCACCGGCCGCTGCGCGTCGAAGATCTGTTCCTCGTCGTTCTCATACAGCGTCCGGGTCGCGAAGCCGCCGCCGGTCGCAAGCCGGCAGAGCGCGTCGGAGAGCCACGGCTGGATCGAGGAGAGGTTGTCGAGCGCGACGATCCAGCCGTTCGTCGCCGCGATCATCAGGTCGTGCCCGTTCTTCGGCGCCGCCCGGAGCGGTGCGCTGTTGGGATCGACGAGCAGCTTGGCGATCCGCGCGGTTGAGGACTTCGCCGATCCCTGCTCGCCGTGAAGGGCCAGCACCGGATAGGGGCCGGAAGGCCGCAGCGCCGCCAGCAGCCAGGCGGCGAGCAGCGGCCGGTCGCTGGGCTCGACGTTGGCGAGCCGCCAGAGCGGTTCGAGGCGGCCCGGCCGCGGCGCCGGCAGCGTCCCGATCGCCTTCGGGCGCCGGAACCGGACCGGCGGCTCGGCGGTGATCCGCCACCCGGCCGCGGTGATCTCAACCGCTTCCCAGGCGTCGTTTACGAGGTCGAGGTAGATCGCGTCCTCGTGCTCGGCGATCCGGGTGGCGACGGGGTGCTCGGGACCCTCGTACAGCGCCCGGCCTTCGAGCACCGCGAGCGCGTCCTGGAGACCTTGCGCCGAGGGTGCCGAGGTCTCGCGCTCGTAGTAGCGGCGGGCCAGGCGGGCGCGGTAGGCGCGGGTGCGAAGCGGCGCGATCTCGTGGTGGCCGCCGACCTGAAAGCGCGCGTAGGCGAGCTGCTCGGAGTGAAAGAGCTCGTCCTCGGCGGCGAGCTCGACCAGCTTCGTTGCCTGCGACTTCTTCGGCTTCTCGGCGGCCGGCTCGTAGCGGCCGACGCTCGCGGCGATCCGCTCGACCTCCTCGGCCTCGAGCGGTGGCGAGCACTTCCCGTTCTCGGCCATGAGCGCCGCGGTGATCGACTCAGCAGCCATTCCGCGGCGCCGCATCGAGCCGGCGAGGCTCGTCAGGACTTGGTTGCGCTCGCCGGCCGGAATCGACTCGCTGACCGGCGCGGCGCCGTTGCCGCCGTTGCGTGCTGGCGCGGTCAACAGCTCAACGAGCCAGGCCGGCGGTGCGGCGATCTCGGCCTCATCTGGTGGCGTGTCCCACTCGTAGCCGCGGCCGCTCGGGTGGAGGCTCGGCGCGGCGATCACGTAGCCGCCATCGCCACGAACGTCGAGCCCGGCGCCGAGCTTGCCGGCTGAGTTGCCGATCCGCTCCGAGCCGTAGGCGAAAAAGTAGTGCTGCCCGCCGCCGCCGGTGCAGACGCTGACGGTGGCGGGTAGCTCGCCGCGGCTTGCCTCGAGCTCGGCGAGCGAGTCGGCGCCGGGCTCGCCGTCGACGTCGAGCACGAGCAGGCCGGACTCGGGACCGGTCCGGATCGCCACGTTCGCGTCCGGCCAGGTGCGCCACCACTCGCGGATCTGCTCGGGATCGTCGGTGGCGTCGTGGAGGCCGTTCGGGGTCCGTGGTCGCTTGCCGGCGCACGGGAAGACGTGCCAGCCGCGCGCGGCGTAATCGAGCGCGGCGGCCAGAAGTTCGGTGCCTGCCTGCTCGGCCGTGTCAGCTCGGGCCGACATAGACGAGCTCGCCGTCGGGGGCTTCGGTGACTGAGATCTTCGGCTCGGGGACCGGCCACGGGACAGCGGGGCCCACGAGGTCGCGGACTTTGCCAAGCTTGCCATTGGAGGCTTGTGAGGAAAACTTTTCCTTACGAGCCCGGCCCGGTCGGCCCTTCCTCTCAACCGCCTTCGGTCGCTCCAGCTCCTCCAGCTTGCGGCCGAGCGCGACCTTCTCGAGCGAGGGGACGGACGCTGCCGTCCCCTCGCCGTTGCGGAACACGCCGAGCATCATCTAGAACGGGACTTCGGCCTCGGCGGCCTCACGCTCGGCCTCGGCCTGAGCGTCGGCCTCGTCGACCTCGATCGGCGCGTGAACCGACGCCGGCTCAGCCGGCGCGTCCTGGCCGAGCTCGGCCGCCGCGATCCTCGTCCCTTCGAAGGGGACGAAGAACTTGCTTTCGCCGGTCCGCTCGTCTGTGAATTGCCGCTTTGGGTAGCGTTGGACCATGAGGTAATCGCCCTCGGCGAGCCCCTCGGCGTCGAGCGTGTCCATGACCCGGCGCAGATCCTGCGGGCTCTTGAAGATCCAGATCGTCCGGTAACCGGCGTCTGCGGTTTGGATCGTCCGGATTGGAACCTCGGTGCCGTCCTTGAGCTCGGCGGTGCCGGCGCCGACGTAG
>CAZCFA010000131.1:0-2846 GCA_964497825.1 uncultured Conexibacter sp.
GACGACGATCGCGAGCACGACGACGCCGGCGGCGGCGCGCGCTGCTGTCGATTGGATGGCTGGATGCTCCTTGCGCGCGCGCCGGGTGGGGGCGCGCGGCGGCGCGGCGCCTGCTGCGGCGCCGGGCGCCCTGAGATGGAATCTGGCGTCAGGCCGCCGCCGGCGGCGGCCGCCGCGCGAAGCCGAAGGCGAGCCCGGCGCTGGCCGGGTGCGCGAGGCGCGGATCGAGCGGCGGCGCCACCGGGCGCCGGCGGTGGCGCGGCGGGCGGCGGCGCGCCCTGCGCGCGGCGAGCCGGGTGCCGGCGCGGTCGAAGAGCACGGCGACGGCGGCGGCGAGCGCGCCGAGCGCGAGCGCCAGCGGCGGCGCCAGCCACGAGACCCGGATCGAGGCGAGCAGGCCTTCGGTCCCACCGCCCATGATCGTCGCCTCGCCGAGCTCCTGGATCGCGAAGATCGCGAGCAGGGCGCCGGCGAGCGCGAACGGCGCGTACGGCTGCGGCTCACAGCCGGGCCTGCCGAGGGCGGGCAGGACGATCGCCGCCAGCGCCAGCGAGGCGGCGAGCGCCACCGACACCGGCACCACCACCTCGAGGTAGTGATGGGCGCCGATCAGCCCGCCGCCGGCGATCGAGTAGGCGAGCTCGTGCAAGAGCAGCGACGCCGGCAGCAGCACCGCGCCGAGCCGCAGGATCCGGGTCACGGGCCAGCGTCCCGGTGCGTGACCGGCGGATGCTTGTCGATCGACGGTGCGTCGATCGAGCTGCCCGAGCCGAGGAAGACGAACAGGATCAGCGCCGCGATCCCGATCGCGATGCCGAGGGTGATGCCGATTGCCTTGTCGGAGCGGCTCATGCCGCCCCCGAGGCTAGAGAATCGCCCCGCCCTGCGGGGTGACTCTGATCCGCGCGCCGAGACGCGCGCCCGCGCCTCAGCCGGCGTCGACGCCGTCGAGCAGGCGCCAGTTCGCGGCGAACGCGCGCGCCGCCGCGGCGACGACCGCATCCTCGTCGGCCGTGGTCTCGATCAACCGCTCGAGCAGCGCCCGGCCCTCGGCAGCATGGGCGACGTCGCGGCCGCGGTGGATCGTGAAGTAGCGCCTGCCGGCGCCGCTATCGATGCCGTAGTGCGCATCGAGGCCCTCGAGCTTGGTCTCGGAGATTCGCGGCTGGCCACTCTCGATCGCGTAGAGGCGGCCGAGCGCGGCGAGGGCGCCGTCACGCGCGGTCCAGACCTCGACGCAGCCGGCGGTCTCCGCGTTGGCGGCGGCGCCGGCGTCGCCGCCGACGGCGGCGGCGAAGTCGTCCCAGAGGTCGATGTGGGAGCGCTCCTCGGCCGCGTGCGCGCCGAGCTCGGGGTGCTCGGGCAGCTCGGCGGCGGCCCGCTCGGTCAGCGTCGCGATCGCAACGACGGCGTGGCGGTACTGGCCCGAGTAGTCGGCGAGCTCGGCGGCGCTGAGCTCGCCCGCGCTCCAGCGCCGGTAGAAGCGGTGCTCGAGGACGTCGCAGCGCGATCGCGCCGCCTCGATGCGGTCCCAAACGGTGGCGGCACTCTGCGTCATATCGGACTCCTGCAATCGCTGGCGGGTCGCACACCCTAGCCTAGCCATCAGCCGGCCACGGCATCGTCGCGGTGACGATTGGGCCCGGCCGGCGGGAGCCGCGCGTCGCGAGCTCGCGGCGAAGCGGCTGCGGGACCCCGCCCACAGAGCAATGCCGCGGCTATCGCCGAGATATCCGCCGCTATCCCAAGATATCCGCGGCTATCGTTGAGATATCCGCGGCAATCCCAAGGTATCCGTGGCTATCGCCGCGATATCCGCGGCTATCACCGCCGACGAGGGGGCCCCGTACCCGTCGCGGCCGCTCGTTCACGGGCGCCACCGCAACGGCTGTTGCCCGCCCCGCATCCGCAGCGCCTGCCAGCGAGCCGCACCGCACCGGCCCGACCCGACCCCGGCGGACCCGCGTGCCTAGCGGACGCCGCCCGGCGCCCGCACCTGGAATGCTCGCGGCCGTGCGACCAAGCCGCCAGGACGTCCCGCTGCCGCCGTTCCCCCCCGGCTTGAGCTGGCTGCGGGGGCCGGAGCCGGTCAGCGAGCGGGTGACCGCGCGCGGGCCGCTGCTCGTCCACTTCTTCGAGGTCGGGGAGCTGAGCAGCGTCCGCACGCTGCCGTTCGTCGCCGCCCTGCACGAGCGGCTCGGCCCGCTCGGGCTGACCGTGATCGGCGTCCACTCACCGCGCAACGCGCTCGCCGCCGCCGACGCCGACCTCGAGGCGGCGCTCGAGCGGCTCGGGATCGGGTTCGCGGTCGCCAACGACAACCAGCACCGGATCTGGCACGCCTACGGCTGCGACCGCTGGCCCTACAGCTTCCTCTGGCGCCGCGGCGGCACCCTGCGCTGGGCCCACTACGGCGAGGGCGCCTACCACGAGACCGAGGCCGAGGCGCGCGAGGAGATCACCGCGATCAGCGACGGCGAGCTGCCCGCGAGCGTGCTCGACCCGCCCGCCGGCGGCCGCCCGCCGCGGCTGGTGGCGCCGAGCCCCGAGCGCTTCCCCCGCGGCTCCCACGACGTCGCCTGGCGCAGCGACGGCGGCGAGCCGCTGCGGGTCGCCTACGAGGGCGCCGGCGCCTGGGCCGCGCTCGGCGGCGGCGGCGAGGTCGCGGTCAGCGTCGACGGCGGCGCGGCGACGACGATCGAGGTGCTCGCGCCGGGCCTCTACGAGCTCGCCGGCCACCGCCACCACGGCAGCCATGAGCTCGAGCTGCGGCCGAGCCGGTCGATCGCCGTCTGGTCGCTGGCGTTCCCGCCCGGGGTCCGCGGTTGAGCGCCGCCCGGCGCGGC
>CAZCFA010000132.1:0-2704 GCA_964497825.1 uncultured Conexibacter sp.
CGGCGCAGCTCGCGGTAGGCGACGTAGAGGAAGTTGCCCGATCCGCAGGCCGGGTGGACGTGACGGCCTGCACTGGCCCCGGCGTGACGGCCTGAATTGGCCCCAGCTCACGTCGGTTGACCTATCGGATTGATCTTCTCGCATCGAAGCCCGGGACGCGCTCTCGTGAAGCGAAGGCCGTAGGCCGAAGCGGAGCGAGAGCGCGTCGGCAGCGATCACTTCGCTCCCTTCGCCCGGCCCCGCTTGAGCCCGTGGCGAAAGCGCCAGGACTCGGTGCCGGTCTCGATGATGTGCGCCTTGTGGGTGAGTCGGTCGACGACCGCCTTCGCCAAGCGCGGGTCGGGGAAGACCTTCGTCCACTCGCCGAACGGCAGGTTCGTGGTCACGATCAGCGAGGCGCGCTCGTTGCGCTCGGAGATCACCTGGAAGACGAGCTCCGCCGCTCCGGCGGGCAGCGCCAGGTAGCCGAGCTCGTCGAGGACGAGAAGCTCGATCCGCGAGTAGCGGCCGACGACCCGGGCGAGCTCGTGGCGCGACTCGGCCTCCTGCAGCTCGTTCGCGAGTCCGGCGAGGGTCGCGAAGCGCACCCGCCGCCCCTGCCGGCAGGCGCAGACGGCGAGCGACGTAGCCAGGTGGGTCTTGCCGGTGCCGGACTCGCCGATCAGGATCACCGACTCGCGGTCTGAGATCCACGCTCCCTCGGCGAGGGCGGCGATCGTCGCCTGCGGGACCTTCGGGTTGTCGGCGAAGTGGAACTCCTCGAGCTGCTTTAGCTGCGGGAAGCGGGCGTCGTGGATCCGTCGCCGCTCGCGCCGCTCGGCGCGCTCGGTGACCTCGGCTTCGAGAAGCGCCGCCAGGTAGGCGAGCGGCGTCTGCTGCTCGCGCGTCGCCTCCCGCGCCAGCTCGCGGAAGCGAGAGCGGATCGCCGGCAGGTGAAGCTCGCGCGCGTGCGCCTCGACCAGCGCCTCGAGCGCCTTCGCCTTCGCGGGGGCGCTCACCGGCCGCCTCCGGCGCCGATCAGGCGGTCGTAGTCGGCCAGCGAGGGCGGCGGGCGGTCGTGGGCCGCGAGCCGCTCGTCGAGATCGCTCAACGGCGCCGGCGCCGCCGTCTCCGCCCGGCGGGCGAGCACCGCGACGGCGCGGCCGTCGTGGGCTCCGGCGGCGAGCGCGCCGCGGACGGCGAGCTCGACGCGCTCGGGCCCGTGCTCGCGGCAGAGAAGGAGGACGTCGACCATCTGCCGCGCCGCCTCCGAGGCGCCGTAGCGCTCGGCGATCGCCTGCCAGAGCCGGTCGAAGCAGGCGGGCCAGCGGCCCTGCTCACGCTCCTGGTGAAGCGCAAGCGAGCCGGCAAGCGCCCCTGGCTTGATCTTGAGCAGCTCGAGGTAGTGGTCGAGCTTGGCTGCGGTGCCGTAGCGGCCGTGGAGGCGCTCATGGCGGGCGACGAGGGTGCCTGAGTGGGAGATCTCGATCTCGCTCGCGCCGATCCGGACCGCCACCCGCAGCCCGGCGAGGGCGACGGGGACCGAGTAGCGGTTCTGGCGAACGGTGACGAGCGCCTTCGAATCGACCCGTGGCGTCACCGTCTCGGTGGCGTCGAAGCGCTCCGTGGGGAGCGGCCGAAGCAGCTCGCGCTCGCGCTCGAGAGCCTCGCCGACCGTCTCGGGCCTGCCTGCGATCCGCCGCGCGAGGTCTGCCTCGCAGGCCGCCGCGAGGATCGCGTTCAGCTCGCCGAGGCTCGCGACCTCGGGCACCGGGACGAGGTGGTTGCGGCGGAAGCGACCGACCTCGCCCTCGACACCGCCCTTCTCGTGGGCTCCCTCCTTGCCAGGACGGGTGAACGCCGACTCGAACAGATAGTGCGAGCGCATCGCGACGAAGCGGTCGGACTCGACCCGGCGCCGGCCCTTCAGCACCTTCTTCACCGCCGAGCGCAGGTTGTCGTAGCGGACCGTGGCGAAGACGCCGCCGAACCACGCAAACGCGAGCGCGTGCGCCTCGAGGAACGCCTGCTGGGTCTCGGCGGGCGAGGCGCAGACGAACGAAGCGCCCGAGTTGCAGGCCCGCATCACGAACAGGTGCACCTTGGCCGCGACCCCGGCCACGATCACCGTCGCCTCGCCCCAGTCGACCTCGGCCTCGGCGCCCGGGAGGTGGACCTGAGGGACGAAGACCTCGTCGACGGTGAGCCCGAGCTCGCGCTTTCGGCGGCGGACGTAGTCACGCACCGTCGACTCGGCGACGTCGGCGCCGTGCTCGTCGCGCAGACGCTGGTAGATCTTCCGCGCCGTGTGGCGCTGCTTGCGCGGCGCCTCGAGGTCGGCCCGAAGCCACTCGTCGATCTTTGGCCGGTGGGGACCGAGCTTCGGCGCCGGGCGACTCGACGGCGGCTTCTTCTTCGGCGGCAGCGGCGAGGCGAGCGCCTGGCGCACGGTCCGCCGGTGGACGTGATGGCGTCCTGCGAGCGCGTGGATCGACAGGCCCTCGCGGTCGCGATCACGCCTGATCTCTTCGAACAACTCCACTCTCGATCCCACTCCTCCTGCAACCTCCGTCTCGCGCTCGTGAAAGCGCGAACGGTCCGGTCGCTATCGGACGGAGGTGGGGCCAGTTGAAGCCGTCACGGTGGGGCCAGATGAGGCCGTCATTCCTAGGCCGCAACGCAGGTCGCGATGGTGAGGCCGTAGTGGCGAGAGGCGGCGACGATC
>CAZCFA010000133.1:0-2628 GCA_964497825.1 uncultured Conexibacter sp.
GAGCACCAGGTAGCCGAAGCTGAGTCCTATCCGATTGCGCTTCATGGATCGCCACGCGGCGAGCGCGGTCCGGTTGCCGGTGTCGATGTCGACTCGGCCCTCGACGTAAAGCCCGTCCTCGCGCTCGGCCATTGAGCCAGGCCAGACCGACCCGATCACGTCCTCGGCCTTCGCGCTGTGGTCGTAGTGAAGTGGCACGTCGCGGCCCGAGGCGAGCCACCTTCCGATCGTCGACGTGAAGGCGCCGGGTCGGATGATCTCGTTGGCGCGGTCGACGGTGTACGCGGCGGCGATGGCGGTGAACTCACCTTGATCGGTTCGCAACTCGGTCTCGGCGGCTACCTGCTTGTAGAGCAGATCGGTCATGTCGTCTGTCCTTTCTCGTTGTTGTTGTGTTGCGGTGGCGAGATCCCGTAACGCTCGAGCCGGCGTTCGCCGATCAGCTCGCGCAGCTCGTCGGCGTCGAGCTCACCGGCGAGCTCGAGCGCGCGGGCGATCAGCGCGGCGAGCTGGTTGAACTCTTTGGTTGCGGTCAATGCCGCAGCGCGGACGAAGGCGGTGTCCGCGTCGGAGCGGTCATAGCCCAAGTAGTTGACACAGGCAGCGAGCTGGCCTTCGTCGCCATCGGCGCCGAGATCCGGCGGCCACTTCGGCGGCCAGCCGGTCGCGCCGGCGTAGAGCGGCCCCGCGTGGATGGCAAGGATCAGATCGGCGACGGCGTCGCGGTCGAGCTCTTCGCCGTGCCAGGCGATCTCGACCCGGCCCCAGATTCCCAGCTCGGCGTGGTTCGCCTCGACCCTGGTAGGTAGCCGGCCGCACATGACCAGCAGCGCAGCGTGTCCGCCTTCGTGCGCCGCCGTGTTCTTGCGATGAAACGGCGCGGTCATGCCTGAATCCCGAGCTGGTGTCGAGCCTCGAGCCGCTCGGCTTCGCGCTTGCGTTCCGCGTGAACGCGGAGCACCTCTGCTTCACGTTGCGCGTCGGCTGCTCGTTGAGCCGCCACCGACTCGCGGTGAGCGTCGGCGAGCTTCGCCTTGCGGATCTCGGCGTCGTACTCGTCGGCGTCGACCAGGAGGCCACTCGGCGCGTAAATGAGCCGCGGCCCGTCGTAGGGGAGCATGGCGTCCTCGCGGCCTTCACGGTGCAGTTCGCAGTACCAACGCCGACAGTCGACCCGCGCGATTTGCTGACCGCCGGGATCGGGCAGGAAGTTGCGGCAATCCGGCTCGCCGCAGACCGCCTCGATCCGCCCCATCCCGTCGCGCGGCGGCCTGCTCGAAACGCGCAGCGGCGGGTTCGCCGCCATCTCGGCGGCCTGCTCGGCATTGAGCGACGACAACCCGGCCGAAGCGCGGCCGCGATCGAGCAGAGCGCGGCGAGCTTCCGGCGATGCGTTCTCGATCAGGTCGAGCGCCTCGCCCATGCTCGTCGGCAAGTTGCCCTCAAGCAGATCGGCGGCAACTGCTCGCATGACCTGGCGCTCGAGCGGGTCGTCGATCGTGCGTTCGAGGTCGTCGGCGATCGCGCCGAGGTCGAAGCGGTCGGCGCGATTGCGGACGGGAAGGCGGATCGAGTCGATCACGTCGACCACGCCCTTCCCCGCCCGAGCCCCGTCGAGCAGATCGAGCAGAGCTGCGTCCCAGGCTGGACGTAGGTGCTGCACCCTTCGCCCTCGCAGCGGTCGAAGGTCGCGGGAGGCGGTGCCGGTTCGACCTCGGGCCGCCGGGGTTCGGGATCCTGAAGCTGATCGTTCTCGTCGCTCATGGCGTCCTTCCGTTGGTGTTGTGGTGAGCGGGCTCGGCGTTGATCGCCGCCCACCGCTCGAGCTCGGCGACGGGGACGACGATGCGGCGTCCGCGGCGGATCAGCTTCAACTCGGGTTGCACGTGACGTTCGAAGTGATCGAGCGAGTAGCCCAGCGAGGCGGCGGCGTCCCGGCGGGATAGCGCGACGGCGGGTGCGGTGATGGTCGAGGTCATGCCGCCTCCTCTTCGATGACAAGCGGTGCATGCAGTTGATGCCGGCGAAGCATTGAGATCGTCCGCTTCTCCCAACGTTTGATCGCCTTCATCGCACCCTTGCGGTCGCCGGCGCCGCAGAGAACGTCGAGCTCGGCCTCGAGGCGGTGGAAGTGCTCGCCCGCGATGTCGGGGCGGGGTTCGGCGAGATGTCGGTAGACGCCCCGAACGCGGTCGACGGCGGCGCTCAGCTCGGCGTCGACGCCGGGTAGCCGGCGTCTCATGGCCTGGTCCTCGGAGATTGTGTCCATTCACACATTGTGCAGCTTGTGCCGGTCGTTACAAACCGCAGGCGATTGCAGATGTCGGCGGTGATGATCATGCCGCCGCCTTGTCGCGGTCGAGATCCCTGACGCGGTAGAGCGGCGGGGCGCCCTGCTCCCTGGCGACGATCCCACGGCGGGCGAGGCGGTCGAGCTGACGGCGCGCCTTCTCGGCGTCCTTGCCCATCTCGGCGGCGACGGCCGCGGCGGTGATCCCGTTGCCGCGGCGAACGATCTCCAACGCGGTCGGCTTCGTCCCCGGCGGCGTGTACCAGGGCGGGGCGCAACGCGACCGGAGGCCGGGGCCGACCGAGCTGCTCGACGATCTTGATCCGTTTCCAAGCCCC
>CAZCFA010000134.1:0-2551 GCA_964497825.1 uncultured Conexibacter sp.
TCTACGTCGTGATCGGGGTCATGGTCGCGATCCTGGTCGGGATGCTGACCTACTTCCGGCGCCGCGACTGGCTCTGAGCGGCCGCCGGTGCCGGGGGCCCGGGGGACGCGCGCGGCGGCCCCGCGCATGTGGCTGCCGGGCGGCGCCGCGGGACGGCGCCAATAGGATCAGGCGCCGATGGCCAATCACCGGATCTGGGCGCCCTGGCGCCTGCGTTACGTGTCGAAGGCGAACGAGCAAAGCGAGTGCGTGTTCTGCGCCAAGCCGGCGGCCGGCGACGACCGCGCGGCGCTGATCGTCCACCGCGGCGAGCGCTGCTACGTGATCCTCAACCTCTACCCGTACACGAGCGGCCACCTGATGGTCGCCCCGTTCGAGCACGTCGGCCGGCTTCAGGACATCGAGCCGGCGACGACCGCCGAGCTGCTCGACCTCGCCCAGCGGGCGATGCGGCGGCTCGAGCATGTCTACTCGCCGGAGGGCTTCAACCTCGGCGTCAACCAGGGCAGGGTCGCCGGCGCCGGGGTCGAAGGCCACATCCACCTGCACGTCGTCCCGCGTTGGGCCGGCGACAACAACTACATGCCGGTGCTGGCGGACACGAGGGTGATGCCGCAGTCGCTGGAGGAGACCTACGACGCCCTCGAGGGAGGCTTCGGTTGAGCGACGGCGGCGACGGTGGAGCGGGGAGCGTTCCCGCGGGGATCTTCAAGGCCTACGACATCCGCGGCCTCTACGGCAGCGAGATCGACGGCGACGCCGGCTACCTGATCGGGCGCGCCTTCGCGCGGGTGCTGGCGGGGCTGGTCGGCAAGCCCGCCACGGCGCTGCGGATCGGCGTCGGCCGCGACATGCGGCTGCAGGCGCCGGAGATGGCGGCGCGCCTGCGCGCGGGGCTCGTCGCCGAGGGCGCGCACGTGCTCGACGCCGGGATGGTCGGCACCGAGATGCTCTATTTCATGGTCGGCGCCCGCGAGCTCGACGGCGGCGCGATGATCACCGCCTCCCACAACCCGAAGGCCTACACCGGGGTCAAGCTCGTCCGCGAGGGCGCGCTGGCGCTCTCCGGCGAGACCGGGATCAGCGCGATCCGCGATTTGATCCTCGGCGGGCTCGGCGCCGCGCCGGGCGGCGGCGAGGCCGAGGAGGTCGAGATCACGGCCGAGTTCGAGCAGCGCGCGATGTCGTTCATTGACGCCGGCGCGATCAAGCCGATGAAGGTCGTCGTCGACGGCGGCAACGGCATGGCCGGGCAGATGGTCGGCCCGCTGCTCGAGCGGCTGCCGCTCGAGCTGGTCGCCACCTACTGGGTCCCCGACGGCGACTTCCCCGACCACGAGCCGAACCCGCTGCTGCCCGAGAACCGCAGCTTCATCATCGACCGCGTCCGCGCCGAGGGCGCCGACGTCGGCATCGCCTGGGACGGTGACGCCGATCGCTGCTTCTTCATCGACGACCGCGGCGAGTTCGTCGACGGCGACTTCCTCACGGCGCTGCTCGCCGAGCTGGTGCTGGCCAAGGCCCCCGGGGCCGACATCCTCTACGACGTCCGCGCCAGCCGCGCCGTCCCCGACACGGTCGCCGCCGCGGGCGGGATCGCGCACGTCAACCGCGTCGGCCACGCGTTCATGAAGCGGGCGATGAAGGAGATCGGCGCCGAGTTCGCCGGCGAGGTCTCCGGCCACTACTACTTCCGCCAGTTCTACAACGCCGACAGCGGCACGATCCCGGCGCTGCTGGTGCTCGAGCTGCTGTCGCGGTCGGGGCGCAGGCTCTCGGAGCTGGTCGGCGAGCTGCGCTCGCGGTACTTCATCTCGGGCGAGATCAACTCCGAGGTCGCCGACCCCGAGGCGAAGATGCGGGAGATCGCCGACGCGCACCCCGACGCCGAGATCTCCTGGCTCGACGGCGTCTCGGTCGACTACGCGGACTGGCACTTCAACGTCCGCCCGTCGAACACCGAGCCGCTGCTGCGGCTCAACCTCGAGTCGCTGGTCTCGCGCGCCGACATGGAGGCCAAGCGCGACGCCGTGCTCGAGCGGATCCGCGGCTAGCCGCGATCGCCGGGTCCGCGCGCGGCGAGGCGCTCGGCGCGCTCGCGGATCCCGGCCAGCATCCGGCGCTCCATCACGAGCGAGCCCGGCTCCATCGGGATCATCCCGATCCGCGCCGCCGGCGTCGGCAGCCGGTAGCTGTTGCGGCTGATCAGGCGCGTGCCGCCCGGCGCCGGCGCCAGCACGAACGTCCACAGCCAGTTGCCGTCGGCGGAGAGCCAGCCGAACGCGCGCTCGGGCTCGAGCACGGCGACGACCATCTCGTTGCTGCCGAGCCCGATCCGCTCGCCGAGCCGCGGATGCTGGAAATCGTCAAGCACGCGGTCGGCGCTGCGCATGTCGAGCCCGAGCAGGTTCTCGATCCAGTCGTAGGTGTAGGCGCCGCCGCGCGGGCGCGGGCCGATCTGCACGATCCAGGGCCAGACCGCGGCCGGCGGGGCGGCGATCGAGATCGCCCGCGTCGCGGTCCGGTCGGGGTCCGGCAGCAGCTCGTCGCC
>CAZCFA010000135.1:0-2550 GCA_964497825.1 uncultured Conexibacter sp.
ACGACGGTCGGTTCACGCCGCTGATCGACCGCGGCGACTCCTACGGCCCGGTCTCCTACCTCTCCTACATCCCGTTCGAGCAGGCGCTGCCCTGGGACGGCGGCCTCGGTCCGCTGCCCGCCGCGCACGCCGCCGCGATCGTCTTCGACCTCGCCGTCGCCGGCCTGCTCTTGATCGCCGGCCGGCGGCTGCGACGGGGCAGCGAGGGCCGCGGGCTGGGGATCGCGCTCGCCTTCGCCTGGTTCGCCTACCCCTACAGCTTCTACGCGCTCGACGCCAACGGCGGCAACGACGCGCTCGTCGCGGCGCTGCTCGTCGCGGCGCTGATCGCCTTCGCCGCGCCCGCCTGGCGCGGCCTCGCGATCGCGCTCGGCGCCGCGACGAAGTTCGGGCCGCTGGCGATCGCGCCGCTGTTCGCCGCCGGCTCCGGCGAGCGCCGCTTGCGCTCGACGCTGATCTTCGGCGCCGTCTTCGTCGCGGTCTGGGTCGTGGTGCTCGTGCCGCTGCTGCCCAGCGGCGGCCTCTCCGAGTTCTACGACCGCACCTTCGGCTACCAGGCCTCGCGCGGCTCGCCGTTCAGCGTCTGGGGGCTGGCGCCGTCGCTGCATCCGCTGCAGACGCTCGCCCGGATCGTCCCCGTCGCGCTCGGCCTCGCGCTCTACTTCGTCCCCGTCCGGCGCGGGCCACTGCAGGCGGCGGCGCTCGGCGCCGCGGTCCTGATCGCGACCCAGGTCGGCTCCCAGCACTGGTTCTACTTCTTCATCCTCTGGTGGGCGCCCTACGTGCTGATCAACGTCTTCGCGACCCAGCAGCGGATCGCCCCTGCGCGACCGCGCGACGCGCCGGGCTCGGTGAACCCGCCGTAGGCCCGGCCGCCGCTTAGCCGATCGTCGTCCGCAGCGCGCCGAGCTGCGGCGAGCTGACCACGAGCTCGTCGCCGGCCTCGAGCCAGATCCGGGGATCGCGGGTCGAGCCGACGCCGGCCGGGGTGCCGGTCGAGACGATGTCGCCGGGGACGAGCGTCATCAGCGTCGAGAGATGGGCGACGAGCTCGGCGACCCCGAAGATCAGCTCGGCGGTGCTCGAGTCCTGCAGGCGCTCGCCGTTGCGGTCGAGCGCGATCCCGATCGCGGCCGGGTCGCCGACCTCGTCGGTGGTGACCAGCGCCGGCCCGCACGGCGCCGAGCCGTCGAAGACCTTGCCCGGCAGCCACTGCGGCGTCTGGAACTGCAGATCACGGGCGGAGAGGTCGTTGAGCAGGGTGTAGCCGGCGACGTGGTCGAGCGCGTCGGCGGCGGCGACGTGCTTCGCCGTGCGGCCGATCACGAACGCGACCTCGGCCTCGTAGTCGATCTTGCGGCTCGCGGCGGGGAGCGCGACGGTGGCACCGTCGGCGACGAGCGCGTTGGCGAACTTGGCGAAGAACGTCGGCACGGCCGGCGGCTCGATCCCGGCCTCGGCCGCGTGGTCGGCGTAGTTGAGGCCGATGCAGATGATCTTCTGCGGGTCCGGCAGCGGTGGCAGGAGCTCGACCTCGGCCAGCGCGAGCCCGCTCTCGACGCCATCCGTCGCCGCGGCGACCGGCGCCAGCGGGCCGGCGCCGAGCAGGCCGCGAAGCGTCGCCGGCCCTTCGCCGATCGCGTCGGCGACGTCGATGATGCGATCGCCGCGGAGGACGGCGGCGCGATCGCCGCGGTCGGACCGGTAGGAGATCAGCCGCACGCACGGGAGCCTATGGGAGCAACTGGGAGTGCGGCGGGCCCCGGCGCGATCGAAACGCTCGATGCGGCCGGCCGCGGTCGGCGTGCCATAATCGCCGCCCCCCGGGAGCACTCGGCTCCGGATCCCTCTGGGGGCGTAGCTCAGTTGGTTAGAGCGCCGGCCTGTCACGCCGGAGGTCGCGGGTTCAAGTCCCGTCGCTCCCGTCTCGCGGATGCCGCTTGGGGATGCGGTATCCGCCTTGTGGCTCACCCCTGGGAGCTGGACTCCCGAGCGCGTGGGTACCACAAATGGGTACCAAACGAGAAGTCGTCTGCACCTTCCAACCAAGTTGAGGGCCGCCTCGCACGCGGGACGTCAAGCAGCCGAGCGCGCCTGTTGCTGGCGAGCCAAGAGGCTGAGCCAGCGGTCGAGGTGACCGAAATCGGGAAGCTCCTTCTGACGGTCGAACTGACTGCGCCGCACGGTCCGAGCAATCGCCTGGGCGGTGCGCAGCTCCTCGTGGAGCTGGTCGATCCGGGCACTACGGGTGGGTGCGTCGCCTATGCGCCGAACCTCGGCGTTCCGTGTCCAGAGGTAGTGACTGGGTCCGCGGCTTGCGAGTTCGTCGACCTGCGCGTAGCGACAGCAGCCGAGATCGCAGCTGAAGTGAGCCCTGAGGCCCTCGTCCGCAAGGAGTGGCGCTGCCTTGTCCTCGAACACGGTGAGCCGCAGGGGATGAAGGTAGACGCGACGTCGCGAGCCCCCACCGCCGCGCTCTCGGTCACGCTCGGTCTTCTGGCGGTTCAACGCGGCGAGGTTGCAGCTTTCAGCGTCACCCAGTCCCGACGA
>CAZCFA010000136.1:0-2475 GCA_964497825.1 uncultured Conexibacter sp.
CATACCGATGTCGATCGGGGTCCCGGCGCTCGCCGACCGCCGGCCCCAGGGTCTCATCGCCGCCGTGCTGAGCCTGGTCACGATCGCCGGGCTGATCGGCCTGCTCGCCGCGCCCGATGCGTTCGTCGCCTGGGCGGTCGTGCTCGGCGTCGCGCAGGGCGGTGCGTTCGGGCTCGCGCTGACGCTGCTCGTGCTGCGCGCGCCCAACGCCGCCAGCGCCGCGGACCTGAGCGGCATGGCACAGGCCAGCGCCTACCTCACCAGCGCCACCGTCGCCCTCCTGCTCGGCGTGACGCACGACCTGACCGGTTCGTGGACGCTGGCGGTGGCGGTCGTCATCGCCGCGTCCGCCGGCCAGCTCGTCGCCGGCCTCGCCGCCGGTCGGGACCAGTTCGTAACCCCACCCCACCAACCAGAAAGGACACCGCCCGATGGACTTGATACTGCGGCGTGCGCGCATTGAACACAGCAACGAGCTGACCGATATCGGCCTGGACGCCGGGCGCATCGTCGAGGTCGCGGCCGGCATCGAAGGCGACGGCGCGGCCGAGCTTGAGGTCGACGGCCGCCTGGTCAGCCCCGCATTCGTCGACCCGCACATCCACCTGGACAAGGTGCGAACACTGCCATTCATCCCGCCCAACCAGTCGGGGACACTGGCGGAGGCGATCCGGCTGCTGCACCCCGTCAAGGAGACCGCGACCGTCGAGGAGATCGCCGAGCGCGCCGGCCGCGTGATCCGCCGGGCCGTGATGGCCGGCACCACGACGATTCGGAGCCACGTCGACGTCGACACGATCAGCGGCCTGCGCGCACTCGAGGGCGTGGCGCGCGCTCGCGCCGATCACGCCGACCTGTGCGACGTGCAGATCGTCGCGTTCCCGCAGGAGGGGATCGTCCGCGAGCCCGGCACCGAGGAGGTGATGCGCCAGGCGATGTCGGCGGGCGCCGACGTCGTCGGCGGCATGCCGCACTGGGAGCGCGACTACGACAGTGCGCGGCGCCACATCGAGTTCTGCCTCGACCTGGCCGTCGAGCACGACGCCCCGGTCGACATGCACGTCGACGAGACTGACGACGGCGACTCGCGGACGCTCGAGCTCCTGATCGATGCCGCCGAGGCGCGCGACTGGGGGTCCCGCACCGCCGCCGGCCACTGCTGCGCGATGGCGGCCTGGCCGGACGACTACGCCGGGCGGATCATCGGGCGGCTGGCCGCGACCGGCGTCAGCGTGATCACCAACCCCGCCACCAACCTGCTGCTTCAGGGCCGCGAGGACTCCGAGCCCCGCCGGCGCGGCATCCCGCGCGTCAAGGAGCTGCTCGAGGCGGATGTGCGGATGGGCTGCGGTCAAGACTGCGTGGAGGACTCGTTCTACCCGTTCGGAGCGGCCGACCAGCTGCAGGTGGCGCTGATCCTGGTCCATGCGGCGCAACTCTCCAACCCGACCGAGATTGAGCAGGCGCTGCATCTGGCACGTGGGGGCTCCGCGTCGATCCTCGGAGTCGAGGATTACGGGATCCGCCCCGGCGCCCGCGGCGACCTGGTAGTCCTCGAGGCGGAGACGCCGGCCGACGCGCTGCGCGAACAGGCACCGCGCCGCTGGGTCCTGCGCGGCGGTCGGATCGTCGCCGAGACGCGGACCGAGCGGGTGCTGAGCCGGGCAGGCGCCGCGGCGGCTGCCTAACCGGTGCTCTCTTCCTCGACGAGGCGGCCGGTGAGGTAGCCCGCGGCGCCGGGGCCGTCGCCGCGCTCGAGCTCCGCCGGCGGCCGGTCGGTCGGCGGCCGCTCGGGGCGCTCGATTCGCAACTCCGGCGCGGTCGACGCCTCGTCCTGCTCGAGCCACGGCGCTTCGAAGATTGGCCGCGGCGACCCCGCGACGCTCAGTGTGAACACGTCCGCGCGGTTGTAGTGGCCGGCGTAGTCGTGGATCGTCTTCTTGGCGATGATGTCGTCCAGCCGCAGGTCGGCGAACAGGATCTCCTCCTCGTCGGCGAGCGGCCCGGCCAGGAGGTCGCCGGACGCGCCGACGATGCAGCTGCCGCCGAGGTTGCGCGGGTCGGAGATCCAGGTCAGGTCCTCGTCGGTGCGGGCGATTCGCGCCCGTTCCGGGCCGGCCAGCGTGCTGGCCGCATTCAGCACGAAGCAACCGGCGCGATAGGCCATCGCCCGCGACGCCGTCACGATCACCTGCGGCATCAGCGGCTGGGTCGGAGAGAAGTGGTTCGGCCACTGGGCGACGTGCACGACCGCGCTCTGCGCGACGACCGTGAACACGGCCAGCGGGTTCGAGTTCTCCGCGCACAGGAGGCTGCTGAGCGCGCCGAACGGCGTCTCGAGTAGCCGCAGGCCGTCGCCGTCGCCGCCGGTGTGCACGAACCGCTCGCCGACCGTCGGGGTGAGCTTGCGGCGCACGTGCTCGATCTCCCCGTCGGGCGAGATGTAGAGCGTGCTGTTCCACATCGTGCCGGTCG
>CAZCFA010000137.1:0-2362 GCA_964497825.1 uncultured Conexibacter sp.
GTCGAGGCGACGCGCACGCTGCGGACACCTGCGCGACGCGCATAGCGAGCGCCCGGCTATCGTCCGCCGACCATCGGGGGAGATGGACCGCAGTTCTCAGTCTGTATCCGCGCGCACCGAGGCCGCGAGTGGCTGCGCCGGGCGATCGCGAGCGCGCTCGAGCAGGAGGCCGAGGACCTCGAGGTCGTGGTCGCCGATGACCGCGGCGGCTTCGATGACGTCGCCGCCGGCTTCGGCGACGCCCGGGTCCGCTACCACCGCAACCCGCGGCCGGCTGGGGCGATGGCCAACCTGCGCTACGTCAGCTCGCTCGCCCGCGGCGAGATGGTCGTCGTCCTCGACGACGACGACCGGCTGCTGCCGGGCTTCCTCGCCGCGGCGTCGGCGCCGATGCGGCGCGACGAGGCCGTCGGCATCGTCTTCACGGGCTTCCTCCGCGAGGCGGGCGGCGCCCGCCGCGCCTTCCGGTTCCCGGTTGCCCCCGGTCGCCTCGCGCGGCCGCTGCGGATGGTCGTCGGCGGCCCTCAGCCGGGCCGGTCGGCGACCCTGATCCGCAGGACCGCGCTCGAGCAGGGCGAGCGTGAGTTCCCGCTGCGCGACGGCGAGCTCGGCGACCTGACGACGTGGGTCCGCACCGCCGCCTCCGGCTGGGCATTCTGGTTCGTGCCGGAGCCGCACGCGATCGTCGCGGTGCACCGGGGCCAGATGTCGGCGAGCGAGAGCCCGACGGCGCTGATTGCGACGCTCGAGCGCTTCCGGCTCGAGGATCCCGTGGCGGAGTCCGCCCGCCGGGCGCGGATCGCCGATGCCCGCCGCCGCCACGCGCTCGCGCTCGCGGCCCGGGGCAGGGTCGGTGCCGCCCGCCGCGAGCTGGCGCTGGCCGCCGCCGCGGCGGCCTGGCCGCCGCCGCTGCGGATGCTCGCCTCGCTCGCCGACCACACGCCGGCGCTGCACCGGATCTCGGTCCGGCGCCCGCGGATCGGCGCCGCCCTGGCCCGGATCCGCGGCGGGGTCGCGCCGACCGCCTGGCCCTGAAGCACGGTTGGTGCGGCGGGCAGGCCTATCGTCCGGAGACGCCGATCCTTGGACGGCCGCCGGCACCGGTGACCCTCACCGGCGCGCGGACGGCGCGGCGGCTCCCCCTACCACCGCGCCGCCGCCGCCGGCCTTCAGCGCCGCCGTCGCGACGGCCGGCTCACTCGCCGGCTCGATCGCGGGGCAGTCGGCGGCGCGGGGTGCCCGCCACTTGGAAATGCGGTCAGCTGGACCAGCTCGCCGTCGGCGATCAGGGCCGAGCCCTCGACGCCGCCCCCGGCGAAGCGGGCCGTGGTCCCGAGGCCGGGCCCATCGCTCCGTGAGCTCGGGACCGAATCGCAGGCCAGCAGGGTGAAGCCGCGGACCGTGGCACCGTCGACGGCCTCACGACGCTCGGCCCGCCGCTGCGCGGCCAGCGCGTCCAGCGCGTAGCCCTCGACGATCGCGGCGTGCAGGAACGAGTAGACGTCGGCGCGGCCGACGAAGTCGAGCATCTCGATCCGGCCGCCGATCACGGCCACCGATCCGCACTGGCCCGGCCGCAGCGAGATCGCCTCCCGGAACGGGCCGAGGCGGTCGCGATGAGCGTCGAAGGCGTCGCTCATCGCCGCCGCCGGCCGCTCGCCGCGAACTCGATCTGGCGCGCCTCGACCTCGTTCCAGACCTCGCCCTGGTCGGAGCGCGCACTGCGCCCGGCGGCGACGTTGAGCCGCGCGCGGCGGTTCTTCATCCGCCGCATTCGCGGATCCGCCGCCTGCGGCGACGGCCGGAACCGCTCGCGGTGCCGGCGCCCGTCCCAGCGACCGCGCTCGACGCAGCTGACCGGGATCGGGGTCTTCGTCCCCGCGGCGGCGAGGATCGCGACGTCGAGGACGCGGTTCTGCTGCGCGCCGAGGATCTCCTCTCCCTCATAGAGCAGCACCGGCTGCGAGCCGGCGGTGTGGACGAGCAGGTCGTTGACCGCGGCGCCGCCCTCGAGCTCGCTGATCGTCGTCGCGGCGTCCGGGTTGGTGAAGGCGACGTACTCGAGGCCGGGCGCGGGACCGAACAGCGGATAGACCGCGAGGCTCTCGGCGGCGTCGGGCTCGCCGACCTCGATCGGCGCGGCGAGGTGGGAGGACAGGGACTGGTGATCGTTGCCGTTGGTTTTCATCGAACGGAAGGTCGCGCCCGCCGGCCGGTTTCTGACGCGCCTCGGCGCGGCCGGTGGTCCCGGTCTCGGTCGCGCCCCTCACCCGGCGTCAGCTTGCCGGCCGCCGCCGCGACCGAACCGCCCGATGGGGCCGGCCGGGGGATTCAGCCGGCCCCATCCTCAGCCCGATCTAGC
>CAZCFA010000138.1:0-2344 GCA_964497825.1 uncultured Conexibacter sp.
CAGGCTTGCACAAACGCCCGACAATGATCTCCGTAGCCGATACCCGCCGCGAACCGGTGTTCGTCCCCGCGGCTCAGCGCTCGATCGGGCCCGGCAACAGGAACGGGTAGCCGCGGCCGGTGCGCAGGCGCCAGGCCCGGTCGATCCGGCGCAGCCGCAGAAGCAGCGACCACAGCCGCGCGTCGGAGCGGTAGTAGCGGCGCACGCCGGCCGCGGTCAGGGGCTCGTCGAGGTGGCGGTTGACGGCTGCGAGGAACGCCCCCAGCCAGGGCTCGAGCCGCTCCTTGATCAGGTTCCCGGTCAGGTCCTCGTAGACGCCGCGCAGGTCGCGGTAGCCGTCGAGCACCCGGGGCGCGACGAGGCGCCGCAGCGGTGGCCGCAGGATCGCCGGGTAGGCCTGGGCGAGCGGACCGAGATCGAGCAGCGAGCGGCCGCGCTCGTCCCACAGCATCGGCGTCGAGACGTCGATGTAGGTCAGGCGGCCGTCGTCCCAGGCCCAGTTGGCGAGCTGCGCGTCGAGGCCAACCGTGGGCGAGACCGCGGCGGCGGCGGCGTCGGCGATCGCCGCGACGAGCGGGTGGCCGGCGCCGGGGTCGGCGCCACGCAGCAGCGCCGGCGCCAGCGTCTCGGCGGCGAGGATCGGCTGCACGAGGTAGGCGACGACGCCGCCGCCGGGTTGCTCGACGGCGCGAGTCGAGGTCGCGACGACGTCGATCCCGGCCGCGGCGAGCCGCCCGACGTAGTCGTCGATCCGCTCCCGGTAGGACTCGAACGCCGCCCGCGAGCCGAACGCCGGCATCCGCTTGCAGGCGAAGCTGGGCAGTTCTGGGGGCCAAGCGAGGACGAGCGAGATCTCGCCGTAGCCGAGCACCGGCAGGCGCCGCTCGTCGCCCGCCGCGAGCGCCGCGCGAACGAGCGCCTCGAGCGCTTCGAGGTCGCCCTCGCCGAGCTCAGCAACGGCGCTCATCCGAGCGCGTCGCGAACCGTGGCGGCGATCTCGTCGACCTCGGCCTCGCTAACGATCAGCGGCGGCTTGAACTGGGTGACGGCGTGGTCGTGCTCGGCGTATACGGCGAACACGCCGGCGTCGATCAGCCGCTTGGCGGCGAGCACGCCGCCCTGCTCGTCGGCGAACGCGAAGCCCATCGTCAGGCCGTAGCGGCGAAGCCCGAACGGCATCCCCGCCAGCGCCCGCTCGAACCGCCGCCCGCGGGCCTCGACCCGCTCGAGGAAGCCCGGCGCCGCGATCTCGTCGAGCACCGCCGAGGCGGCGACGCAGCCGATCTCGGCGCCGCCGAAGCTCGACACGTAGGCGAACGGGTTGGCGTCGAAGAACCGCTCGAGCTCGGGCCGCAGCAGGATCGCGCTGATCGGGTAGAGGCCGCCGCCGAGCCCCTTGCCGGTGATCACGATGTCGGGCTCGACCGCGAGCCGCTCGTAGTACCAGTTGGCGCCCGTCCGGCCGAGGCCGGTCTGGACCTCGTCGAGGATCAGCAGCGCTCCCGCCTCGCGGGCGGCGTCCGCCACAGCGGCGATGTAGCCCGGTGCCGGCGGCGGGAAGCCGAGCGTCGCCGGGATCGACTCGAGGATGACGGCGGCGGTCTCGGCGCCGATCGCCGCGGCGGCCGCCTCGGCGTCGTTGTAGTCGACGTGGGTGAAGCCGGGCGGCGCCGGGCCGAACGGGTCGAACCAGCGCGGGTCGCTGGCGGCCAGCGCGAAGCCGCTGAGCCCGTGGTAGGCGCCGCGCGCGCTGACGATCCCGGGCCGGCCGGTGTGGGCGCGGGCGAGCCGCAGCGCCAGGTCGACCGACTCGGTTCCCGACGGCGTGAACACGGCGAAGGGCAGGGCGTCGCCGGTGCTGGTGGCGAGCTGGGCCGCCAGCCGCGCCCGCCACCCGCTGATCAGGTGGTGGTTGCCGACGTCGAGGTGGTCGAGGCCGTCACGGATCGCGGCGACGACGCGCGGGTGGCGATGGCCGAGGTTGAAGACGCCGCCGTTGCAGTGGCAGTTCCAGTACCAGCGGCCGCTGTAGGCGTCCTGGAAGCGGGCGCCCTCGCGCTCGCCGATCACGATGTCGGCGCCGATCGCCTCCAGCACCCCGACCTTGGCGCGGTTGACGTGGGCGGCGAACGCGGCGCTCGCCTCGCCGCGGCTCGGGTAGGGCTGGCGGGCGGCGGCCCGGTTCCCTGCGGCGTCCTCGCTGATGGCCGAAGCTCCTCTCCGGTTGGCTGCGGCCAAGCTAGCGGACGGGCGCGGCGCGGAGCGTGACCGCCGTCGCCGTTCGCGGTGCCGTCAGCGCGACCCGGTGTCGTCGCCGCCGAGCAGCTCCGCGGCGGCGCGGAGG
>CAZCFA010000139.1:0-2262 GCA_964497825.1 uncultured Conexibacter sp.
ATATATCATCAGCACCGGCACCGGGGTCTGCAGGCGCGCCGTGATGGTGCGCGAGCGGCCCATGGAATCGCGAATGCGCGCCTCGCTCCAGTCCGAGTCGTCGGCCAGCACCCAGTGCGCCAGCTCGACCGGCTCCTCGACGCAGGCGGCGTCCGCGAGCAGGACCTCGACCGGCTCGTCGCGCTGCTCGTCCGCGTCCATCGAGACGCCGCCACGGGGCCCGGCGTCGACGAGCACGGAGCCCCCGGCGCGGTCGCGTTCAACGTCCGGGAGAACTTCGACCAGACGGCGGGGTTCGTCGCGGTGGAGGGCGGGAGCGCGCCGGGCGGCCCGCGGGTCTTCACGCCGGCGTTGCACGCGTTCCTGCGGGCGCGGGCCGAGCGGTTCCTGGCCGGGGAGGCGGAGCTCCTCGCGCGCCGTGTCCGCGACGGGCGCATCCGCGACGGCCACGGCGACCTCCACGCGGGGAACGTCTGCTTCCTCCCCGACGGCGTCGTCGCCTACGACTGCATCGAGTTCTCGGATCGCCTCCGCTGCGGCGACGTCGCCGGCGACCTCGCGTTCCTGACCATGGACCTCGACGCGCGCGGCTTCCGCCCGCAGAGCTCACGGATCGCGCGCGAGTACGCGCTGGCCGCGGGCGACGCGGAGCTCGAGCGCCTGCTCCCGTTCTACTCGGCCTACCGGGCGATGGTCCGGGCGAAGGTGACGGCGATCGCCGCGGCCGAGCGGCCGCGCTCGGCCAGGGCCGCGAAGCGGGCCGAGGCGGTCCGCTACGCGACGCTCGCGGCCGGCTACGAGCTCCCGCAGTGCCTCGTCCTCACCTGCGGGCTGCCCGGCACGGGCAAGACGACGCTCGCGGCGCTCGTCGCCGGCGCGCTCGGGGCCGAGCACCTGCGCTCCGACGTCCTGCGGAAGGAGCTCGCCGGGCTCGGGCCCGCGGACCGGGCCGAGGCCGGCTTCGAGGAGGGGATCTACAGCCCGGCGATGAGCGAGCGAACGCAGCGGGCGCTGCTCGACGCCGCCGGGCGGACGCTGCGAGACGGTCGCGCCGCCGTCGTCGACGCGACCTCGCTGACGGCGGCCAGCCGGCGGCCGTTCCGCGACCTCGCGAGCCGCCTCGGGGCGCCGTTCGTCGTCGCCGAGACGGTCGCGCCGGCCGGGGTCGTCGAGGAGCGGCTCCGGCGGAGGGCGGCCGAGGCGGCGGACGCCTCCGACGCCGGCGTCGAGGTCTACCGCGCCCTCGCGGCCCGGTACGAGCCGCCGGCCGCGGCGGAGGGCACGGCGCTCGCACGAGCGGACGCCCGCGAGCCGGCCGAGGACGGCCTTCTGCGCGTGGTCGACCGTCTCGCTGCCAGCCCCCTCGCGAGCCGATAGGCTCAGGGCAAAGCCCCCGAGCCCCCGAGCCCCGGAGTCCGAACCCGATGAGCGCACCAGCACCAGCGACCGTCCGCCACCTGATCGGCGGCGAATGGACCGGCTCGCCCGAGCGCGAGCGCGCCAATCCCGCTCGCCGGGGCGAGGTCGTCGCCCAGCTCCCGTCCGGAACGGCCGGCGACGGCGGCGCCGCGATCGAGGCCGCGGAGCGGGCGTTCCCCGCCCCGCGGAAGACCCCGCCCCCGGAGCGCGGCGCCGTCCTCGCCCGCGCGGCCGAGCTGCTCGCGGCGCGCAAGGACGAGATCGCGCGCGACCTGACCGCGGAGGAAGGGAAGACGATCGCCGAGGCGACGGCCGAGGTGCAGCGCGCCACCGACATCGTCCGCTTCTTCTCCGGCGAGGGATGGCGGCTCGCCGGCCAGACCCTCCCCTCGAGCGTCCCCTCGACGCACCTCTACACGGTGAAGGAGCCGCTCGGCGTCGTCGGCCTCATCACCCCCTGGAACTTCCCGATCGCGATCCCGGCGTGGAAGCTCGCGCCGGCGCTCGTGGCGGGGAACGCAGTCGTGATGAAGCCGGCGTCCCTCGTCCCGCTCTCGGTGCAGCACCTCGCCGAGTGCCTGGTCGAGGCGGGCCTGCCGGCCGGCGTCCTCAACGTCGTCCACGGCAGCGGCGGCACCGTCGGGGACGCGATCGTGCGCGACCCGCGGGTGGCCGCGATCAGCTTCACCGGCTCGGTCGCGACCGGGCTCGAGATCAACCGGATCGGCTCCGAGCGCCTCGCGCGCGTCCAGCTCGAGATGGGCGGCAAGAACGCGGTCGTCGTCCTCGAGGACGCCGACCCGGCCGTCGCGGCGCGAATCGCCGCCCAGGGCGGCTTCGGCC
>CAZCFA010000140.1:0-2118 GCA_964497825.1 uncultured Conexibacter sp.
CAGCTCGGCTGGGGCTACCGCAAGGTCTTCGACCGGCTCGACAGGATGGCCGGCGAGTTGGGCCGCGACCGCTCGCTGCCGAAGTTCGCGCAGGCGATCACGCTCTACCACCTGATCGTCGAGGCGACGCTCGCCCAGCCCGGCCAACACTTCATCGAGGACTACTTCGTCAAGGCGGGGACGATGCCCGGGTTCTCGGAGGGGATGGCCCACGTCTCCCGCGACGAGCAGCGCCACATCGGGTTCGGCGTCAAGATCCTGAGCGAGCTGCTGCACGAGTCCGACGAGTGCAAGGCGGCGGTCGACGAGCTGCTCGCCGAGGCGCTGCAGTGGACCTCGTCGGTGTTCATCCCGCCGAACTGGAACCGCGAGTACACGCGCTGCTACGGCTTCGAGCTCGAGGACATCGGCGAGTGGGGAATGCGGGCGGTCGAGCAGAAGTGGCGCGCGATCGGCTACCCGATCGAGGAGATGCCGGCGGGGACGTTCCCGATGGACAACGACGCCTCGCCCCGCGAGCGGGCGGAGATGATGATCCGGATGACCCAGGCGCAGATCGTCGGCGAGCCGGGGCTGCCACCCGAGAACTCGCCGGAGGCGCAGCGGCTCTACTTCGACCTGATCAGCCGCTCGGTCGATCCCGGGGCGACGAACGGGACGCCGTTCCGCGTCCAGTGGCGGTTCAGCGACGCCGAGCCCTGGCACCTGGTCGTCGCCAACGGCTCGACCACGGCCGCGCCGGGCGTGATCAGCGCCCCCGACGTCACCCTCGAGTCGAGCTGGGAGGACTTCATCGAGATCGGCAAGGGCGCGATCGCTCCGCCCCGGGCGCTGCTGCAGCGACGGCTGAAGCTGAGCGGCGGCCCCCGCAACCTGCTCCGCTTCCGCAAGCTGATGGCGCGCTGATGGCCGCGCCGGCCGCGGGCGTCTTCCGCACCCCCGAGGAACGCTTCGACTCGCTCCCCGACGACTTCGGCTGGGAGCCCCGCTACCTGGACTGGGACGGCATCCGCCTCGCCCGGATCGACGAGGGCGAGGGCGATCCGGTCGTCCTCTTCCACGGCGAGCCGACCTGGTCGCTGCTGTGGCGCAAGGTGATGCCGCCGCTGCTCGAGGCCGGGCATCGCTGCATCGCCCCCGACATGCCCGGCTTCGGCCGCTCCGACAAGCCGACCGACCTCGGCTGGCACAGCTACGACCGCCACGCTGAGGCGGCGGCGGCGGTGCTCGAGCGGCTCGACGTCACCGGCGCGACCTTCGTCGTCCACGACTGGGGCGGCCCGGTCGGCTTCCGGGTCGCCGCCGAGCACCCCGAGCGCTGCGCCCGGCTCGTCGTCATGGACACCGGCGTCTTCGACGGCCGCCAGCGGATGAGCGACGCCTGGATCAGGTTCCGCGACTTCGTCGAGCGGACCGAGGACCTGCCGGTCTCGATGCTGGTCCGCGGCGCCTGCGCCACCGACCCCGGCGACGAGGTCGCTGCCGCCTACGACGCGCCGTTCCCGACCCCGGAGTCGAAGGCCGGAGCGCGGGCGTTCCCGCTGATCCTGCCGACCGAACCCGATGCGCCCGGGGCCGAGGCGGGCGCCCGCACCGCGGCCGCGATCGCCGCCCGCGAGATCCCCTCGCTGTGCCTGTGGGCCGACGGCGACCCGATCATCCCGATCGCGGTCGGCCGCAAGCTCGCCGCCCGGCTCGGGCTGAGCGAGCCGCAGGAGATCGCCGGCGCCTCCCACTTCCTGCAGGAGGACCAGGGGGCCGAGATCGGCCGCCGGATCGCCGCCTGGCTCGCCGAACGGCCCTGAGCCGCGACGGCGCACCGGGCGACGATCGTCGATCGGGCGGGGGCACCGGCCCGCCGGTGGCCCGGTTCGGCGCTCATCAGCGTCCGGCGCCGGCGGCCAGCGGAGGCCGCGAGCGGCCCGACTCGGCGCTCGCGAGCGTCGCGCCGCCGGCGCCGCGTCAGCCGCTGCCGCCGCCGCAGACCTTGAAGCCGTAGTCCTGCATGAGGCCGTTGACCTGCTCGAACGGGTTGCCGTTGCCGAACTGCTTGGCGAGGACCTTCGGGTTCTTCTTCGCCTCGCGGATCGCCTCATCGCCCGCGTCGAGCCGCGAGGC
>CAZCFA010000141.1:0-2115 GCA_964497825.1 uncultured Conexibacter sp.
GGCGGCAAGGCGGCCGCCCGCGGCGAGGCACCGCCGGCAACGGGGCGGCGGCGGCAAGGCGGCCGCCCGCGGCGAGGCACCGCCGGCAACGGGGCGGCGGCGGCAAGGCGGCCGCCCGCGGCGAGGCACCGCCGGCAACGGGGCGGCGGCGGCGGCAAGGCGGCCGCTTGTGACAGCGGCGGAAAGGCCGCCTGGGGCAGAGCCGCCGGCGGCGGGGCCCGCCCACGGCCGTCGCTTACGGCGCCAGATCCCGCTCGCCGCTCTGCAGCGCCGCGGCACAGCCCTCGGCGAGCAGCTCCGCGACCGGAGCGTTGAGCGGGTAGTCGACGCCGAGCGAGGCGTCCGCCCAGTCGCGGACCGTGGCCGTCGCCGCGGACCGGCCGGCTGCGTTCGTGCACTCGCCGGGGTGATCGGCGACGTAGTCGCGGGCGGCGGTCAGCCGGCTCGCATCTGGCAGCTTCAGCCAGGCATCGCCGGTTACGTCGTAGGACGATCCCGGCGGCACGCCTGGAGCCCGCGCCGCCGGCGTCTCGGGGCCGGCGGCGGGGACGAACCCGCTCGCGTCCCCATCCCGGCCCGCGTCCCCGCAGCCCGCGAGCACCAGGGCGGCGGCGAGCGCGAGGACGGCGAGGCGCATTGCCGGCGCAACCTACCTATCTAGACTGCAGCCGATGCCGGCTAGCCCGATCCAGCAGCTGCGCGCCCCGGTCGGCGAGTGCCGGAGCTGCCGCACCTTCTGCGACAAGCTGATCGAGCCGCGCGAGTGCCTGCGGATGCGCTGCCCGTACCTGTGGAGCTACGTCGACGGGCCGACCGGACGGCGCTACATGGGTTGCGTGCAGAAGGTCTTCCGCGGCGAGATCGACGTCGCCGGCTTCGAGGCGGCCGAGCGCAACGGCGGCTTCGGCGGAATCAAGATGACCGGCTCGCCGCTGGGCCACTGCCCGACCCGGGTCGAGCCCGCCTACGAGGGCGATGGGCCCGCGCACATCTGCATCAACCCCGACTTCTTCGACGCCGAGGACCCCGACGGCTTCGACCTCCGCGCCGGCCTGCGGCTGGCGGGCTGAAGCGCGGCTCGCGACCTCCGTCGGGGATTGCTGGTCCACTCGACCAGCGATTCCAGTCGCAGGCTGAGGCCGGCTCGCGGCGATCGCGGTTCGCGACCAACGCGGCTCGCGGTAACGGCGGCTGAAGCGCGGCTCGCGACCTCCGTCGGGGATTGCTGGTCCACTCGACCAGCGATTCCAGTCGCAGGCTGAGGCCGGCTCGCGGCGATCGCGGTTCGCGACCAACGCGGCTCGCGGTAACGGCGGCTGAAGCGCGGCTCGCGGCAACGGGGCTCGTGGCAACGCGGTTGGCGGGCTGAAGCGCGGCTCGCGACAGCGCGGCTCGCGGGCTGAATCGCGGTTCGCGACCTCCGTCGGGGATCACTGGTCGCCTTGACCAGCGATTCCAGTCGCAGGGGGCTCGCGACGGTCGGCGCGGCGGCTCCTTGCCGACTCCGCGGCCGCCGCTCGCCCGCCCACACGCGTCAGGCGGCGGCGCCGCCGCGGGCCGCGATCCCCTGCTCGCGTAGCCGCTTGGTGAGGCGGAGCTCGCGCCGGTCCGGGCCCTGCTTTTCGGGGCCCGGGGTCTCGAGCGTCGCCGGCAGGCCCTCGAACCGCGGCTCGGAGAGGAACGTCGCGATTCCATCGCGGCCGATCTCGCCCTTGCCGATGCTCGCGTGCTTGTCGCGGTTGGCACCCTGGGGGACGGCGCTGTCGTTGACGTGCAGCGCCCGCAGCCGATCGATGCCGACGAGCCGGTCGAGATCATCGACGGTGCGGCCGAGGTCGTCGGGCTCGAGGATCGCGAATCCCGAGGCGAACAGGTGGCAGCAGTCGATGCAGATTCCGATCCGGTCGCCGGCGCCCGCGGCATCGACGAGCAGCGCGAGCTCGTCGAAGTCGCGCCCGAGTGGCCCCTGGGTGCCGGCGGTGTTCTCGAACAGGATCGGGCAGGACTCGGTCTCGGCGAGCACCTCGCGGACGACCTCACCCGAGCGGGCGACCGCCTCGTCGACCGGGTCCTTCTTGCGCGAGCCGGCATGGAGGACGACGCCGTCGGCTCCGA
>CAZCFA010000142.1:0-2095 GCA_964497825.1 uncultured Conexibacter sp.
CCGCGTCGGCGAGGCGCTCGACAGGACCGACGGCGCTGCCTCCGACCACCTCGCCGATCTCGCCCATCACTTCGCCGAGGCGGCCCCGCTCGCCGGCCCGGAGCGGGCGATCCGATACAACCTGCAGGCCGCCCGCGCGGCGAACGCGGGGCTCGCCTTCGAGGAGGCGGCCGACCGGCTCCGCACCGCCCTCGATCTGACCGGCGACGATCGGCGACGCCGGGCGGCGATCCTCCTCGACCTCGGCGATGCGAGCCACCGCGCCGGTGATGCCGAAGACGCGCTCGACGCGCTGCGGTCGGCGGCCGAGATCGCCCGTGAGCTCGACGACGCCGAGCTGCTCGCGCGGGCGGCGATCGGCTACGAGGACGCCTGCTGGCGCCCGGGCATGGTCGACCGGGGCGCGACCGAGCTGCTCGAGGAGGCGGTCGCGAAGCTCGGCGACGAGCAGGCGCCCGAGCTGCGCGTCGGCCTGCTCAGCGGCCTCGCCCGGGCGCTCGACTTCCAGGGCGAGCGCGCCCGCGGGGCGCACGCGCGGCGCAGCGCGGTGCTGCTCGCCCGGCGGCTCGGGGACCGGGCCGGGCTCGCGCGGGTCCTGGTCCGCTCCTACTGGTCGCGGGGAACGAGCTCGCTCGAGGAGATCCTGGCGATGCTGACCGAGGCCCGCGCCCTCGGCGGGGAGCTCGGGGATTCGGAGATCCGGGCTGAGGCGATGGCCTGGCGCGCGCCGACCTTCGTCGCGCTCGGGGACCTCGCGGCGGCCCGCGGCGAGGCCGCGGCCCTGCGCGAGGGTGCCGAGCGGGCGGCGCAGCCGTTCATGCACCACGTCGCCGAGCACTACGGCTCCGCGCTCGCCCTCTGCGACGGCCGGCTGGACGAAGCCGAGGCGATGGCGGAGCGCGCCTACGAGTGGAGCCGGCTGCTGACGGGCCGCGACGCCTCGGGCACCTACGGGATCCAGATGTTCAGCATCCGTCGCGAGCAGGGACGGCTGGCCGAGGTCGAGCCCGTGATCCGGCTGCTCGCCGACGGCGCCCGACGCGAGGGGCCGTGGCGGCCGGGCCTGGTCGCCGTCCTCGCCGAGCTCGGCATCGAGCGCGAGGCGGGCGCGCTGCTCGACCGGATCGCGGACGCCGGCCTCGATGAGCTGCGCGAGTCGCTGTGGCTCGCCTCGCTCACCTACCTCGCGGACGCGAGCGCCGCGCTCGGCGACGAGCGGGTCGCCGCGCTCACCTACGAGCGGCTGGCGCCGCACTCGGGATCGAACGTGATGGTCGGCCACCTCGTCGCCTGCTACGGAGCCGCGGACCGCTACCTCGGGATGCTCGCGGCCACCCTCGGCGAGTGGGAGCGGGCCGAGGAACACCTCGAGCGCGCCCTGGAGCTGAACCGGCGGATGGGCGCGAGGACCTGGGTGGCGCACACCGCCTACCAGTACGCCCGCCTGCTGCAGCGCCGCGGCCGCGGCGCCAGCGAGCTCGCCGGGGCCCTGCGCCGCGAGGCCTCCTCGCTCGCCGCTGAGATCGGGATGGCGGCGCTGGCGGGCCGCATCGAAGCGCTCGGCCGGCCGGCAGCGGTGGAGCTTCCCGATGACCTCTCGCCCCGCGAGGTCCAGGTCCTGCGGCTCGCCGCCCGCGGGCTCAGCAACCGGAGGATCGGCGAGGAGCTCGTGATCAGCGAGCACACCGCCGCCAACCACATGCGCAGCGTCCTGCGCAAGACCGGCTGCGCGAACCGGACCGAGGCGGCGTCCTACGCGCACCGGCGCGGCCTCGTCGAGGCATGAGCCGGGCGCTACGATGGCGTCGATGCCGCTGTACGTGATCGAGCGCCACTTCGCCGACCAGCTCGACCTCAGCGACGACGACGTCAGGCTGATCGAGCAGGTCAACGCCGACCAGGGCGTCCGCTGGTTGTTCTCCTTCCTCAGCGCCGACCGGCGGCGCACCTACTGCCTCTACGAGGCGCCGTCGCCGGACGCGCTCGTGGCGGCCGCGGAGCGGGCGAGCATCCCCGCCGACGTCGTGGTCGAGGTCGATGCCGCCGTGCCCGAGCTCGGCGATCGCCTGCGCGACTGGGCCGTCGCCCAGCAGCC
>CAZCFA010000143.1:0-2032 GCA_964497825.1 uncultured Conexibacter sp.
TGGCGACCGGCCACCTCAGCCTCGAGGAGACGAAGGCGCTGCAGCGGGAGGCGAACGCGCGCGGGGTCAAGAAGTTCCTCGTCACGCACGCGAACTGGGCCCTGACGAAGTTCCCGCTCGAGGAGCAGAAGGCGCTGATCGCCAACGGCGCGATCCTCGAGTACGTCGCGGTCTCCTGCGTCTCGCCGACCTTCTTCGAGCAGGACCCCGAGCAACTCGCGGGCTGGATCAACGAGATCGGCGGCGAGAGCCTGGTCTTCAGCTCCGACCTCGGTCAGCCCTCGGCGGCGCCGCACCCGGAGGGGATGCGGATGCTGCTGACCGCGCTGCTCGACTACGGCGCCGACTACGACCAGCTCGAGCTGATGACCAAGGCCAACCCGGCGAAGCTGCTCGGGCTTTCGGCATGAGCGTCGCTGCGCTTGCGGTGACCCACTCCCGGATGCCGCTTTGACCGAACCGCGCACAACGTCGATTCCACGCTGGAGGTGGGACGGATGCCACTGATCGAGGTGAAGGCCTTCGAGGGCCGCTTCGCCGACCCCGAGAAGACCGAGCGGCTGATCGCGGGGCTGACCGACGCCCTCTGCGACGTCTTCGGCGAGGAGGCCCGGGATGAGACCTGGGTCGTCGTCGCGGGCGTCGCGCCGTCGAACTGGGGGTTCGGCGGCGAGGTCAGGAAGTAGCCGTGGCCGCCCCCCGGCTGCTCTCGACATCGCTGACGGCGGGCTCGCAGCCGCTCGTCGTCGCCGGCGAGGGCATGTGGCTCACGCTCGACGACGGCCGCCGGGTGATCGACGGCACCAACACCGCTGCCCCGCTCGGCCACTCCCATCCCGAGATCGTCGCGGCGGTGCGGGCCGCGGCGGCGGCCCCCGCGCTCAACGAGGGGATGCGCTGGGGCCCCCGCGAGAGCGCCGCCGAGACGCTGCTCGAGACCGCGTTCGCCGGCGAGGACTGGGCTGGAGCGGTGCGCTTCTTCATCAGCGCCGGCGAGGCCAACGACGTCGTCCTCGCCCTCGCCCAGGCGCTCACCGGCCGGCCCGCGCTGGCGACGCGGGAGCGCGCCTACCACGGCGGCGTCGGTTACGCCCGCGACCTGACGATCCAGCCGCACTGGCACGGCGGCGTCTCCTACCGTGAGCGGGTGCTGGCGCCGCCGCGCCTCGCCGACGTGGTTGAGCTGCCGGCCCCGAGCGGCGCCCGGATCGCCGGCCCCGAGCCGGATCGCGAGGCCGACCTGGCGGCGCTGGAGGAAGCGGCGCCGAGCCTCGCGACCGCGGCCGCGGCGCTGATCGACTACAGCCAGGGCGGCATCTACCACCAGCCCTACTACCAGGACCGGCTTGCGACCCTCGCCCGTGATGCCGGGACGCTGTGGATCGCCGACGAGACCGTCTCCGGCTTCGGCCGGATGGGCCACTGGTTCCAGTTTCAGGCGGGCGATTCGCGACCCGACGTCGTGACGATGGGCAAGGGCCTGGCGGCCGGCGGCGCCCCGGGCGGCGCCGCGGTGCTTTCGCGCGACCTCGTCGAGCGGCTCGAGGACGGCGGTTGGCAGTCCTACAGCAGCTACCGGGCCCACCCGATCCAGGTCGCGGCGACCGAGGCCCACATCCGGGTCTCGGCTCGCGACCGCCTCGCCGAGCGCGCCGCCGGCTTCGACGAGCTGATGGCGGCCGAGATGCGCCGGCTCGCCGACGGCCATCCCGGCGTCGCCCGGATCGACGGTCGCGGCCTACACTGGACGATCGAGCTCCACGGCCCCGACTGGCATGACTGGGATGGCCGCGACCCCGACCCGCTCGCCTCGCGGATCGCCGCCCGGACGCTCGAGGCGGGCGCGCTGATCGCGACCAGCGGCGAGCAGACGTCGCTGTTCATCGCGCCGCCGTTGATCGCCGAGGAGGAGGACCTGAAGACGATCCTCGCCGCCGTCGACCACGGCCTCGCGCTCGCCGACGAGAACGTCTAGCACGCCACGCTCAGCAGCCGAGCTTCTTCGCCGCGTCGCGGAGGTTCTTGACGGTGC
>CAZCFA010000144.1:0-1950 GCA_964497825.1 uncultured Conexibacter sp.
GCGACCTCCGGGTTATGAGCCCGGCGAGCTACCTGACTGCTCCACCCCGCGGCGGGAATCGCATGGTAGCAGCGGGTTGTGGCCGCTCGAGGGGTGGCGAGCGATCCCGGACACGAATGGATCGGATCCGCTCAGCCTGGGGCGAGCACCGCGAGACAGTGTCGAGGTAGACAACGCCCGCCGCCGGGTGCTAATCGCCCCGCGGCGAGGAGCGCGTCGGTGCACGCCGCCGTTTCGCGCCTGCTCCGGTGGGCGATCAACTCGGTCAAGCCGACGCTGGGAAGCGTGGCGCGGCGGTCGGCCGCAAGCGTCGCGTACGGCTTCGGCACGCGCTCACCCGCGGGCGCGAGGCGGGCGACCACGCGACCGTGCTAGGTGACCTCGAGCGCCGCGCCATCCTTGACTCGCGCGAGGTGGCGGCTCAGGTCTTGACGCAACTCGCGGACTCCGACCCCGTCCATTGTGCCTCACCGGTGGTGCAACGCCGGGCAGGCTTTGGGCCGAAGCTGGCATCGTGCGGCGCTTCCGTCTGGAATCGGTGGTCTCTGGGACCAGTGATCCCGGACGGACGGCTGATCCGAGCGCCGGAACGCCGGGGCGCGCCGCAAACGTGGGCGCGATCAGCGGTGGCCGGCCCGCGCCGCGGCCGACAGCGACTCGATCGCGAAGGCGGCGAAGTTGGTCATCTCGACCAGGTCGGCGACGTCGAGGCACTCGTCGGCGGCGTGGAAGCCGTCGTGGTAGGTGACCGGGTCGGTGCTGAAGACCGGGGCGAAGCCGTAGGCGGCGGTATCCCAGGCGCGGCGGACCCAGTAGGAGTCGCTGAAGCCGGCGCCGATGATCGGCAGCACCTGGGCGCCGGGGAGGCGGTCGCGGACGTAGGCGACGCAGGCGTCGTAGAGCGGCGTCGAGGTCGGCGACTCGGTGCCGCCGGCGAGCGGCTCGAGGATCTCGATCTCGCAGCCGGGGTCCTCGCCGAGCGCCTCACCCAGGAGCGCCCGCAGATCGTCCTCGTCCGAGCCCGGCAGCAGGCGGCAGTCGCAGATCACGTCGGCGTGGGGCGGGACCACGTTCGGGGGCTCGGCGGCCGCGAGCCCGGTCGGGGTGATCGTCGCGCGGACCATCGCCGGCAGCAGGCCGCCGAGCAGCGGATGCTGCTCCGCCGCCCAGCCGGCGAAGGTCGCGTTCTCGGGCGCGGGAGCGCCGAGCGCGCCGAGCGCGCGCTCGACCGCGGGGACGACGCGGACCGGAAACTGGTGCTCGCAGAGCCGGGTGGTGATCGCCGCGGCGCGGCGCAGCGGGTTGTCGACGACGGCCGGCAGCGAGGCGTGGCCGCCGGCGCCGCTGACCCGCAGCCGGACCGAGGTGACGAGCTTCTCGCCGATCCCGATCGTGACGACGCGGCGGCCGTCCGCGAGCTCGAGCAGCTCGCCGCCGCCCTCGTTGAGGGCGAGGTCGCAGCGCAGGTCGGGGCGCTCGCGGACCAGCCACGGCATGCCGCAGTCGGAGACGTTGCGCTCCTCGTCCGACTCGGCGATCAGGACGACGTCGCCGGCCGGGGCGTCGCCGCTGCGCGCGAGCCGCGCCAGCGCCACGGCGCGGGCGGCGAGCTCGCCCTTCATGTCGGCGACGCCGCGGCCGTACATGCGGCCGTCGCGGACGGTCGCCGCGAACGGGTCGGAGCTCCAGTTGCCGGGCGGGGCGGGGACGACGTCGGTGTGGCCGATCAGCAGCAGCGACGGGCCCTCGCCGGAGCCGCGGACGCGGGCGATCAGGTTGAGCCGCTCGGGGTCGGGGCCGGCGAGCTCGCACTCGGCGCCGGCGGCGCTCAGGTGGTCGAGCAGCAGCCGCGCCGCCGGGGTCTCGTTGCCGGGCGGGTTCGAGCTGTCGATCGCGACCAGCGCCCGGGTCAGCTCGACGACCTCGCGCTCGGCGGAGGGCGCGCTCACC
>CAZCFA010000145.1:0-1832 GCA_964497825.1 uncultured Conexibacter sp.
CACGCCACGAGGCCGTCGACCGGCTCGGCGTCGGCCCCGTAGGCGCGCTCGAAGGTGCGCCTCGAGGCCGATTCGGGTCCGGCAGGGGGAGAGCTTCCAGCGACTGCATCATCCCGGCGCCGAAGTCGATGACGCTGTCGCAGCTGCGCACGAGCTCGCGCACGAGCGCGTGGCGGGCGGCTCGAGCCGCAGCGGGCGCCCCGGCGCCGCGGTCCGTCGCGCCTCGGGGCCCGTCGGCGCCTCGGCGTCCCCTGCGCGATCCGGCCACGTGTCTTGCCGCCGCAGCCGTGCCCGCGCCCTGTCGCCGGATCCGCCCACCACGCCGGACGGCACGGCAGGTCCCCGCAGCGCCGCGCCGGTTGGGCGCGAGGCCCGCCACTACGCTCAGCGTCGTGGCCAAAGACTCGATCACCATGATCGCTCCCTACCTGACGACGGGCGCGATCGGTCCCCGAGCGGTGCGCTCGCGCCGGGTCGCGGCAGGGCTCCGGATGGCCGGCCACGCGGTCCGCGCGGTGACGATCGACGCCGGCGAGACGACCGCGGCCAGCGTCATCGCAGCGGCGCCGGGACCGCTGACCGGCACGATGGGGGAGCCCGGAATGAGCCGCCGCCGCCGCCTTCGGGCGACCTCGGTGAACCGGGCGCGACGTCTGATCCCGCTGCCCGACGCCCACGTTCGCTGGGCCGCGTCGGTGCTCCGCGACCCGGCGCTCAGGCATCCGCCCGACCGGCGGACGACGATCTACGCGGTCGCGGCGCCGTTCTCGAGCCTCGTCGTCGGCGCCCTGCTCGCCCGCCGCTGGGGGGTCCCCCTGATCGGCGACCTCGGCGATCCGTGGCCGCTGCACGGCCGCGCCGAGGCCCGCCTCGCCGCGTGGACGATGCGTCAGATCAGCACACTGATCGTCACCACCGAGGGCACCGCGGACAGCTATCGGGATCAGCTTGCGGCCGGCGCCGAGATCCACGTCGTCGCCAACGGCGCCGACGAGCTTGGACGGGACGAGCAGCCCCCGGGCCGGCCGCCGCTATTCCTCCAGCTCGGCACGCTGTCGCATCTGCGCACCGATCCCGGCAACGCATTCGAGGCGCTTGCCGAGCTCGATCGCGACGGCTTGATCGACTTCCGATCCTACGGCGAGGCCTGGGTCCGGCTCGCACCCGGCGTCGCCGGCCACCATCTCGGGGTCGTCGCCCCGGACCAGGCGCGGACGCTTATGCGGGCGGCGACCGCCGTGGTCGTCGTCGGCAATCGCAACCCGACCCAGACGCCGAGCAAGGTCTATGAGATCGCCCGTTCGCGGGCGTGGGCCCTGTGCGTGAGCGAGCTCGAGCGCGAACCCGGCGCCGAGATCCTCCGCGCCAGCGGCCACGGCGTCGTCTGCGACAACGACCCGGCCGCGATCCGTGCGGGCGCGCTCGAGATCCTCGAGCGCGAGCACCGCGGTGAGCGTCCGCGGCCGACCCCGCGTTACTCATGGGAGGCGACGGTCGATCGGATCGTCGCCATCTGCGAGCGCGGTTGACGGGCGAGCGACCGCAACCGCTCGGAAGCGATCGCCCGGATCGATCTGGCGCTCGCCTCCAGGCCGATCGCGGTCGGCGCCGGGACCGCGTTGCTGCTGCGCGGCAGCGTCGATTCCGGCGACCTCGATGGGCGGCTGACACGGCTCGGGCCCAGCGACGCCGCCCGGGTGCCCGCGACACCGGCGGTCGATCACCAGACCGCGGCCGAGGGCGTCCTGTGGTGGGCCTTGCCCGCGCTCGATGGGGGCGACTAGGTGTAGATGCCAGCCACGTTGTTCCCGATCCGCTCCCGCAATCGTTCG
>CAZCFA010000146.1:0-1808 GCA_964497825.1 uncultured Conexibacter sp.
GCCGCGTGATGTCGTGATCGGCTTCGGCGTCGAGGAGCCCGGGGGCGGGCCGGTCGGCGCGATCCTCCGGCGGGCCGCGGGCGACGGCGTCCTGGCGATCGACTTCCCGCTCGCCGCCAGCGACGCGTCGACCGAGTCCGAGGGCTACTGGCGGTTCGCCGTCGCAGATCCCGACCCGGCGATCCGCCAGGAGCTGATCGAGACCCTCTATCACGTGCTCTGGGAGCTGGTGCACGTGTTCTTCGACCACCGTGGCCTGCTCGAGGGCCGCGAGAAACGGACCACCCACGACGCCGGCGCTTCCAGCTTCCTGTACCCGTTCCTCGCCGAGCAGGAGCGCGATCTCGACGGTGTGCTCGCAGACGTTCGCGCCTCGGTCCTGCTCAAGGCGAAGGAGGTCGGCGAGCTGCGGGAAGCGACGCTGTCCGGCGCCGCCGAGGACCTCGCGGCGGCCGCCGAGGCGCTGCGCGCGCTGCTCGGGGCCGGCGGCAAGCTGCTTGCGGTCGGCAACGGCGGCTCAGCCACCGACGCGATGGACGTCGTAGCTGACTTCCGGGATGACGGCGACGGTCGCTGGGCCCCCCGCCGGGCGCTGGACCTGACCGAGGACACGCCGATCATCACCGCGGTCGGCAACGACATCGGCGTCGAGGGGATCTTCCAGCGGCAGGTGATCGCCTACGGGCGCGAGTGCCACGCGCTGATCGCGTTCTCGACGAGCGGTGGCTCGGAGAACCTGATCGAGGCGCTAGCGGAGGCGCGGCGCCGCGGGATCGTGACGATCGCGATGGTCGGCTACGACGGCGGCAGGATCGCGGCCGAGCAGCTCGCTGATCATCTCGTCATCTCGCGCTCGCAGCACATCCCGCGGATCCAGGAGGCGCAGGCGAGTGCCTACCACGTGCTCCGCGAACTGGTCGGGTAGGCCGGATGGCGGCACCACCGGCCTCCTCCACTCGCCGGGTGGCGGTCCGCGTGACCGGCGTTGTCCAGGGGGTCGGCTTCCGTCCCTACGTCTACCGCCTCGCACGGGGTCTCGGGCTCGGGGGCTCGGTCCGCAACGACGCCAACGGCGTTCTGATCGAGGTCGAGGGAGCGGCGGAGACGATCGAGCGGTTCCTCGCCCGCCTGCCGGCCGAGGCGCCGCCCCTCGCCGCCGTCGAGGCGCTCGAAGCGTGCGATCTCGAGCCCCGCGGTGAACGCGAGTTCACCGTCGCCTCCAGCGCCGCCGGCGCCGAAGCCAACGCGTTCGTGTCGGCGGATGCGGCCACCTGCCGGGACTGCCTCGCCGAGCTCCTCGACCCCGCTGACCGTCGCCACCGCTACCCGTTCATCAACTGCACCAACTGCGGCCCGCGGTTCACGATCGTCCGTGACATCCCCTACGACCGGCCGGCGACGACGATGGCCGGCTTCTTGATGTGCGCCGCCTGTCGGGCTGAGTACGAGGATCCCGAGAACCGCCGCTTTCACGCGCAGCCGAACGCCTGCCCCGACTGCGGTCCCTCGGTGCGGTTGCTGCGCTCTGCGGATGGCTCCGAGGCCGCGACGGGTTCCGAGGCCGTCGAGCGGACGATCGCCGCGCTCCGCGATCGGACGATCGTCGCGATCAAGGGGCTTGGTGGCTACCACCTCGCCTGCCGCGCCGATGACGAGCTCGCCGTCGCGGCGCTGCGGGCGCGCAAGCGCCGCGAGGACCGGCCGTTCGCGCTGATGGTCGCCGACATCGACCGAGCCGCGGCCCTGATCGAGCTGACGCCCGCCGAGCGCGACTTGCTCACGGGCCGGGAGCGGCCGATAGTGATCGC
>CAZCFA010000147.1:0-1775 GCA_964497825.1 uncultured Conexibacter sp.
ACGACCTCGAGCCCCCGGGCGATCTCCCCCATCGCATCCGAGAACACCTTGCCGTGCTCGGCGGTGATGATGGCGGCGAGCTCGTCGCGACGCGCGTTCAGCAGCTCGCGGAACGCGAACATCACAGACTGGCGCTTGGCGACCGAGTACTGGCCCCAGACGGCGAATCCCTCCTGGGCCGACGCGATCGCGGCATCCACCTCCGCCTGATCCGCCAGCGCGACCCGGCCGGTCACCGCGCCCGTCGCCGGGTTGTACACCGGCGCGGTCTTGCCGGAGGTCGAGGCGACCTCCGCACCGTCGATCCAGTGGCCGATGTGCCGCGGCTCTGCGGCGGCGTCGGCGGTCGTCGTCGTCGTCTCGGTGATGCTCATTGCTCGCTCCTTCGCTTGTGGCTCGGTGCACGTCAGCTCCGTGCGCGCCGGACAGTCCGTGCGGCGATCGCATAGGCTGGTCTCTCCCAGCATCTCAAAGCTCAAGGGCCCGAGTACATGTCTGAACGTCGTGAAGACGCGTCGATCCGCACGGATCGTCCGAACGGCGTGCCGCCCAGCGGACTGCCCACCGTGCGCGAGGTCCTGGCGCTCGACGCGGTCGCCGCCGGGCTGCCGGAGATCCTCGTCGGCGGAGAGGCCCTGGACGCCCGGGTGCGCTGGGTGCACCTCTCCGACAGCGCGGGGATCGCCCGCCTCCTGGACGGCTCGGAGCTGCTGCTGTCGACCGGGTCCGGGTGGCCCTCCGAGCCGGCCGAGCTCGAGCTGCTGATCGCCGGGCTGGTCGGCGCGGGCCTGTCCGGACTCGTGCTCGAGCTCGGCACCCATTACCGGTACGTGCCGGCGGTGGTCGTCGCCGCCGCCCGCCGGCACGGGCTGGCGCTCATCGGGCTGCACCGCGAAGTGAAGTTCGTGGCGGTGACCGAAGCCGTGCACAGTCGCATCATCTCCGCCCAGACGGCGGCGCTGCGCGCCCGCGACGAGGTGCACGAGCAGTTCACCGCGCTCGCGCTGCGCGGATCGCCGGCCGACTTCGTCGTGCATCAGCTCGCCCAGACGCTCGGGTCGCCGGTCGTGCTGGAGAACCTCGCGCACGAGGTCGTCGCCGCGGAGGGCCCGCTCGCCATGGAGGAGGAGCTGTTCACCCGGTGGGAGGCGCGCTCGCGCGCCGCGCACCGGGCGGAGGGCACCGACGGGTGGCTCATCGTGCCGGTGGAGGCCCGCGGCATCCGCTGGGGGCACCTCGTGGCGCTGCCCGGCCCCGCTCACCCGGCCGGTCGCGCCAGCGTGCTCGAGCAGGGGGCGATCGCGCTCGCGCTGGGGCGGCTGGCCGACGGCGACGACGACGAGTGGGCGCGCATCAGCCGCCGGCGACTTCTGGACGGGCTCCTCGCCGGCCGATTCGCGGGGGTCGGCGGCGCCGCGGCCCGGATGGAGGCAGCCGGGCTGCCGGTGGAGGCGAGCCGGCTGTACGGGATGGTCGCCTCGCGCGCATCGGTCACGTCGGAGGCAGCGGATGCCGCGGCCCGAGCGATCGGAGGCCGCGCCCTCGTCGGATCACCGGCGGACGAGGTGCCCCCGCCCGCCGCGACGATCCTGCTGTCGCTGCCGGCACGGGCGCCCTTCGACGACGAGGTGGCACGGAGCTTCGCCACCGCCCTCGCACCGGGAGCGGAGCGGCTGGTGCTGTCGGTGGGCTCGGCCGCCGAGGGCCTCGAGGCGGCGCTGGGCTCGCTGCAGGAGGCGATCGACCTCGCCCGCGGACGGTCGGGCCGTGCGGCG
>CAZCFA010000148.1:0-1767 GCA_964497825.1 uncultured Conexibacter sp.
TTCTGCACCGCCCCCCAGTATCGCAAGAGCTTCGACGAGGCGCGGACGCTGATGAGCTCGGCCGCGGCGCTGCTCGTCGTCGGCAACCGCAACGCGATCCAGATCCCCAGCAAGGTCTACGAGATCGCCCGCTCAAGCGCCTGGGCGCTGTGCGTGAGCGAGCTCGAGCGCGAGCCGGGGGCCGAGATCCTGCGCGAGAGCGGCCACGGGATCGTCTGCGCCAACTCCGAGGCCGAGATCCGCGCCGGCGCGATCGAGATCCTCGAGCGCGAGGCGCGCGGGGAGCGGCCGCGACCGAGCCGCCGCTACTCCTGGCAGCTGACCGTCGAGCGCGTCGTCGAGCTGATCGCGGCCGAGCCCGGCTCGGTGCGGCGGCCGGCGACCGGCGGCGTCACGATCGAGCCGGCGCTGACCGCGGCGCCGGTCCGGGTCGGCGCCGGCACCGCGATCCTGCTGCGGGGGACGATCGATCCGGCGCTGGTGGGCGCCGGGCCGCTGCGAGTCGAGCTCGGGACGCTGGCGCGCGCCGGCGCCGAGCTCGCGATCGGGCACCAGACCCGGCCCGGGGAGATCCTCTGGTGGAGCCTGCTCGAGCTGCCGGGCCCGATCGGCCCGGGCCGGATGCCGGTGTGGCTGCTGGGCGGCGGCGCCGCCGTCGCGGCCGGCGAGGTCGAGATCGCACCCGCCGAGCGACCGGCCCCGCCGGCCCGGCCGCGGCCCGAGCCCGCCGGCGGCGCGCCGCTGATCGCGATCTGCATGGCCACCTACGAGCCCGACGAGCGGCTGCTACGCCGCCAGATCGACTCGATCCGGGCGCAGGACCGCGGCGGCTGGGTCTGCCTGATCAGCGACGACGGATCCTCGCCCGAGCGGCTCGCGGCGCTGCGCGAGCTGGTCGCCGGCGACCGGCGCTTCGCGCTGGCGCCGTCGCCGCGGCGGCGCGGCTTCTACGCGAACTTCGAGCGGGCGCTCGGGATGGTCCCGCCCGAGGCCGAGCTGATCACGCTCGCCGACCAGGACGATCGCTGGTACCCCGACAAGCTGAGCCGGCTCGAGGCGCGCCTGCGCGAGCGGCCGGAGGCGGCGCTCGCCTACAGCGACATGCGGGTCGTCGACGATCGCGGCCGCGTCATCTCCGACACCTTCTGGTACCAGTCGACCAACGCCTACGAGGCGATCGACACGCTGGCGATCATCAACACGGTCGCCGGCGGCGCCGCGATGTTCCGCCGCGAGGTCCTCGAGCTGGCGATGCCGTTCCCGCCCGGCTTCTCGGGCCAGCACTACCACGACCACTGGCTGGCGCTGTGCGCGCTCGCGCTCGGCGAGCTCAGCTACATCGACGAGGCCACCTACGACTACACCCGCCACTCCGACTCGATCACCGTCAGCGCCTCGCGGCAGATGGCGGCACCCGCCCGCGGCCTCGTCGAGCGCGCCGCCAACCCGCTCCGCGTGGCCGGCCGGCGGCTGCGGCTCGCGACCCAGTCGGGAAGCTGGCCGAACGCGTTCTTCGAGCGCTACCTGATGCTGCGCCAGTACGTCGCGGTGCTGCGCTTGCGCGGCTGGGAGGTGATCGCTCCCGACAAGCGCCGCGCGCTCGAGCTGATCGACCGCGCCGACCGCTCGCCCGCCGCCTTCGCCTGGCTGGTCGCTCGCAGCCTGCGACCGCTGCTCGGCCGGCGCGAGACGCTCGGCCGCGAGCGGGTGCTGATCGGCGGGCTGATCTGGCGCCGCCGCGCCCGCCGCCGCGCCGAGCGCCGCCGG
>CAZCFA010000149.1:0-1723 GCA_964497825.1 uncultured Conexibacter sp.
CTCGGCGTCGATCCCGGTCGGCTCGTCGCTGACCCGGGGCGAGACCGAGACCGAGACCGGCTCGGGACCGGGGCCGAGCAGGTGCAGGGAGAGGTCGATCCAGTGGCAGAGGTTGCCGGCCACCCGCGTGCCCTGGTTCGGCCACAGGTACCAGTGGTCGGCGGTGATCTCGACCTCGCGGATCGTCGCGACGATCGTCGCCGGGCCATCGAGGGCGGCGAGCTCGCGGCGGGCGCGCTCGACCAGCGGGTTGCAGCGGCGGTTGTAGCCGACCTCGAGCTCGCCGGGGTGGCGCTCGGCCGCCGCCGTCAGCAGATCGAGGTCGGCGGCGGTGACGACCGCCGGCTTCTCGCAGAGGACCCGGTGGCCGGCCTCGAGCGCGGCGGCGGCGAGCGCGGCGTGGGAGTCGTGCGCGGTGGCGACGACGACCAGGCCGCGCCGGTCGAGCGCCTCGATCGCGGCGCGCGCGTCGGTGGTCGCGACCTCGAAGCCGAGCCGCCGCGCGGCCAGCGCCGCGATCTGCGGCTCGCGATCGGCGAGCAGCGCCCGCCGCAGCGCCGCCCCGGCGAGCGCCGGCATCACCTCGATCCGGACGTAGTCGCCGGCGCCGAGGACGGCGAGCGGCGGCGTCCCGCCGGGCTCGGCCGGCGCGACCGTGAGCCGCTGCGAGCCGGCGGCGGCCCCGGCCGGGGGGCGAATGATCTCCGCGCGAGCGCCGCCCGCGGGACCGCCACCACCGCCGAGCGCGTCGGCGAGCGCCGCGACGAGCGCCGGCGGCGGCTCGCTGCCCGAGTACAGGTAGCTCTGGCGGGCGTCGGCGCCGATCCCGGCGGTGGCCCGGAGGCGGGCGGCGGCGGCGGCCAGCAGCTGCTCGCCGGCGGCCCCGTCCGGCGCCGCGCGCACGAGCGCCTCGGGCGCGAGCATCCAGCCGGCGCAGCGGGGGGCGCGGGGAGCGAGCGCGAGCACGGTCCGGCCGCCGGCACGGCCGAGCACCAGCGTCAGCTGGTAGTCGCCGCTGAAGCCGTCCTCGGCGCGCTTCGAGCGCGCCTTGCGCAGCGTCGCCGCGGGGCCGTCGGTGAGCGTGAAGCTCGCGAGCTTGCGCAGCGGGTCGCCGAACCGGCGCCCGTGGGCGGCGCCGAAGGGGATGATCGGCGCGCTCGCAGCGACCTCGATCTCGGCCGCGCCCGCGACCGGGTGCGGCCGCGGCGCCTCGAGCCAGCGGCCGTGCCAGAGCATCAGCACCGGGCCGCGCCCCCCCGATCCGCGAGCAGCGCCTCGATCCGCCGCTCGTAGGCGCCGACCGCGTACCGCTGCTCGAAGCGCTCGCGGCCGGCGGCCCCGAGCCGGGCGAGCAGCTCGCGGTCGGCGTCGAGCCGCTCGATCGCCGCGGCGAGCGCCGCGACGTCGCCGGTCGGCACGATCAGCCCCTGCTCGCCGTCGATCACCGTGTGCGGGATCCCGGAGTGGTCGGAGCCGATGATCGCGAGCCCCGCCGACATCGCCTCGAGCAGGACCAGGGGCTGGCCCTCGGGCGGGTAGCTGCTCGGCAGCGCCAGCGCATCGGCCCAGCGGTAGAGGGCGAGCTTGTCCTCCCCCATCACCGGCTCTCGCAGCTCGACCTCGATCCCGGCCGGCGCCAGCCGCGCCGCGGCCGCGGCGACCCGCTCGGCCTCCGCCGGCTGCACCTCGCCGGCGAGCCTGACGTCGATCGCGACCGGCCCGC
>CAZCFA010000150.1:0-1677 GCA_964497825.1 uncultured Conexibacter sp.
CACCGCCGGGCGCCGTCGGCTCGGCGCCGCGGTCGCGCTCGCCGCCGCCGCGGCGACCGCCGCGGTGGCGCTGCTGCTGCTCGGCGGCGACGACGGCGATCGCAGCTCGGCGCCGGCGGTCGCAGCCGCTCCGATCGCGGTCAAGGGCTTCCCGGTCGGGCTGGCGATCCACGACGACCTCGTCTCGGTCGTCACGCGCCGGCGCGGGACGCTGGTCTCGTTCGAGCGAGCGAGCCGCAAGCAGGTCGGCGAGCCGGTCGGGCTCGGCGGCCAGGGCGAGGACGTCGCGATCGCTGCCGGCAGCGCCTGGGTGACGATGCCCGACGCCGACGCCGTCGCCCGGATCGGGCTCGACGGCGACGGGGTCCCGGCCGGCGCCCCGCAGCTGATCGCCGTCGGCTCCGAGCCGCGCGGGATCGCCGCCGACGGGCGCGGCACCGTCTGGGTCGCCGACCTCGGCTCCTCGGAGCTGACCCGGATCGACGCCGAGACCGGCGCGGTCAGCGCGGTGCCGCTGCCGGCCGGCTCCGAGCCTGCCGACATCGCCTTCGACGGCGGCGCCGTCTGGGTCAGCGACCGCTCCGGCGCGGTGATCGAGGTTCCGAAGCGGGGTGAGCCGCAGGCGTTCCCGGCCGGCGAGAATCCGAAGGGGCTTGCGGTTCTCGATAACTACGTCTGGGTTGCGGCCAGCGGCGGCGGCAAGGTCAGCCGGATCGCGACCGACGGCGGCGAGGGGTTCGAGGTCGACGTCGGCGGCACGCCCCGCGGGCTCGCCGCCGATCCCGACGGCAACCGGATCTGGGTCGCCAACGGCGACGGCTACGCGACCGCGATCGACCCCGACGATCTCGGCAACCCGCAGCGGGTCGACGTCGACGGCTCGCCCGAGGAGGTCGCGGTCGGCCCGTCCGAGATCTGGCTGACCAGCGGCGAGGGCGACGAGCTCAACTCGATCGCGCCCTGACGGTCGCCGCCGGCGGATATAACCGTCACATGTCCGAACCCGAGGAGCGCGACTTCGCGGGCCTTCGCATCGTGCGGCCGCTCGAGCTCGGCGAGCGGGCGAGCGTCTGGGAGGCCGAGGAGCCCGGCGGCAACCGCGTCGCGATCGAGACGCTCGCCGGCGCGACGGCCCGCGACGAGCACGTGGCCGGTTGGTTCGCCGAGGCCTGGGAGCTCGTCGCGGGACTCGACCAGCCCGCGCTCGTGACGGTTCGGCGCCGCGGCGAGCAGGACGGGGTGCCGTTCGCGGTGCGCTCGCCGGCGGGGGAGACGACGCTGGCCGAGCGGCTCGATCGCGGCGGCCCGCTCTCGCCCGGCGCCGCGCTGCAGGTGCTGACCGAGATCGGCGGCGCGCTTGAGGCCGCGCACGAGGCCGGCGTCGTCCACGGCGCGCTCGCGCCCGCCTGCGTCGTCCTCGACGAGCACGGCCGCGCCCACCTCGCCGGCTTCGGTCGCCGCGAGGGCGACCGTCGCGAGGATGTCGCTGCGCTCGGCTCGCTGCTGGTGTCGATGCTGGGCGAGCCCGGCGGCGCCGCGGGCGAGGTCGAGCATCGGCTTGAGCACCGTGTAGGCCACGCCCAGGACGGCGAGGCCGACCACGAAGATCAGCGCCGGTTCCAGCAGGCCCAGCAGGCGGGTCAGACGGCCCTCGAACCCCTGACGGCAGCGCTGGGC
>CAZCFA010000151.1:0-1675 GCA_964497825.1 uncultured Conexibacter sp.
TGCTCCTCGACGACGACGAGCGGGCTGCGCTTCGAGCCGGGGTCGGCGCGCTCGCCCTCCTCGGCGGCCCGCTCGCAGATCCTCGTAAAGCTCCGCTGCGCGTAGGTCGAGTTGGCCATCGGCAGATGGCCCGCGCTCTCGGCGTAGAGCAGGAACAGCGCCCGGAAGACGAACGTCATCGCCGCCGCCTCGAGGTCGGCGCGGACGGACTCCTCGCGCAGGTCGCGGCCCTCGGCCTCGGCCCAGCGGCCGAGCTCGACGCCCAACACCGGCAGCACGCGCTGACGCAGCGCCGTATCGAGCCGGCGGCGGAGCTGGCCCCCGTAGCGGCGCGCCTCGGTGAGCAGCAGGTCGAGCTCGCCCTCGTCGAGGTAGCGCGGGCCGAGCAGTCCGGTGAGCGGCAGCTCCTCGGGGCCGAGGACGGCGGGGTCGAGCTCGAGATAGCGGGTCGTCGCGCCGCCTTCCTCGGAGCCCGCCGCGAGCAGGCGCATCCGTGAGCCCGCGGCGAGGATGCCGTAGGGGGCGCCGTGCTCGGCGCAGTCGGCAGCGAGCGCGCCCTCGGGCAGGCGGCCGGACTCGTCCATGCGGGCGAAGGCGTCGGACTCCGCCTGCGGGTGGATGACGAGGGCGGTGCGTTCGGCGACCTTGGCGACGTATCCGTAGCGGGGGAGCTGCTCGATCGCGTAGCCGAGCCCCTCGAGTACCTCCCGCCAACCGCCCGTCGCGAGGCCGTCGGTCTCCTCGGTGAGCCGGCTCCAGCGCGCCTCATCACCGCGCAGCCGGTCGACGTAGAGGTGCTCGGTGCCGAGGCCCTTGACGACGAGCCCGGGCAGGCCCTCGGTGCTGAGCCGGTCGATCTCGCGGGCGACCTCGCGCGCCGCCTCCAGTCTCCTCATCGTCACCGACCGGCGGGCGACGTCCAAGAGGCTCTCGGCCCGGAGGGTGCGCAGCGGTCCGTCGCCGTCGGGCCCGAGCACCCGCACGGTTCCCTCGGCGTTCCCCGCGCCCGCGACGAGAACGAGCGGCGTCGCTCCGCTGCCGCGGCGGCGCTTCCACGCGGCGCGGATGCGGCGCTCCTCGGCGGCATCGACGCGCGCGTACTCGATTCCGTTGATCAGCTGGCTGGCGGTGATCCCGTCCGATGCACCGACCTCGCGCGCCGCCTCGAGGCCGGCCAGACCGGCGAACAGCTCCTTCTCGTTCAACGGTCCCAGACCACCCCGTAGCGCACGGGTCGAGGCTACCCGAGGCCGCGGGCTGATCGGCGGAGCTGATAAGGCCACGTCTCGTCAATTCCGTGGCGGCGACCCGTGCCCCCTCGGCTACAGCTGGACGCCGCGCGGCAAACGGGCGGAATCGTCGCGAAGAATCTCGCTATCGCGTGACGCTCGGAAGTCGGCGGCTGCTCCGGTCACTGCCGACATTCCACACTCACGCGGCGGCCTCAACCGCCTCCCGACGCCAACCGAACTCGGCCTCGCTGCGCCGTTGCGGCGATCGGTCCACCAGCCGAACGCTGCGACAACGAACCCACCCATCGCATGGAGCGGAGTAGCTGTCGCGCCCGCAGGTACGGGTGGCCCGGGCCGCCCGCTCCGCTTCGGATCACATCGCGCCAGGCGAAGCGATCCGCAACAGTCCGGCGCCGTGACCAGCGGTCGCGGCGCCGCGCCAC
>CAZCFA010000152.1:0-1671 GCA_964497825.1 uncultured Conexibacter sp.
TTCGACGCCCCTCATCCCAGGTGCCCGCGAACTTCCGTCGGGCTAGTGGATGGGAGCGTCAACAGGAGGCCTGATCCTCGTCGAACTCGCGCCGCTCGGCTGACCAGGGCAAGCGACCTCGGCCGCGCGCGCTCTGCCTTGCTGCGTGCCACCACCCCAGTTGAGCGGGACAGCGCGGGCCGGACCCCGGTGCGAGGATGTCGGCGGTGAGGAGCAAGCGAGCAGGAGGGCGCCGGCTACGCCGGCCTCGTCGCCGCCGACGCGCTGCGGGCCGGCGGCGCCGAGGTGACCGTGCTCGAGGCCCGCGACCGGGTCGGCGGCCGGGTCTGGTCGGTGCCGTTCGGCGATGGCGCGACGATCGAGCGCGGCGCCGAGTTCATCCTGCCCGGCTACGACGTGATGGGCGCGCTCGCCGAGCGCTTCCGGATCCCGTTCGTGCTCAAGGGAACGCCCTACGGGCGCCGCATCCCGATCGGCGCCGAGGCGGTCTCCCAGGACGAGCTCGGGACCGCGTTCGACCGTCTCGCCGCGGGCGGCACCGCGAGCGGGTCGAGCGCAGCGGAGGCGATCGACGCGCCCGGCCTCGATCCACCGCTCGCGGCGCTGATCCGGACGCGGGTCGCGATCTCCAACGGCCATCCCGCCGCCGACCTGGCGGCCTCGGTGCTCGACGAGGGCGCCTCGACGTTCGGCGACTTCGACAACCACACGCTGGAGGGCGGCAACATGCGACTCGCCGAGGCGCTCGCGGCCGAGCTCGGCCCGGCCCTCCACCTCTCTTCGCCGGTGCGGCGGGTGCGCTGGTCGGAGGACGCGGTCAGCGTCAGCACCGACGACGCCGAGCACGAGGCAGACGCGGCCGTGATCGCGATCCCGACCAGGCCGTTGGCCGAGATCGAGTTCGACCCACCGCTCGAGGGCGCCACCGCGGAGGCGCTGCGGGCTGTCACCTACGGTCAGAACTCGAAGCTCTTCCTACGCCTGCGCTCGCCCGCGCCGCCGAGCGCGATCATGTCCGTAGCGGGCCACTTCTGGACCTACACGCAGCTCGGGCCGAGCGGCGATCCCGCCCCCTTTTTGACCGGCTACACCGGCACGATGGCCGCGATCGGGAGCCTCGGCGGCTCGGACGACCCCGCGCCCTGGATCGAGGCGCTGCTCGCGCTCCGCGCCGACCTCGACCCCGACCCCGAGGGCGCGCTGCTGTCGAGCTGGGACGACGACCCCTGGGTCGGCGGCTCCTACTCGGCCCGCTCCCTCGCCTCGCCGATCCGCGACGACGACCTCGTGCGGCCGATCGGCCCGCTCGTCTTCGCCGGCGAGCACACCGCAGGCGAGTGGCACGGCCTTATGGAGGGCGCGCTGCGCAGCGGGCTGCGGGCGGCTGAGCAGGCGCTGTAGTCAGGGCGGAGTCCAAATCTCGCTGTCTCTATCTGTAGTGTTCCGCCCAGATGGCGCAGCTGACGAAGCGACAGCAGCAGGGCGCCGAGTCGCGGGAGCAGATCCTCGACATCGCCGAGCGGCTGATGGCCGAGCGCGGCGTCACCGGGACCAGCCTCTCGGCCCTGACCAAGGCCTCGGGGTTGCCCGCGAGCTCGATCTACTGGCACTTCGGCAGCAAGGACGGCGTCCTCGTCGCGGTCATGGAGCGCGGCGCCGAGCGCTTCTTCG
>CAZCFA010000153.1:0-1648 GCA_964497825.1 uncultured Conexibacter sp.
TGAGGGTGGCCAGCACGGTGGCGACGAGGATCGCGGCGACGCCGGCGACTTCGATCTTCGCGACGGGGTCCGCCGCGGCACGCTGCGCTGCGAGGAGCGCGATCGTGTAGCGAGGCTCGGCATCGAAGGCCCACCGACCCGAGTTGAGAATGAAGTCGATCCGCCTCGGGGCGGCGTTGTCGAACAGCCACTGGCGGAAGCCCGCCGATCCCTTCGCCACGAAGACGCTGCGTGGCAGCACGACGCCGAGCATGCCGCCCTCGCGGAGCAGCGCCCGGTAGCGCTGGCAGAAGAACTTGTAGAGGTCGGGGTCGCCCGGCCCCGAGTCGTAACCGGCGGCGGGGCCGAGGTAGGCGCGCATCAGCCGGGTGCGCTCGCGCTCGCGCTCGAGCCGCGCGTCGAGCTCCGGGCGCTCGGCACGAAGCTCGTCGACGGCATGCTTGCGCGGGCCCTCGGCAAGCGCCCGCAGCCCCGGCCGGTAGCGGGCGTAGAAGGCGAGCGCCTCGACGTCGACCTCCTCCCAGGGCGGGTTGCCGACGACGACATCGAAGCCGGGCCGGTCGCGGGCGAACGCCTCGGCGAAGGCGAGCGGCCAGTGCAGGAAGCGGTGCTCGGCGGCCAGCTCGCCCGCCTGCTCGGCGAGCAGCGAGGGCTGGCCATCGAGGATCTCGCCGCCGCTGGTCAGCGCGGCGTCGCGGGCGCCAGCGAGCCCGAGCGGCTCCGCGGTCCACAGATCGAGCACGCGCTCGGCGTCGGCGACCCGGCGGCGCAGCGCCCGGTGCGCGTCGATGCTCTCCTCGACCTCCTCGGGACTGCGGTCCTCGATCCGGCGCAGCTCGGCGGCCTTCGCGGCGGCGGCGAGGACCGCGTCGCCGAGCGCGTCGCCGAACATCGCCGACTGGCCGACCTCGGCCCCGGGCTGCCGCACGTCCTCGGGGCGGGCGACGCCGATCAGCGAGTTGCCCTCCTGGATGTTGTGGTCGAGGTAGGCGAGCGAGAGGCCGGGCACGAAGCTCGCGAGCCACAGCGAGACCTTGGCGATCTCGGCCCCCATCGGCGAGAGGTCGATGCCGAAGACGCAGCGCTTCAGCACGAGCCGCTTGAGCAGCGCCGAGTCCTCGATCGCGACGCCGTAGGTCTTGCCGGCGCTCGCCCGCAGGCCCTCGAGCTCCGCGCGGACGCTCGGTAGGGGCGTGCGGGCGAGGAAGGTCGCGATCTGGTCGGCGAGCTCGTCGACCACCTCGACGAGGAAGTGGGCGCTGCCGCAGGCCGGATCGAGGACGTAGAAGTCGAACAGCAGCTTGGCGGCCTCGCCGGGCTGGCGCTCGGCGACCGCCGCTACGCGCTCGAGATGGGCGGCGAACGCCGGCCGCACGGACTCGCGGATCAGGTGACGGACCAGCTCGGCGCGGGTGTAGTAGACGCCGCCGCCCTTGCGGCCGCCCTCGTCGGTCAGCCAGAGCAGCTCGCCCGCTTCGATCTCGGCCTCGCCCTCGGGCTCGACGTAGCGGTCGCTGTCGGGGTCGTAGGCGAAGTCGCGGTCGGCGAGCGACAGGCGCAGCGAGAGCAGGCCCTCGTAGATGTGGCCTAGGTGGCCGATCTCGAGACCGGAGAAGTCGAGCCCGACCTCGGGGTGAGCCGGGTCGCG
>CAZCFA010000154.1:0-1627 GCA_964497825.1 uncultured Conexibacter sp.
TCGGCCTGGCTGCGCGAGCGCGTCCACCCGACGCTGCGCGAGCTGCGAAGCCGCGGCGACGCCGGCAGGATCCGCGTCCTCGCCTCCGACTCCGACACCGCCGATGGCACGATCCCGACCCTGGCGGTGGTCGATGAGGTCGCCCGCCACCGCAGCGCCGAGCTGTACGGGATCCTCCGCGACGGCCTCGGGCCGCGCAACGGCCGGCTGATCGGGATCTCGACCGCCGGCGACGATGAGGACTCGCCGCTCGGGCGGATGCGACGGGCCGCCTATGAGCTGGCGAGCGTCGAGCGCGACGGCGCCTACCGCTGCTGCCGCTCGGCCGACGGCTCGTTCGTCTTGCACGAATGGGCGCTCGATGAGGCCGACGATCGCGACGACATGGCGATCGTCAAGCGCGCCAACCCGGCGAGCTGGCAGACCGAGGAGGCACTGCGGCGCCGCTTCGATTCCCCGTCGATGACGACCTGGGCCTGGGCGCGGTTCGCCTGCGGGATCTGGACGGTCGGCGAGGACGCGGCGATCTCCGAGCGCGAGTGGGCCGCCTGCGCCGTCCCGGGGCTCGAGATCGAAGCCGGCGCCGCCGACGTCATCATCGGCATCGACCTCGGCTGGAAGTGGGACACGACCGCGCTGGTGCCGATCTGCCGCTCCGCGCCCGAGGGACCGATCCGCGTCCACCCGCCGACGATCCTCACCCCGCCGCAGGACGGAACCTCGCTCGACGCTGAGGAGGTCTTCGGCGCCTGCGAGCTGTTCGCCGAGCGCTGGCCCGGCTGCACGTTCGTCGCCGACCCCGAGGCCGGCGGCGAGCAGCTCATGCAGCGGCTCGACCGTGAGCTCGGCGGGATCAGGCTGCTGACTCACTCGCAGAAGACCGGGCCGATGTGCGACGCCTCCCAGAAGCTCGCCGAGGCGATCGCCGAGCGCACCATCGAGCACCCCGACGACCGCGGGCTCTCCCGCCACGTCCTCGCCGCCGCGGCGAAGTTCTACGGGGTCGGCTGGCGACTGGTGAAGCCGCCCAAGCGCAAGCTCCCGATCGACGCCGCGGTCGCTTTGGCGATGGCCGTCCGCGTCATGCGCTCCGATGACCCCCGGCCCCCGCAACCCGGCGAGAAGCCCCGCCCCGCCGTCGTCTTCGCCTGAGGGGAACCGCGATGAGCAACGACATTCGACCATTCGGCGCCGGCGACGGGCCCGGCTACTACTGGATCCGCGGCGAGTCCTCTTTCGGCGGCACCGGGCTCGAGCTGGTCGCGATCGACGAGCTCGGCAAGGTCACCCCAACCGGCATCAGCCGCGAGCACGACCCGGCCGCGATGACGCGCGCCGAAGCGGTGATCGCTCACCTCGGCCGTGCCGCCGCCGAGGCCGACGCCGCGCTCGCCCGCCACAGGGCCGACAAGCCCGAGCCCGAGCCGAAGCCGCCCGAGATGGACCCGGCCACGCGCCGGTTCTTTCAGGACGATCCATGATCGGCCGCGCCTGCCAATGGTGGATCGGGGACTGGCTGAACTACGGCGAGCGGGCCTACGGCGAGAAGTACGCGCAGGCGATGGGCGAGACGGGGCTCGACTATGCCTCTCTGCAGAACTACTCATGGGTGGCTGGCAAGGTTGAA
>CAZCFA010000155.1:0-1586 GCA_964497825.1 uncultured Conexibacter sp.
ACTACTGCGCGGCAGATAATCGAGGCGGTGTCGCTGTTCGGCGCAGTCGGCTTCCAGCCGCCCGACTGGGGCGCTTACGACGAGGGCTTCTTCTGGCGGACGCCGGGCACCTACGGCCGCACCTGGCGGGTCCGCCGCGACCAGGGCGCCGTATCGGTCGATGAGGGCCCGACGACCGAGTCGCGCTGCAACGGCTACGTCGTCCAATACACCGACGCCAACGGCAGCGCCCGCTCGGTCGGCTTCACCGGCTCCGGCGCCGACTACGAGACGGACCTGCTGACCGACCCCGACCCCGCCAACCCCGTCAACGCCGCCGGGATTCCGGTGCGAGTCGGGTCGCGCGAGGTCGGCATCACTACCCAGGAGGGCGCGGTGCTCATCGGACAGCTGCTCTTGCGCGACGCCAACACCCGTCGCTACTCCGGCTCGGTTGAGCTCAAGCGCGAGGTCATGGATGAGGCGGGCAACCCCTGGCCGGTCTACATGGTCCGCGCCGGCGACTACATCGTGGTCGAGGACGATGGCGACGTGACCCCGCGCAAAGTCGTCAGCACGAAGTTCAGCGCCGGCACCGTGACCGCGACGCTCGACAACAAGGGCGCGTCCATCGACGCGCTGATCGAGCGCTACGTCGCCGCCTCCAAGCCCGTCGGCTTCTAACCCCATACCGAAAGGAGCCTCCCGATGGGAGTGATCCAGCGCCGCCGCGACGTGCAGCGGCTGAAACGACGCCGCAGGGATCTGCTCGCGGTGATCGGCGAGAAGGCCGAGGAGCGCCGCCGGCTGAGCGAGCAGATCCGCAACAAGAAGGACCGCAACCCGCGCAACGCCAAGCGCCGCGACGAGCTGCACGACGAGCTGATGGCGCTCGGCACCCAGGAGCGCGTGCTGACCAAGCAGATCGAGGCCCGCCGCCACCGCCGCACCGTCGTCACCCGCAAGCTCAAGCGCGCCGAGCGGAGGCTGAAGAAGGCGCTCTCGCGCCGCTCCGGTCCCGAGAAGGCGCTGCGCGCCGCCCGCAGGGACAACGGCAAGCACGAGGTTCCCGCCGGATCCAATTGGGGGCCGTGGGTCGGCAAGGTCATCCGCTGGCTTGGCTACTCGGGGCCGGTTTACTGGTGCTTCGCCGCCGGAACGCTGGTCAGTACCCCGACGGGCCTGCGCCGGATCGAGGAGATCGAGGAGAACGATGAGGTCTTGTCGGGGTCTGGTGTCGCCCGCAAGGTCATAGCTACCCACCGCCACGAGGGACGTGATCTTGTGCGGGTCGTCGGCTACGGCCTCGACGGAACAGTCTGCTCGGCGGATCACCCCTATCTGTCCCGCCGCCGCCTCCCCGGTGATCGGCGCCGGTTCACCGAGCCGATGTGGGTTTGTGCCGGTGAGCTTCGTCCCGGCGATCTGTTCGCGCTCCCGAAGTTCGCGCAGCCGAGTGCTGAGAACGTCCCCAGCGAGGCGGAGGCATACCTCGTCGGTCGCTACCTCGCCGATGGATGGCACGGTCGGCAACCGCGGGGTGTCGGCAACTACTCGATCTGCTGCTCTCACGCCGAGGAACCCGATCTCGCCGAGGCGTTCGAGCT
>CAZCFA010000156.1:0-1541 GCA_964497825.1 uncultured Conexibacter sp.
GAGCCGGCGTAGCTGGGAGCGCTGGCGATGACGGACCTCGGGGCCCGTTTAGGGCGGCGAGGGTGCCGGCAGCGTCCGCAGGGCAGCGAACGCGGCGGCCAGCTCTTCCGCCCAGGGCCAGCTCCGCGGCAGCCGCAGGACGAGCCGGCGTCCGGAGCGGACGAGCCGCCCGGCGACGTGCAGCAGGCGCTGGCGCAACCGCTTCGGCTCGGCGAGCGCGAGCTCGCCGCCGAGCAGCAGCGACCCCGACCAGCAGAGCAGCTCCTGGGCGAGCAGCGAGAGCTCGAGCCAGACCTCGTTGAGGGCGAAGTCGGCGAACGGCAGGTTCCGCATCCCCGTCTCCTTGCCGCAGCGGATCGCGTCCTCGACCCGCGCCCGGCGGCGGTGGCGGAGCTCGAGTCCGGCGATCCCGCCGGCGGTGTCGGTCAGAAAGGCGGTGAAGCGGTGGCCGTCGTGGTCGGTGAAGGAGAACTGGGCGCCGGGATGGGCGCGTTCGCGGCGGACGATCAGCCGCGTCCGCTCGGGCCAGCGTCCGAGCGGGACGTGGCCGGTCAGCTCCGCCACCCAGGCGCCCTCGCGGACCGAGCCGTCGGCCTCGATCGCTGCCTGCCAAGCCGACTCGGGCAGATCGAGGATCGCCTCCCGGAGCGCCGGGGTGAGCTCGTAGCCAACCGAGAAGCGGACGTTGGCGGAACGGCAGTCGCAGGTGAAGGCGTGGGTGCCGCCGCCGGCGTCGCAGCGAACCGTGATCTCGCGCTCGAGCTCGGCCACGGGAAGCTGCTCGAGCGCGCTGGTCAGGACCTCGAAGTGATCGGAGGCGGTGTTCGAGCCGGCGTTGCCGGGCCGCAGCTCGGCGGCCAGCGGTTCGGAGCCGAGGTAGGCGAGCAGCGGGTGGAAGCCGAAGCCGCCCTTGTAGTTGCCGGCCGCCCGCTGCTTCTCGGAGTGGGCGGTGATCAGGGTCGCGTCGATGTCGATGACGAGCTCGTCGGGGCGGGCGCCGGCGGCCCAGGCCGCCGCACGGGCCCGCGCCCGCGCCGCGCGGATCCGCTCCAGGCAGCTTTCGTCGACGGTGCGCAGGATCCGGTGGACGGTGGTCTCGGAGGCGACCGCTCCGAACAGGTCGGCCTGGCCGCGGAGGACGCCGAGGTCGGTGACGCAGTCGCCGCCGTCGGCGATCGCGACGGCGAGGTCGCGGAGGACGACGCCGGGCTCGTGGGCCGAGCGGCGCTTTCGGGTCGGCGCCATCGCCGCCGCGAGGGCCGCGGTGAGGCCGAGCCGGTCGCTGAGCTCGGCGAGCAGGAAGGCGCCGGAATGGGAGATCAGGCCTTCGCCGTCCGGGCGAACTTCTACCTTTGCGCCGAGCGTTTTCGCTTTCACCTTCGGGGTGTCCTTTCGGGCTCGAGACCGGGATTCAGCAATCCGCATTCTCAAGCGCCGGGCGGACGCCCCGGCGGTGTTCTCTTAGGCCGCTATCGGTGGATCGAGGCTAGCTGCTGCGACCAGATGTAGGGGACGCGCTCGCCGCCCTCTGCGTGGAGCGG